>CAYPRG010000061.1:0-3829 GCA_964413025.1 uncultured Planctomycetales bacterium
GAAGTTACTCCGGAAGCCAAAGATTTCCTTATTGAGAAGGGTTTTGATCCTGTCTTCGGAGCCAGGCCTTTAAAACGGACAATACAGAGGTTCATAGAAGATCCTCTGGCGTCTGAGATAATTTCCAAGAGGTTTAAAGATGGCTCCGCGGTAAAGCTAGTGCGTAAAAACGAGGAGTTAGTTTTTGAATCATGATTAACAGATTTTTCATAGAATTCGGCCGCAAGATTATTTCTTTCATGTATCTTTTTGGGGGCTTGACTAAATTAGCTGTCCAAACTTTCTATTTTGCGTTTACTCCGCCTTTCCAGAAATACCGTGTTTTAGAGCAGGCAAGAAAAGCCGGTTTTGACAGCTTGCCGATAGTTTCGCTGGTGTCGTTATTTATCGGATTTATTTTTGCCCTGCAGACGGCGTATTTTATGCAGCGCATAGGTTCGGAGATGTATATCGCCAGCCTGGTGGCCATAACCGTGGTAAGAGAGTTGGGCCCGGTGATCACGGCGTTAGTTATCGCCGGAAGAGTAGGGGCTTCTATCACTGCGGAGCTTGGCTCGATGCAGGTCACCGAACAAATAGACGCCCTGGAAACCCTGGCTACTAATCCCATAAAGTACCTGGTTGTCCCCCGCTTCCTGGCCTTGGTTCTTATGCTGCCTTTATTGACCTTATATTCGGATATAATCGGCATACTGGGGAGTTATTTTATCTGCGTTTATAAGTTAGGCATATCTTCCAGTATGTACATGCATGTTACCTTTGACGCTTTGCTTTACAAGGATTTGTTTACAGGGTTATTAAAGAGCGTGTTCTTCGGGATGATCATCGCTTTTGTAAGTTGTTTTCAGGGTTTTAGCGTAGAGGGCGGGGCAGAGGGGGTAGGGCAGGCTACTACCCGCTCAGTGGTCACCACCTTCATTTTGATTATTGTTGCGGATTGTTTTTTTACCGCGATTTTTTATTTTATATTTCCTTAGTTAAAAAATTGGGGACGTTTCTATTTTTAACGTTCCTGATTTAGCAGAAAAATAGAAACGTCCCCATTTTTTACATTTTTATATTTCCATAATTTTCATGATAGATATAAAAGGAATAACTAAGTATTTCGGCGAACACAAGATCCTGGATGAATTGAGCCTTAAAATAAATACAGGTTCTACTTGTGTTATTATCGGCCGCTCCGGATGCGGGAAGTCGGTTTTACTCAAGCACATTGTGGGCATATTAAGGCCTGACAAAGGGAAGTTGTTTGTAGATGATAATGAAGTAGCCAGATTGCCTGAAAAAGAATTAAGCGCTTTGCGTTTAAAAATCGGCATGGTTTTTCAGGGCGGGGCGCTTTTTGATTCCCTGACCGTAGGTGAGAACGTGGGTTTCGGGCTGATAGAGCATGACCATATCGGCCACCGGGAATTACTGGAGAGAATAGAAGAGTCATTATGCCTGGTGGATCTTTGCGGCATCGGAAACCTTATGCCTTCTGAATTAAGCGGAGGGATGAAGAAAAGAGTGGCGTTGGCAAGAGCGATATGCATAAAGCCCGAAATAATCCTTTATGATGAGCCTACCACCGGCGTAGACCCCATTACCGCGGACAGCATCAATGAACTTATAAAAAGCCTTCACGATAAATTAAAAGTTACTTCTATCGTAGTTACGCACGATATGAAAAGCGCCTATAAAATAGCGGACAGGATAGCGATGATGTACCAGGGTAAGATTATTGCTGAGGGCAGTCCTTCAGATATTGAGAACAGCGCTAATCCCGTGGTGCACCAGTTTATAAATGGTTTAAGCAAAGGTCCGATAACCGAGACCTTGGAATAATTTTCCATAATCCGGAGGATATAAAATGATATTCGGAAAAACAAAATTGGAGTTAAAGGTAGGGGTTTTTGTTTTTGTGGGCATGGTGATTTTTGCGGTATTCATTCTTTCCATCGGCGGTTTTAAGACCTGGAGTTCCGGCTATGAGGTTAATGTTACATTTAATTTCGTAAATGGGGTAAAATTAGGCGCCCCGGTAAGATTCGCGGGTTTAGATACCGGACAGGTCAAGCAAATAAGTTTTGTTTTTGTCCCCGAAGAGCAGGTGACCAAAGTGAAGATACTCTGCTGGCTTAAGAAAGGCGTCCAAATACCGGTTGACTCTACGGTGTGGGTGAATACCCTGGGGTTACTGGGAGAAAAATATGTTGAGATTATACCCGGCAAAGATTACAACAATGTCCTGACGGCAAATCAAACCATCGCAGGGGTTGATCCTATCCCGATGCACGAAGTGACCCATTTGGCCAAGAGTATTGTTGATAATATTAACCAGCTCATTGAAAAGATAAAAAACAAAGAGGGTACCCTGGGGAAACTTATTTACGAAGATACTATGTACAATGAATTGGAGGCATTTGCCTCCGACATAAGAAAAAACCCCTGGAAATTATTTTATAAGACTAAAGAAAAGAAATGAAAGTAAAAACAGTATTTAGCTGCCAGAATTGCGGTTACCAGTCGCCTAAATGGATAGGCAGGTGCCCGGACTGCAACAGCTGGAATACCTTTGTGGAAGAAGACTACGCCGCGCCGCAGGCTAATAAATCCAAAGAGAGAGTCGCCTTATATAGAGACGAGCCGGTTTTATTGAAGGATGTCCTGATAAAGGAAGATTCCAGGCTAAAGACAGGAATCTTAGAATTAGACAGGGTATTAGGGGGCGGCATTGTATCAGGTTCGGTAGTCTTAGTCGGGGGCGACCCTGGTATCGGCAAGTCTACCATATCGCTGCAGGTCTCCAATCAATTGACCAGGCAGGGAGTGACAGTCCTTTACGTCAGCGGCGAAGAATCTGTGGCTCAGACAAAATTAAGGGCAAAGCGGTTAGGCTCTCCTGATTCAGGCAGCCTCTATATAGTCAACCAGACGGACTTGTCCCTGATTATTGAGTACATCCAGAAAATTAAACCGGAAGTAGTGATCATTGATTCTATCCAGGTTATTTTTGAGCCTTCTATCAGCTCTTCCCCGGGGAGCGTAAGCCAGGTCAGGGAGTGCGCCGGTATTCTCACTCAGTTGGCTAAAACCCGCGGGATGACTATCTTTATTATCGGCCATGTGACTAAAGAAGGGACCATCGCCGGGCCGCGCGTCTTGGAGCATATAGTAGACACAGTGCTTTATTTTGAAGGGGACAGGTTTTCCTTATACCGGATTTTACGGGCAGTGAAAAACAGGTTTGGCTCTACCAATGAAATCGGCGTATTTGAGATGGGTGCCGGCGGGTTGGCCGAGGTAAAGAATCCTTCAAAGATATTTTTATCGGAGAGGCCGAAGGACGTCTCTGGTTCGGTGGTAGTCTCAATATTGGAAGGCACGCGGCCTCTATTGGTCGAGATCCAGTCGTTGTCCAGCAAGAGTAATTTCGGCTATGCCAGGCATCGCGCCCAGGGGTTTGATTTTAACCGCCTGAATTTATTGGTCGCGGTGCTGGAAAAAAGGATAGGCTTTCACCTTGAGACGGAAGATATATTTGTCAATGTTGCCGGCGGAATAAAAATAGAGGACCCTGCCGCGGATTTAGCCGTAGCCACAGCAGTGGCTTCGGCTTTCCAGGAGCAATTGGTGATGCCTGAAACAGTGGTAATAGGCGAGGTAGGCCTTGCCGGAGAGATAAGGAGCATATCCCAGGTTTCTTTGCGCATAAATGAAGCGGAAAAATTAGGCTTCAAACATTGTGTTTTACCCAGGAATAATCATAAAAATTTAGATTATAAGAAAGGGCCAATAGAGTTAATCCCGGTTTCGACTTTAAAAGAAGCGTTGGATATTGTGTTAA
>CAYPRG010000061.1:3929-7245 GCA_964413025.1 uncultured Planctomycetales bacterium
ATGAATCTACTTTTAGTGCGGTTACTTTTTATTGTCATCAGTATGATTACAGGTTACCAGGCGTTTGAAGTCAGGGGAATGGGCATAGCCGGCATTTTTTTAGGCGCCGGAGTAGCGTTTTTGATCATCCTGATTGAAATCGGCATGCGCAAGGTTTCGGTAAAGGGGCTCTCCAGCGCGGTATTCGGCCTGATATTAGGCTTGATTATGTCAAAACTGGTCGGCGATGCCTTTAGCCTGGCACCTCTTGCGGTTGACACTATAGCGTTGGTTAAAGTTATCCTTACTCTTATATTCTGTTACTTGGGTATGGTTATAGCCTTACGCGGCAAGGACGAGTTCAATATTATTATTCCCTATGTAAGGTTACGCCGGCAGGACCAGACACAGGAGATGATTCTTCTGGATACCAGCGTGATTATTGACGGCAGGATAGTGGATATATGCAAAACAAAATTCCTGGAAGGGAAAATCATCATCCCGAAATTCGTCTTAAAGGAACTCCAGCAGATCGCCGATTCAACTGACCCCATGAAACGCCAGAGGGGAAGAAGGGGCTTGGAGATCCTGCACGTGATCCAAAAAGAAAGCGGGGATATTACCCTGCATGAAGAAGAGTTTCCCGATACTCCTGAGGTTGACGCTAAATTAGTAAAACTTGCCAAATTATTGGAAGCAAAAATAATGACCGTGGATTTTAACCTGAACCGGGTAGCCAGCCTTCAGGGGATTAAAATACTTAACATCAATGAACTGGCAAATGCTTTAAAGCCTGTAGTTTTTCCGGGGGAACATATGCAGACCAAGTTGATCCGGGAGGGCAAGGAATATAATCAGGCGGTGGGTTACCTGGAGGACGGCACAATGATCGTGGTTGAAGAAGCGCGTAAGCTTATCGGCCAGGATGTAAGGGTGGTGGTTACTTCTGTGCTGCAGACTCAGGCGGGCAGGATGATTTTTACTAAATTAGAAAAGTGAAATACGTTACAGCCATTGTCCTTGCCGCCGGCAGGGGGGTAAGGTTTAAGTCAAAAATTTCCAAGCCTCTCAGTGAAATCATGGCCAAGCCGGTGATTATTCATTGTTTGAGCGCGTTTAGCCGGCACCCATATATAAAAGATATTGTGGTGGTGGCTAATCCTTCAAATATAAAAAAGATAACCGATAAAATCAGGCAATACAGGATAGGCAAGATAAGGCAGGTAGTTTTAGGCGGCAGGCAGCGCCAGGATTCGGTTTATTGCGGATTAAAAGCTATAGATCCCCGGGCTGAGTTGGTTTTGATCCATGACGGGGTAAGGCCTTTCGTCGATAAAAGGACAATATCGCTGACAATAAAAGAAGCGGCTAGATCCGGAGCGGCCATAGCCGGTGTGCCGGTCAAGGCGACCATCAAAAGAGTAAACGCTAAAGGCGCGGTCAGGGAGACTGTTAACCGGGATGGCCTCTGGGAGATTCAGACCCCCCAGGTTTTTAAGAAGGATTTGATCTTGAGGGCATACAGGAAATTCGGGGATACTAATGTTACTGACGATGCTTCTTTGGTAGAAAAGTTGGGCGCTCCGGTAAAGATGGTTATGGGCGCATACTTTAATATCAAGGTTACTACTCCCGAAGATATCTCGTTTGCGAAAGCAATAGTCAAAAATAAGGGGTAGGAGGTAACAATGAAATATAAACTTGGCATAGGTTATGATATCCACCGTTTAGTTGAAGGCCGTAAATTATTTATCGGGGGGATAGAGATCCCCTATAGCAAGGGATCATTGGGCCATTCGGACGCGGATGTGCTTTTACACGCGGTATGCGACGCCTTATTGGGCGCGGCAGAAGAGAGGGATATCGGGGAGCTCTTCCCGGACAGCGACCCTAAGTATCAGGGTGTCTCCAGCATGGAATTATTTAAGACAGTGGCGGATTTGTTAAGAAAAAGGAGTTTTCAGGTCAACAATATAGACGCGGTGATTATCCTTGAGGAGCCGAAGCTTTCCTCTTTTAAGAAGAGGATACAGGAAAATATCGCCGCGGTCTTAAGGATCAGAGAGGAATACGTAAATTTAAAGACCAAGACTAACGAAGGCCTGGGCGAGATTGGCAGGAAGGAAGCGATTGCCTGCCACGCCGTAGCAATGTTGATTAAAGGAGAATAAGATGGATTGCTTTTTACAGATACTGGTTATTCTATTAACGCTTTTTATCCTGAAGATACTGCTTGTTTCCATATTCTTTTATGAAGATATCAGGGCAGCCCAGAAGAAAGACCCCGCGGCCAAGAGTTTTTTAGAAATAGTTTTTCTTTACCAGGGGCTGCATGCTTTAGTAAATTACCGGATAGCGAATTTTTTCTATAAATCGCACCTGTTTTTTCTTGCTCGCCTGCTTTCGCAGCTTTCAAGGTTTACTACCGGCATTGAAATACACCCCGGGGCCAAAATCGGTAAAAGATTTTTTATTGACCACGGGATGGGTGTGGTAATCGGCGAGACCGCGATTGTCGGCGATGACGTGCTTTTGTACCAGGGGGTGACATTAGGCGGGACTGGCCTGGAGAAGGGGAAACGCCATCCTACTATCGGCAATAATGTGGTTATCGGAGGCGGAGCAAAGATTTTAGGCAACATCAACATAGGCGATAATTCTTATATAGGAGCAAACGCGGTAGTCATAAAAGATGTGCCGGTGAATTCTACGGTGGTGGGCGTGCCGGGAAGAGTCACCAAGCAGGATGGTAAAAAAATAGATGTCAGTTTAGACCATATCCATATACTTGACCCGATTATGCAGGCGATGGATGAGCTGCAGAAGAGGATCGAGCAGTTAGAGGATAAGGGAAAGAAATAATAGAAGTGCCTATCTTTATATATAACTCCCTCACCAGAGAGAAAAAACCTTTTGAACCGTTAAATCCGCCGCAGGTGTCCATGTATGCCTGCGGGCCGACGGTTTACGACCAGCCGCATATAGGGCACGCCCGCAGCGCCTATATCTTTGATGTGGTCAGGCGTTACCTGGTGTATAGGGGTTATCAGGTCAAGTTTGTCAGAAACGTCACAGACGTTGACGATAAAATTATCGATAAAGCAAGGCAGGAATTCCCCGGTGAAGATTTAATCAGCGCGGTAAAAAAAGTATCCACGAAGTACCTTGATTCTTACCATCAGGCACTGCAGCAGCTAAATATCAACCAGGATGGCATCTTAGAGCCCAAGGCAAGCGAATATATCTCCAAAATGATAAAGTTCATTGAAGGCTTGATTGGGAGGGGTGTTGCCTATCAGGCAGGCGGGGATGTTTACTTTGATATAGCTAAGGCAAA
>CAYPRG010000062.1:0-4252 GCA_964413025.1 uncultured Planctomycetales bacterium
GCAGCTTCAATCCAATCGTCAATTTTGTTGTACCCTTCGTCATTGTGCCACATATAAAATTTATAGCCTTCGGGAATCTGCCCGCATCTTTCTGTTGTTTTACCACGCAAATCCTTTATTTTGCTTATATCTATCCCCAATAAGCCGTTTCCAATCTCTATGCTTTTCTTAATTTCATACTTCACCCATCTGCTATTACAGGTTTTGTCTCCCACCAAAACAACAGTTACAGAAGTTCCGACAAGCTGGCTATCAATCCAACTCCAAACAGCACCGTCGCCCTGTTTTTCTAATTTTTTAAAACCAGCCTCATCAATAAACCCTGCCGCTTCTCTCCCTTGAGCAACCCAACTGTCTCTGACAACTATAGCCCTTGATAAATCTTCATATTTGAAACTAAAGAATACTTTTCTATCCATTTAAGCCCCCTCTACTACCACTGCATTTGTCTTTACTGACTACTCACGCGATGGTGATTTCCTTCGCCAGATAAACATCCTGAATAGCATGAAGAAGATTGATACCTTCTTCCATCTGCCTCTGAAATGCCTTCCTGCCTGAAATAAGCCCCATCCCGCCGGCTCGTTTGTTGATTACCGCGGTTTTTACTGCTTCACGTAAATCGTCTTTCCCCGAAGCGCCGCCGGAATTAATCAAGCCTATCCGCCCCATATAACAGTTCGCGACCTGATAGCGGGTAATGTCAATCGGGTGATCTGTAGTCAACTTCTCATACACCAAAGGGCTGGTCTTGCCAAATTTAATGGCGTTGTAGCCGCCATTACAAGTAGGTAATTTCTGTTTGATAATATCCGCTTCAATGGTCACGCCAAGATGGTTGGCCTGGCCGGTGAGGTCAGCGGATGTCTCATAATCCAAACCATCCTTTTTAAAGGCCTCATTGCGCAGGTAACACCATAATATCGTGCACATGCCTAGCTCATGCGCCCGCTGGAAAGCACGGCTTACTTCGGTTATCTGGCGGGGCGATTCCGGCGAGCCGAAATATATGGTCGCTCCCACTGCCGCCGCCCCCATCTTAAATGCCTGCTCGGCTGAAGCAAACATCTGCTGGTCATATGCATTAGGGTAACTAAGCAGTTCATTGTGATTTAATTTAACTATAAAAGGTATTTTCCCGGAATATTTACTCGCAACTATCCCTAAAACTCCCAAAGTAGATGCCACAGCATTACATCCGCCGTTTATGGCGAGCTTAACGATATTTTCAGGATCAAAGAAAACCGGGTTAGGGGCGAATGAAGCGCCTGCGGAATGTTCAACACCTTGGTCTACCGGTAAGATAGAAAGATAGCCTGTGCTGCTCAATCGGCCGTGATTAAATATTCGCTTTAGGTTTTTTAAAACCGCTTTCGACCGGTCAGATAAACTAAAAATCCTTTCCACAAAATCAGGCCCTGGCAAATGAATATCTTCTTTTGGTATAGCCTCGCACTTATGCTTTAAAAAATAGTCCGCTTCATTGCCTAAGATTTTAATAACATCATCCATGCCCGATACTCCTTCCCCGCGCAGTATTAAGATTTACTTTGAGAAAAAAGTATAAAGTGCTACAACCATCAGGAATACGCTGAACGCCTTTTTTAAAAACAGGTTCGGCAGGGCTTCTGCCATATTCGCGCCAAAAAGCCCGCCAATAACAAAACCTATACAGATAAACGCGGCGATGTAAAAATGAACGTGCCCGCTATGATAATAGCGCATCACCGCCAAAATCCCTATAGGCAACAACATAATGGCAAGGGTTGTGCCCTGGGCTTCATGTTGAGTCAATCCCGCTAAAAGGACCAAACCTGGTATCAGTATTGTACCTCCGCCTATTCCGAACATACCAGAGAGAGTCCCCGCGCTAAGCCCTAATAGTAGATAAAGGATTTCTTTCATCGCTCGCCCTTTCTTAAATTATCGGTTAATGCCTTTATGTGCGCCTGAGACCATATTTTATACCCTTGCGGGTTGAAATGCGTATTATTCTTGTAATAATAAACAGTTTGAGCTGTTCCCTTGACAAAAGGCTCCATGAAGCTTACCGAATCAAAATAAACTGCTCCATTTTTTAAAGCAACTTTTTCTATCTCCTGATGGGGCCGGATAGACCAGGCGGGTTTTCCGTTCGGGCCTGATACAAGCTGCTGATAATAAGGTACGCCGGTCAATAGCAGCTTGACATTGTTTTGTCTACAGTAAGAGGCAATCCTGGCAAGAATATCCATGCTAAAATTTACCTGCTTTTCTGTCTTGGCATCCCAAGGATCACTGCACCATGCCCACCGCGAGTAACTGCTATCCGTAATATCGTTTTTATCTGCGCTTCGGCCAGGCCTGTAAAAAATATTGAACAAATACGAGTTTGCGAATAAGAAGACTTTCGCCCTGCTCCATAACCCCGACTTAACGCAGCGGTCACCGGTATCCACATAGGGCCGGCGGTATATATCGCCGGGAAGGACAGCCCAGGGGTCGCCTTCCGAATCAACAATCATGGTCTGCCTGTATTTCCAATCGTCAAAAACGTCTGTCATATCAACACAGACCACTATCAAATCCGGAGAATACCTGGATATATAATATCGGATAAGTATATAATACAATACCGGCGAATAACTGCTTGTGCCGGTATTTATTACTTCGAACTTTATGCCTTTATTTTCCTGTCCATTCAGATATTTTTCAACGATAGCCGGGACAGAGCCGTCCATCGGCACGGTCCCCTCGACAAACGAGTCACCGACATAAAATATCCTGAAAATATTGTCCGGCTTTTTTCCCGCGACATCATGGAACCCAATCCAACCCTGCTTGTTATATCTGTGCGTATAAGGCTTATACTGGGGCTCATTTCTCGTCCATTCATTATGAGTGAAACTGCTATTAAAGCGCCAGGTGTGGTTCAACCTGAAGTCATTCCTCAGGTTAGCATTAGGCAGGGAAACAAAACAGGAAGCAACAATTTCCAATAACACAAAAATCGTAAAAACTGCCAGAAATATCAGGATAAAACCAATTAATGAAAATAATATTTTTCTATATCCATTTTTCATTAAATAAAGCTTACCTTAACTACCTGGCTGGATTAACACAACAGATTCGTTTCCGACAACCTTTAAGACGGTTAATTTTAGTTTCCTGGCGGAAACGTACTGGCGCATATCAGCCAAGCCGGATTTATTGATAACACCGTAAGCAATTGGCTGCTTTTTTAAGAATTCATCTATCTTTGGATACGAATCAAGGCTGGGTATTGGATGAGGGCTAAAATATCTTGCCCCTCCCAAGTCAAATACGGCGACATCTTTATCGGTATAGAACCTCATGCCACGGGCAAGGATCTTTGAGCAGATAATCGCATTTTCAACTTTATGGTTTTTCATTAAATATTCACCGGCCTCCTTACTAGAGACATAAGCGTCATAATGCTTATTCACGGCAAAGGCATAAAACAGGCACAGAGGAACCATAACAGCCATAACGCATAAATTCGCCAATATTTTTTTCTTCAGGATGAACAACAGCATAACCATCACCAATATCATGTATATGTATAAAAAATTATAGACCAGGCTTTTAGTAGGGACATACTCAGAATATATGATCGAACATACTACAAGCCCTATCGGCAACAGAGCGAATATGCACCAAGAGGCTAATGAAAGCACATAGGCCTGCCGCTTTTTAGAATTCACGGCATTACAGATAAGGTCGCCGGCCAGTATCGCTAAGGCGGGAAACATAGGAAAGATATAACTTACCAATTTTGAATGCGCGGATTGGAATAATACGAAGACCACGGCGACCCAACAAAAAAGAAACAAGTATACAGGCTGCGTTTTCTTCTCTTTAAGCCACTTGGGAAGAAAAAATAATGAAACAGAAACAAATACGCTCCAGGGAAACATGCAAAAAATAGCCGATAATGGATAAAAATACCATTTATCATTCCCCTTATGTTCTGCTTCCACTACTCTCCTTATATGGTCGTTGTAAAAAAATTCCCGGGTAAATCCATCTTTATATCTATCAATCATAAACACATACCAGGGCAGGGCTATCAGGCTGAATAATAATAACCCCCAGAGAGAACTCCAGCAAAAAATAAATTTTAAATCTTTTCTTATTCCTAAAAACAGGGCCACGATTATTATCGGAATAATGAATCCCAACGGCCCCTTAGTCAAAACCGCCAGGGCGGAAAAAATATAAAATAAAATAATCCCCGGATTTTTTTTGGCAG
>CAYPRG010000062.1:4352-7031 GCA_964413025.1 uncultured Planctomycetales bacterium
TACCTCTCAACATTTTTCCCAAGCATGAAAAAAGTGGCTTTTACATCCGCCTTTTTAAGCTCGTCTAATATCTTCGGGGTCCAGTCGGGAGAAGGCCCATCGTCAAAAGTCAAAGCTACGACTTTTTCCGGCCCGGGGACACGGTAAATAGTCCCTTTCCTCACCAAAACCGCCTGGTCAAAGAATATGGTAAATAACGCTACAAAAAGAACGGCTATCACAGAAATAACCGCTAATAGTACTATTATTTTTTTGAATCGAGACATCTTTTCCTTTTTTCTATGAAACAATCCCACAATTATTGAATTATTTTAGCACAAAATAGAAGATTTTGGCGGGTTTATTTTAATCTTTCAGGATGATGCCTGACCACTTCAGCCTGGACCATATAGATGACATCTTCAGCTATATTAGTGGCGTGGTCGCAAATGCGCTCCAGAAATCGTGCAATCAATAATAACTGTACCGCTCTCGGGGCGCTGGCACAGTCTTTTACCATATAATCATCAATGAGTTCTTTTTGAATTATATTGCGCAATTGGTCAGCCTCGGAATCAGATTGTAAAACTTTTTTTGCCAATTCAAAATTTCCCTCGACAAACGAATCTATGGCCGTCTTCACCATATTCTGGGCTATTGCGGTTAACTTCGGTATGTCAATCAGAGGCTTTAAGAGCGGCTTATCTACTAATTCCAGCGTGCGCTGGGATATGTCTACCGCTATATCAGCTATCCTCTCCAATTCAGCGTTTATCTTCATCCCGGTGGTAATAAAACGCAAATCTTTAGCCATCGGCTGGTAGAGGGCTATCAAATCAATACATTTTTCATCGATTTCTAATTCCAGCTTATCAATATTAACATCGTTATCGATTACTCCTTTAGCCAATTCTTTATCCCGGTTTTTCAATGACTCGATGGATTTAAATATCGCCTCTTCGGCCAAGGCGCCCATCTTCAAAATATCTTTATTCAAATCTTTAAATTCCTGGTCAACATGTCGCTCCATTGGAATTTCCCCTTTCTTTCTGTCAGGGACGGTTCTTGAGACAATCTTAAAGTGTCCCCTTCGGGGGGACACTTTAACTCTGAGTTAAGAACCGTCCCTAACCGTATCTTCCGGTAATATAATCTTCAGTGCGCTTATCTCGCGGCGCGGTAAATATATCCTGTGTTTTGCCAAACTCTATCAGTTCGCCTAAAAGCATAAACCCGGTATCGTCTGAAACCCGGGCTGCCTGCTGCATATTATGGGTAACTATTATTATAGTATAGTTATTTTTCAATTCACGCATTAATTCCTCAATACGCGCGGTTGCCTGCGGGTCAAGAGTAGAGCAAGGCTCGTCCATGAGTAAGACATCCGGTTTGACGGCGATTAACCTGGCGATGCACAACCTCTGTTTCTGCTCCAGCGACAACCCCAACGCCGGCCGGTCAAGTTTATCCTTCAGCTCATCCCAAAGCAGGACGCTTCTCAGGCTTTTCTCTGCAATCTCATCCAGGGTATCCCTCTTTGGATTATCAGCGTGGATTTTCTCACCAAAAATAATATTTTCATAGATTGACAAAGGAAACGGATTAGGGCGCTGAAAAACCATCCCGACTTTTTTCCGTAAATTAACCAGATCAGTTTGCCCGTCCAAAATATTAGCTCCATCTACTAAAACCTTGCCATCTGTTCGCACCCCTTCAATCAAATCATTCATCCGATTGAATACTCTAAGCAGAGTAGATTTCCCGCATCCGGAAGGCCCGATTATCGCGGTAATCCTGTTCTGCTCAATGGCCGAATTTACACCCTTTAAAGCGTGGAAATCGCCATACCATAGATTTAAATTTTTAGTAGCTATTTTTGCCATTATCCAAACTTTCCCCTGATATAACCATCGGTACGCTTATCCTGCGGAGCGGTAAAAATCTTATCCGTCTTATCCAGCTCAATAAGTTCCCCGCCAAGGAAGAAAGCGGTCCTATCCCCCACTCTTGCCGCCTGCTTCACGTTGTTAGTAACAAGTATAATCGTATATTTTTGTTTTAATTTAACCATAGCGTCTTCTACCTTGGCCGTAGAAATCGGGTCAAGGCCGGAACACGGCTCGTCAAAAAGTATAACCTGCGGCTGAACAGCTAAAGTCCTGGCAATACACAGGCGCTGCTGCTGGCCCCCTGACAACTTAAAAGCAGATTCATTCAACCTGTCTTTTACCTCATCCCAAAGATAAGCCTCTTTTAATGCTTCCTCAACTATTCTGGTGGTTGAGTTTTTATTCCTCAAGCCGTGCATGCGCACGCCGTAAGCTACATTATCAAATATTGATAAGGGCAAAGGCAGCGGCAAGGCAAATACCATACCCACCTTCTTGCGTAATAATTCCGCATCCATCTCTCTTATGTCTGATTCTTCAAATTTTATATTCCCGCTCATCTTAAAATTAGGATTAAGGTCATTCAGCCGGTTAAGCATCCTCAAGAAAGTTGTTTTCCCGCTATTGGCCGGGCCGATTACGCTTAATATTTCATTAGCCTGTATATCCATAGTAAGATGCTTTAAGGCATAAACAGAACCAAACCAGATATCAAGTTCTTTTATAGAGAATATTACCATTTTTTCTTTTTCCTGAATTTATAACGTATGATAATCGCCACTAAGTTCATAAATAAAACCAGGATTAATAA
>CAYPRG010000063.1:0-3699 GCA_964413025.1 uncultured Planctomycetales bacterium
TGAAATATAAAAGCACGTTGACCACCAAAACTCCCAATAACACTATCGGGACCGCCTCGATTAAAAATCCCTTTACGCGTAGGATCAACTTTTGCAACAGGATCGAAAGGGGAGGAAACCGGTACGGCGGGATTTCCAGTAAGAATTCCGGGCTGTAACCTTTTAAGGTACGGTTTAATATAACTCCTATTAATAACCATAAGGCGAATAATACCAGGTAAACTCCGGCGACATAGAAACCTCCGAATTGGCCCAAGAGGCCGAATATCATTGCCTGTAAAGGTACGCAAGGAATACCTATGGAGATAAGTGTAGAGGCGATAAATCTTTCTCTTTTTGATTCTAAAATACGCGTGGATAAAATTCCTGGCACATTACAGCCAAAACCCAAAAGCATAGGGATAATAGCAAAACCATGTAAACCTAATTTATGCAATAAGTTGTCCAAAAGCATTGCCAGACGCGGGAGGAAACCCACATCTTCTAACACGCTTAAAACCAGATAAAAAGAAATTATATACGGCAGGACCATAGAGAACTCGATGTAGGGAGCAGTAGTCAAGAGCCCCATAGACTGCTTGAAATCAATCTTGCCGTTAATCAGGTCACCGATAAGCAGATGATGGAGAAATCCCTGGGAGCTTAAAGCGACGCTTAATTTTTCCAATAAAGGCCGGTAAAGATCAAAGAAGATGGGGTCGAATACCTTATTAATCAATAACTCTCCCAGGAAACGCACTATCTTAAAAGAGGCGAAGATAACCGCTATAGCCATAAACATACCGCTTACCGGCCTTACCGAGGCATCCTCTAATGCCTCTCTGAAAGTATGGTGCCGGTGAGTCAGGCGCTGGACCTGTTCAATAATCAAGCCTATCTTCTGCCAACGCTGCAGATGGATAGACTTATCCCTGGCGACCGGCTTGGCATCCTTTATCCTCTCAATCAACAATTTTATCCCCACGCCGGTTATGGCGCAGGTAGAAATCACCGGAATCTCCAAAAGTTTCTCTAAATTTTCTATATCTAAACGAATGCCGCGATGTTTGGTATCATCGCACATATTTAAGCAGGCGACTACCGCGAAACCTTCTTCCAGCAATTGCAAGGTCACATAGAGATTCCTCTCCAAATTGGTGGAATCAATAATATTTATTACTACGATTTCTTCTTTAGGCTGGCCTCTTAACAGGGAAACCGCCACTTCTTCCGCCTTAGAAGCAGACTCTAAGGAGTATGTTCCCGGCAAATCCACTACTTCAATTTCCTCCTCGCCGATTTTTAAATAACCCGATATGATTTCAACGGTTGTGCCGGGGTAATTCGAAGAAATCACCTGGACTCCGGTCAAACGCGAAAAGACCACGCTTTTGCCTACATTGGGATTTCCTATTAAAAAAATCTTTTTTATCATTCTACCTCTAATATTATTTTCCCGGCCATGCCATGGCCTAAGGCGAGAATACTTCTGCCTACTTTTATAGCCACAGGTCCCCTCAAAGCAAAATGGCTTAACTTGGTGATTTCCTTGCCCGGATAAATACCCATACTCATAAATTTATTCTGCAGCCCCGCGCCTGCGGAGATTTCAAAAACTCTGCCTTTTTGTTTTTCTTTCATCTGGATTAATGAGATTTTTTTCATGGGTTATGGATGGTTGTTTGTTACTCCGGCAGAAACTGTTTTACCAGGGCCATGAAGGCGATGCCGAATAAAAAGGCGATGAACGCCGAAGTGGAACGCTTGAGGTCTTTTTCTTTATGTATCTCGGGGATAAGGTCGGAGGTAGCGATATAAATAAACCCTCCGGCTGTCAAGGGAAGGATAAAATTAGCGAATCCTGCGGCGATATCGGCAATGAAATAACCGGCTATGGCTCCTATCATCGCCATTAATGCCGAAATGAAATTACACAATAAGGCTTTCTTTTTTGTAAATCCGCCGTGCACAAGGACCGCGAAATCGCCCAATTCCTGGGGAATCTCATGCAGGATAACCGCCAGCGTAGTCGCTATACCCAGCTTTACAGAGACTATGAAACTGGCTGCGATAACCATACCGTCTATAAAATTATGGAATCCGTCGCCGATAAGGTTAAGGTAAGTAAAAGCATGCACATCGCATACGCCTTCCTCATGGCAATGGCGCCAATAAAAATACCTTTCCATCATGAAAAACAGCACGATACCGAGTATCAGGTAATAGAAGACTGATATGCTTTTTGTCCTTTCCAGCGCCTCGGGTAATATATGCAAAAATGCGCCCCCGATAAGAGCGCCGGCGGAAAAACCAATCAGCCCAAATAAAATTTTATGCAATAACTTATCTTTAATAGCCAGGGCAAAGATACCGACAAGAGAAATCAGGCTGACTATAAATGTGCTGGTAAGAATCCAAATTAGAGTCATAGGAGTGACTTAAGGTATAGCTTTACGGGTTTTATCGTGAGGACGGGATTTTGCTTGTGTACCCACTTTCCTTTTGATAGGATAATTATATTACCCCCCGCGGCTAAAGTCAACAGGGTTTATCTTTTGAGCTGTTATAATGATTACTATGAAACTACCAAAACCCAACCTTTCCTTAAGCATATACATAACTGCCCTGGGGTTATTTTTTGCGGGCCTTTCCATTTGCTTTGCCCAGGAAGACTGCATAAAGATACATTTTATCGATGTGGGCCAAGGAGACGCTATATTAATACAGGCCAAAGGCGAAAACGCCCTTATTGATACCGGAGATATTTTAAGCGGTTATAAACTAACTGATTACCTGGAAATAAATAACGTCCGAACCATAAACCATCTCATCATTACCCACCATCACTATGACCACATCACGGGGACATTCTTTATTATGCCGAAATTTACCGTTGAGAAAACTTATGACAACGGATATAGCCTGGCCAATCTGAATGATCCGATTCTCCACTCTTTCGAGAAGATCTTCCGCTTAAAAGGAAAATACCGGGCATTAAAAGAAGGGGATGTAATAGAATCAGGCGGCCTCAGGCTAGGAATTCTCTGGCCGGCGGATAAACTTTCAACAGGGGGTAATAATTACCGCTCCCTGGTAATTATGCTAAGCTACAAAAATTTTAGATGCCTTTTAACCGGAGATATAAATAATGCAGCGGAAGCTGAATTAATCGAGAAGAAAACAAATCTGCGCGCGGATATCTTAAAAATTGCTCATCATGGAGCAGAAGGGTCAACCTCCGAGGATTTCCTAAAAGAAGTGAAACCAGAATACGCAGTTATCAGTATGGACAATGACTTTCAAAACAACTCTCTGGCAGTGAGCACCTTAACCCTGCTGAAAGCTAACAATATAAAAATTTACCGCACTGACAAAAATGGCTCTGTTACAATAAAGGTCAATAATGAAGGCGACTATACCCTTCATCCTGAAAAATAAAGCCTGCCTGTCGCTGAAACTTCCTAACCCAAGCAGGGCTTTCTGCCCTTATTAGCCTTTTTTGAACGCCAGTTAAGTTTTCCCCTACGTTTTCTTTTTCCCACGAAATTTGCCTTCCCTTCCTTACAATTTAATACTTATAATAATTCGCCGGAATAGCCTGAGATAAATAACGCACTGCCTCAATGATGCATATACGTATGGCTTTTTCCATCGGGGTATTGGCATAGCCGGATAATCCTGCGCCTAAAGCCCAATTCCCCATGAATCCCGCCATAACAC
>CAYPRG010000063.1:3799-7010 GCA_964413025.1 uncultured Planctomycetales bacterium
TCCCGCGCTGCCGAATTTAATGCCTGGCGCTCCAATAGCGAAAAACGGCTGCTATTGATAAGCGCGGTTACTAACATTTCCCGCAAACCGGAGCCTATCTGATTGCTTGCCTTAGCTGATTTCACATCAAAATCCGCTACCGCAATCCTTGTCTTAAGCCCGGAATAAGGCGGCAATGGCGCTCCCCCGGCGCTATTATCAACCGGAGCGGAAGGTTGCTTAGAGCCAAATGAAGCACATCCCGCCAGGCCAATCAATAAAAATAAACCTAAGAAAACAGTTATCTTTCTTTCCATATCCTCGCCTCTTAAGTCTACTATATACAAAATCAATACCCTGTCAAGACAAAAGCTTTGGCAGCTCTCTGATTTCCTTAATGATACGGTAAGGTTTTTCTTTTTTGATTTCCGCCCTGGAACTGGAACCGGTAGTAACAATGACAGCCCTTACTCCCGCGCGCCGGCCTGCCTGGGCATCAATAACCATATCGCCGACAAAAAGCGTCTGAGCCGGTTTCATGGAGAATTTATCCATGATCCGGCTTAAGATTTGCGGGTGAGGCTTAATATGTTCCAGCTTATCCGCGCAAAGGACATAATCAAAATATTTCTTAATTTTAAGATGCCGGATCAAAATCAGGGAGAACCTGGTAGGGCGGTTGCTGGCTACCGCGATTTTATATCCCTTTTTATTAAGCCGGCTTAAAAGCAGGCTCACCCCCGGAAAAAGCCGGGAATATTTCAGCAAAGCCGCCTTGTGATGGTTACGGTATAACGAAACTGTTTTCTGTAAATCCTTTGCTGCTACAAACGGTTTCAAAAGGTTAGCATCGCCCCAGCCGACTGCCCTGCGAATAGTCGAGGCATCCTGTCTGGGATAACCCATTTTCCGCATCGCGTGATTAAAACTTCTGATTATCGCGGGATAGGCATCGATAAGCGTACCGTCTAAATCAAAAATAATAAGTAAAATATCTTTCATAATTTCCAAATAATAAGGCAGGGCCAAAACCCTGCCTTTAATTTCTTAGTCTTTAAAAAGGAAACCGCTATTCCCCGGCTGTATCTATATCCTCCGGCTTTTCAATGCTTATCTTCCTGGCCAGGTTCATCCCGCCGGCGCCAAGCACGTAATCAATACTTACCGCATCATGAAGCTTTATCTCAATAACCGACTTGACATTTTCATAAGCTGTTTTATCGTTTACGCTGATAACCATCTCTTTTTCCTGTTCCGTATCATAATCAAGGTATTTGACCAGCAACATATTTTTCGGGGCGTCTATAGAAACAACTTCTCCCCAAAGCCATTGGGTATCCGATTCAGCCTGGCTATCCGATGCCGGCGCATTTAAGGGCGCCTGTTCCTGGCTAAAGGCCAAAATCGCGCTTGTTGATAACAAGGAAACCGCTAACCCCGCCGCTAAAATTATCTTATTTTTCATCTGGCACCCCTTTGGACTAAAATACCTCTCTTATCCGTTTTTTAAG
The DNA here is from genome assembly GCA_964413025.1 of uncultured Planctomycetales bacterium. GTDB lineage: Bacteria > Omnitrophota > Gorgyraeia > Gygaellales > Profunditerraquicolaceae > CAYPRG01. The sequence goes on from CAYPRG010000063.1 coordinate 5,290, forward strand.
TTTTAGATATAGGACGGAGGCAACCAGCGCTTTTAACAGATCTCCGGGGATAAAAGGCAGGAACCCTATGAGCAATGATTTTTCCAGAGTGATCCCCAGAAGAAACTTAAGCCATACAGCCCCGCATAATAGAAGGATCAAATCTCCGAGGAATAATACAGCCAATACGGGGATTAAATTGTTTTGCGCGTATTTTATAAACCTGCCGATGAACAAAACGGCTAGGATAAAACCAAAGATATACCCGCCTGTCGGGCCGCAAAGATATCCCAGGCCGCTGCTTGCGCCGGTAAATACAGGCAAACCCAAAACGCCTAAAAACACATAGCTTAATTGGGCGGTTACGCCTAACTTGCTCCCCAGAAAAGCCCCGCAAAGCAAGATAAAAAATGTCTGCAAGGTTAAAGGTACAGGGGTAAACGGCAAGGGTATGCGTACAAAAGCGCCCAGGCTGGTTAAAATAACAAATACCCACACGCCGATAAACCGGCATAATGTTTTATTAATAATTAGTTCTTTTTTTAATACCGCTTCCATCACTATCTCCTTTTATATTTAAAAATTATTATACCCGAAAATGAAACAATAGTAAAGCTATTCGTCACAGGCCTGAAATAAATAGCGGGTATCTTGATTAATCTTTTGCGATCGCCAGAGTAATTATTCCCGCTAAAATCAGGAATAAACCTATGCTGCCCTGTACTAAAATCAAAAGCTGCGGGAACCATCTTAGAATCGCTAAAACACCCAATACCAAGAATGCCAAGCCCGTGATCACCTTCAAAAAAGTAGATACTGCCTTTTTTCCTTCTGCCATATTAAACACCTCCTTCTAAACCCGGCCTGCTTTTCCACCTGCGATGGATCCAACTCCATTCCGCAGGATATTTACGGATATAAGATTCTATTATGTCTGTCAACCTCTGGGTGTTTATAAGGATCAGGCTCTTTCCGTCTCTAGCCTCTTTCAAATCTAAGGGCGGCTCAAAAACAATCTTATGGGTATCGTCTTTCTGCCTGATTATAAAACAAGGGACTATCATCGCTCCGGTTCGTTTTGCCATAACTATCGGGCCGGTGGCAGTGGCTGCTTTCCTGCCAAAAAAATCCACAAACACTCCGCCTGCGCCGAAATTCTGGTCTACGGGGATAAAGACTAACTCGTTATTTCTCAAGCTGCGGATTGAGGCATCAACGCAGGTTTTACGCGGCTGGCTGTATATCGTCTTTATATTTAACTTCAGGCGTTTTTCCTGGAAAAATTTCTCTACCCGGCTATCCCGCATCGGCCGCATAATTCCGGCAGTCTTATAACCTTCAAGGCTCAACCGCGCCAGCATCAAAGGAAAATTGCCGAAATGCGCGCTGATCAATATCACTCCCTTGCCTTGGGATAAAGCGTAATCGAGATTTTCCCTGCCGGCCAGTTTGACCCGTTTCTTTAAAAGCTGGGGCCTCTCCATTAAAAACATCAGCTCCACCGCTGACTTGGCCATAAAAGTAAAACAATCCTTGGCAATGCGCTCAATTTCCTTCTTTGGTTTGTCCTGGCCAAAAGCGACAGTCAGGCTTTCTAAGGCAAGCCTGCGATGCTTACGGGCGATCAAATAACCTAAATCAGCAATACCCTGGGCAAAATTATACAGCAAGCTCCCGGGCATAACCCTGATTAGCGAAGAACATAAACTTAAGCCCACCCAGCCGGAAAGGCGGCTGGCCCC
>CAYPRG010000064.1:0-6730 GCA_964413025.1 uncultured Planctomycetales bacterium
TTTTAGCAAAAGATAAAGCCGGGTTTGAGGCAGAATTGGCGATAGAATTACAGAAAACAGCTATGGCTTATAGGTTAAAATCCTCGGGCTATAGGTTCAACATCCTTAAGGAAAAAAATAAGTATATTTTGAGCCCTTTGCCTATGTTCAAAGAAATAATCAGCGATTTAGCAGGCAGGGAGTCAAAGAGTAAAGTAGCTTATAGATTCCATTTGACCGTAGCCGGGATGATAAAAAAAATCGCCCTGGCCTTAAGAAAAGAAACAAAAATAAACCAGATAGCTTTATCCGGCGGGGTTTTTCAAAATAACCTTTTACTTAGCTTAAGTTTAGATTTATTATATAAAGAAGGGTTTGAGGTATTTATCCACAAAAAATCATCCTGTAATGATTCCGGAATTTCATTAGGGCAGGCAGCAATAGCCAATTTTAGGAGCTAAAGCCATGTGTTTAGGCATTCCCATGAAGATCGTAGAAATTAAAGCTGAGTTCGCCCAGGTGGAAACAGGGAAACTCAGGCGGACCATAAATATCCAGATGCTCCCTGGTATAAAAAAGGGTGATTATGTGATTGTGCATGCCGGATTCGCCATAGAAAGAGTGGACCCCGACAGGGCAAAAGAGACTTTAAGGCTGATCGATGAAATACGTTGACGAATACCGTAATAAAAATCTGATCAATAAAGTATCCCGGCAGATAAAAAAGATAATGCCTTCCGGAGAGATCAACATCATGGAGGTTTGCGGCACGCATACCCAGAGTTTTTGCAGGTTTGGTTTGGATAAGTTATTGCCGGAAAATTTACGGCTGATCGCCGGGCCGGGCTGCCCGGTGTGCGTCAGCCCGCAGCAATATATAGACGCCGCGATCCAGCTTAGCAAAGAAAAAAGCACCGTGATATTGACCTTTGGCGATATGTTACGTATTCCCGGCACTGATTCCAGCTTGGAGAAAGAGAAGGCCAAGGGGGCCCAGGTTAAAATTGTTTATTCCGCGCTGGATAGCCTTAAGATTGCCCGGGAAACTCCCGATAAGAAAATCATATTTTTGGCAGTGGGATTTGAGACTACCGCTCCCACAATCGCCATAAGCATTATCAGGGCAAAAAAAGAAGGGTTAAAAAATCTCTCATTTTTTTCCGCCCTGAAGTTGATCCCTCCGGTGATGAAGCACCTTGTCACCGACCGCAGGTTAAAACTCCACGGGTTCTTATGCCCGGGGCATGTCTCGGCGATAATCGGGACCAGGCCGTATGAATTTATCCCCGATACCTACGGGATACCCTGTTGCGTGGCGGGGTTTGAGCCTTTGGATATTTTAGAAGGTTTGTATATTCTTCTGAAGCAGATAGTTATAAATAAACCCGGAGTAGAAAACCAATATATGCGGGTGGTGGCTAGAAATGGCAACCTGAAAGCAATAAAATTAATCTCCGAGGTTTTTAGGGTTTCCGATACTTATTGGCGGGGTTTTGGCAAAGTCACCCGCAGCGGGCTTAAATTAAAGGAGGCTTATTCGAGGTTTGATACTGAAAAGGAGTTTCCGTTAAAATTTAAAACCCGGGAATCAAAACTGAAAACCCGATGCAGATGCGGAGATGTTTTAAAGGGCCTGATCTTTCCCCGGGAATGCCGGTTGTTCTCCAAGGTTTGTAACCCCCAAAATCCGGTGGGGCCCTGCATGGTCTCAAGCGAAGGAGCCTGTAATGCCTATTATCACAAAGAACCTGCGGCATAAATCCATAATAAAAAGTTTTGCCTTTTATCTTGCCCTTTCGGTTTTTCTGGCCGGCTGCGCGCCAAAAAGCGATTCAGGCCAGGAACAAGATTACGCCAAATTATCCCAGGACTATTACCAGCGGGCAATAGTTCATTACAATGATTTGATCAAGGGCGGCAGGGATTTAGACAGGTTATACTTTGAGCTTGGCCGGTTATACTACGCTCACGGGCAATTTGAGCAGGCAATAGAGGCGCTTAAGAAGAGCAACGCTCTCCAGGCTAAAAAATTCCTGGTCATATCATATTACCGGGCGAATAATTTTATTGACGGGCTAGAAACGTTTAATAAATACCAGATTGCCGACGGGGAATATTTATACTACGGCGGCCTGATCTGCGAAAAGCTAAACCTCTATGATAAGGCGCTGGAGCTTTACAAAAAGACCGGCGGCGTGGACTTCAAGCCGAAAGCTATCCAGCGGATTGAAGATATTGAAAAACGCTCAGGCACAAAGCAAATTAAGGATTTAGCCCCGCAGGTGAGTAAAATCCTGGCCAATGCCCCTTTAGCGGAAAAGTATCCTCAGGCAGGAGCGCTTATTTTATCCTGCAACGAAAGAATCGAAATTACTCCCAGCGCTACCCAGGTATCCGAGCTGCATTATCTGGTCAAGATTTTGAATGAACGCGGAAAAGAGGATTTTGCCGAAGCTAAGATAGAGTATGATTCTACATACGAAAAAGTAGAATTAGAATACGCCAGGACAATAAAGCCCAACGGTGAAGTTACCGAAGTCGGCAGCAGGCATATCCGCGATGTTTCCAAATATCTAAATTTTCCGCTTTATAGCAATGCCCGGGTTTACATAATATCCTTTCCCGAGATCGCCGAGGGCGCAAGCGTTGAATATAAACTAAAAATATCCCGCAACCAGCTAATCAATAAAAAAGATTTTGTAATAAATTATCCGGTGCAGGCGTCCGAACCGATTATATCGGCGAATTTTGACCTGGTCCTGCCAACGGATACCTTCCTGCGCATGAAGATATTAAACGGCGATTACAATAATTTCGGCGCCAAACTGGAGCCCCAGGTTTATAAAAAAGACAACCGTTTGGTTTATCACTGGCAGTTTAAAGATATCCCCCAGATAATCCCCGAATCGAATATGCCTCCTGATGTCCAGGTTAACCCCTCTATAATTATCTCTACATTCGGTTCCTGGCAGGATATTTATAACTGGTGGTGGGGTTTAGCCAGGGATAAAATCAAGGCCGGCGCGGAAATAAAAAATAAAGTCGCTGAGTTGATTAAAGATCAAAGTTCAGCGGAGGACAAAATAAGGGCGATTCATAATTTCTGCGCCCAGAAAATCCGCTATGTAGCCGTAGAATACGGAGCTGCCGGATATGAGCCGCATAAAGCCGAGGATGTATTCAATAATAAATACGGCGACTGTAAGGATCAGGCAATACTTCTGGTTACCATGTTAAAAGAAGCCGGTTTGCCGGGCTATCCTGTCCTTATCGGCACAAGAGAAAATTATAATTTATACGAAGACATTCCTTCGGTGCTTTTTAACCACTGTATTGCCGCGGTACCCCTGGGGAATAAAATTATCTTTATTGATCCTACCGCGGAAACCTGCTCTTTCGGGGATTTGCCCGGGGGAGACCAGGAGAGGAAGGTTTTAGTATTTAAGCAGGACGGGTTTATAATAGAGGATACCCCGCTATATCCCGCCGCGCATAATATGGTAGAGCAGCGGGTCAGCCTGAAGATAAACAGCGACGAGTCAATCAGCGCGGAAAAAGCCAATTTCACTTACGGAGCGTACGACCAGGCCCAGCGTTATTGGCTGCTGTATACGCCGCCGGAATTAATCAAGGAGGCCCTTAACGAAAGAATACAGGCAGTCTCCATAGGCGCCAAGTTAAATAATTATTTAATAAAAAACCTGGATAACCTAAACCTTCCGATTGTGTTGAGCTATACTTTCCAGGGCCCGGAATATCTTACCGCGGCCGGGCCTTTAAGGATAATGCCGCAGTTATCCGGCCTGGATACTTCGCTGGTTGCCAAAGATAAGCGCAAATATCCCATTGATTTTAATATATTGGATACCAAAGAGACAGTATACGAGATGGAGATTCCCAAAAATTTTGCCGTAAAATACCTGCCTGAGAATGTGCGCAAAGAGAATCGCTGGATAGGTTTTACGGTTGAATATGCCCGCAAGGAGAATAAGATATTTTTCAGGCAAAAAATGGAACTAAAGAAAAAAGAAATTCTGGAGGATGAATACCCGGAATTCAAAAAGTTTTTTGAGGATACGGCTAAACAGGTCAAGCAGAGGATAGTCCTGGAAAAAATAAAAACTTCTATAGGAGAATAAGAAAATGCCGCAAGGAGAAAAAGACCATTTAGGGGAGGAGCGTCGAAGATATATACGCCTGGATTCAGTTTTTCCCGTAGGGTTCCGTCTCTTGTCGCTCGACGGAAAGACCCCGCTGTCGGATTTGCTGCAGGGTTTTACCAATAATGTAAGTAAGGGCGGTATCTGCCTGACGGTAAACAATTTAAAACCGGAATTAGTAGTCCTTATAAAGAATAAACAAACCAAGGTTTATCTGGGGATAGAAATACCTCTTTCCGCAAAAGAAACCCCCGCTTTAGCTAATGTCACCTGGACAAAAGAATTAGCCGGCGAGGTAAACAGGTATTTTATCGGCTTAAATTACGAACAGATTGACCGCCGCCAGAATGCCGTGATCATGCGCTATGCCTGGACCAAGAAACTGTTTGTCCCGGTGGTATTAGGCGTAATCATTATCCTGGGTGTAGCCTTAAGCATCAACAGTTTTATAAGCTACAAGTTGATAAAAGGCAACAAAACCTTGGTCGCCCAGCTGGTTGGAATTTCCCAGGAGTCCAGTGTAGCCAAGCAGAAGATAAAAGAGATAACCAAAGAAAGAGAAGACCTGCAGGTAGGGGTTCACTCCCTGCAGATGCGCCTGCAGGCACTGGGAGATGAAAAGATAAAATTAGAGGAAAAGGCGAAGTCAGAAGAGGAAAAGGCGAAAACCGAAGAAGAGAAACTTAAAGCCGCAGAGGGAAAAACAGGCAAGCAGGTCGAAGAATTGAATGCTCTGATAAGCAAATTATCGCAGGAAAAAAACGCCCTCCAGGAGAAGCTGGTTTCCGCCCAGCGCAAAGAAAATACGGCTGCCGAAGAACTTCTGCAATTGGATAAAAGAAGAGCTACCCTTGAGGAAGCTAATTTCCGCAAGATGTACCAGTGGCTGAAAATCCACCAGAACCCGCGCACCGGGCTGGTATCGAGCTTTGAGGGTGACAGCGATATAGCCAACTGGGCTTTTACCTATGACCAGTCCCTATTGATACAGGCCTATGCCATTTTTTCTGATTTTGACCGGGCCAAAAAAATACTGGATTTCTTTGATAAGGATGCCGAGAAGTCGGGAGGTTTATTCCTGAATGCCTATTATGCCAGCGACGGAAATCCGGCAGAACAGGTGGTGCATTGCGGGCCGAATCTCTGGCTGGGTATAGCCGCGCTTCAATATATCAGAGAGACTAGAGATTCTAAATACCTGGATTTAGCCGAAGATATCGCCCGCGGGATAATCGCTATACAGAATGAAGACAGCGAAGGCGGAATCCGGGGAGGCCCGAATGTTACCTGGTATGCTACCGAGCATAACCTGGACGCCTACGCGTTCTTTGATATGCTGTATGTTATTACTTCGCAGAATAAGTATGCCGCAGCCAGGGATAAGGTTTTGAATTGGCTAATCTCGCATTCTTATGATAAGGCGGATATTCCGATCAAGCGCGGCAAAGGAGATTCTACCATTGCCACGGATACTTATGCCTGGTCCGTCGCTGCCATCGGACCGGAAAAGTTGGAAGAGATAGGAATGAACCCGGATAAGATTATGGAATTCGCCGAACAGAATTGCAGCGCCGAGGTTTCTTTCACCCGCCCGGAAGGCCAAACCATAAAAATCAAAGGCTTTGACTTTGCCCCGCAAAGGCATGTCTCCAGGGGAGGGGTGGTTTCTTCGGAGTGGACAGCCCAGATGGTCATGTCTTATAAGATAATGGCGGAATTTTTCCGTCAAAAAGGAATAACTGCCAAGGCCAGCTCTTATGAGAAGAAAGCCGATGACTACCTCCTGGAATTAAGCAGCATGCTGATTTCCAGCCCCTCGCCTTCAGGCCAGGGCGAAGGATGCCTGCCTTATGCCACCCAGGATTTTGTGGATACCGGGCATGGCTGGATGACTCCTAAAGGGAAAGCTACCGGTTCTGTTTCCGGCACCGCTTATACGCTCTTCGCCTATTATAATTATAATCCTTTGAAATTTAAAAAGTGATTTGCCAGATAGATTCGATATATCGCAAACTATTTTCCTGTTTTGGGCCGCAGCACTGGTGGCCGGCAAAGTCCAGGTTTGAAGTGATGGTCGGCGCGATACTGACCCAGAGCACGAATTGGTCAAACGTAGAAAAGGCAATAACGAACCTCAGAAAAAATAGCTTGCTGGATGCCGGTAAGCTTTACCGGATGCCCCAGGGGAAATTAGCAAGGTTAATAAAATCGGCGGGCTATTACAACATTAAAGCAAAACGTTTAAAAGAATTTTTGAGGTTTTTGTTTGAGTCTTACAAGGGAGACATCAATAAAATGTCTTTAGCCGATACGCGATTATTGCGCCGGCAGCTGCTTTCTGTAAACGGGATAGGCCCGGAGACCGCTGATTCTATATTGTTGTACGCCCTGGGTAAGCCCGTTTTCGTAGTCGATGCTTATACAAAAAGAATATTTTCCAGGCACCGGCTTATCGGCGAGGATGCTGATTACCACGCCTTGCAGGATTTATGCCTGAAAAACCTAAAAAAGAACGTAAAATTATTTAACGAATTCCACGCGCTTCTGGTAAAATTAGGCAAAGACTTCTGCCTTAAAAATAAACCCAGATG
>CAYPRG010000065.1:0-4339 GCA_964413025.1 uncultured Planctomycetales bacterium
TCGTTTTTAGCAAAAGCCCTGGCAATAATCCAGCTGCCTTCAAAATTATGCACGATTTCGCCGGGCAATAAACAAGTCGCGCCAAACATCACGATACTGGAGATAATATTTTCCCTGGGGAGGTACCCGGCTGTGATATCATCCGCCCTGACGCCGTTCTGGGTAGTTAATATTACGGCATCCTGAATAAACTTCAGGTTATCTTTTAATGCCGCGGCTATATCCTGGGTCTTTGTAGCCAGTATTACTAATTCCGGGCTGGATTCAAGCCTGGTAAGGGCTTCGATTTTTATATTAAAATCCCCTCTTATCCCCCGGATGACTAAACCCTTTTCCTTGATGGCTTTGACCGAGTCAGCATGCCCTATCAAAGAAACATCCTCGCCCTTATTCTTCAAGTACCCGGCTGCCAGTCCGCCGATGGCGCCCGCGCCGATGACTGCTATTCTCATTTTTTCAAATTTTGATTTTTGGGGAAACCGTATTTTTTATAATCAAAGCCGGTCTGCTCCAGAAGCCTTACCATCATGCTGTAAAAGGGGGAAGGGACATCGGAGAAAAAAGCGGTTACCACATCCTCTTCTTCGATTTGTCCGGCTTTCCTTAAAGAAGCAACTTCTCCGGCCCTCTTAGTCACTGCTTCTTCCATCAGCCGGCGGTGGAAAACCGGTATCTTGGAAATAAACAGCTTAAATTTATTTTCTGTGTTAGCCTCCCAAAGCATGGATTGATCCTTTCCGACATAGTAAAATTTTACTATTCAAATTTCACTATATTTTATACAAAAAAATAAACCCTGTCAACTATTTTTTACCGGTTTTTTGTTTGTTTCAGGAATGAATCCCTATTTCAGATAAGCCTTTATGATTTTTTGTTCGCTAAGCGGCCTATCCTGGCCATCAGCAGAAGTATTCTCTATTTTCTGTACCACATCGTAGCCGGAGATTACCTCGCCAAAGATAGTATGGCGCATATTCAACCAGGGAGTCTTGGCGGTAGTAATGAAAAACTGACTGCCGTTAGTACTGGGCCCGGCATTTGCCATGGCTAAAATCCCTGTTTTATCAAATTGCAGGGTAGAGCTGACTTCATCTTCAAAAGGCTTTCCCCAGATTGATTCTCCGCCCCTGCCTGTTCCGGTAGGGTCGCCGCCCTGGATCATAAAGTTTTTTATCACCCTGTGAAAGATGAGTCCGTTATAATATCCTTTTTCCACTAACTTAGTGAAATTTTCGCATGCCTTGGGGGCTGTCTCGGGGAAAAGTTTAATCTCTATCACTCCCTGGGTAGTCTCTAAAACCACTGTCTTGTTGCTCATGGATTTGTCCTCTCCGTATGCGCTGCTGATTAAGGTTAAACTCAATAATATCGCCGCTATAGTTCTCATGATTTTTATCGCGCCTCCTTCATTTCTATCACTGACTTTAAATCGTGGCTGTAAGATGCTCGAGGAACTGAGACTCGGCTTCCAGCATCTTGAGGTTATGCTCTAAAATCCGGGATAAAGACGGAGAAAATTCTTTCTTACTCCGGTTGCTGATCATCTGCTTTAAATCCCTGGCGAGCTTATTCAAAATAAATATCCGCCCGCGCAAGCGCCGCTGGGAAATCGCGGGGTCGGTATAATTCAAAAAATATAAACTTAGATCCAGGCTGAATTGCGGCCTTTTAAAATCCAGGTAACTCTTGTTCAGTAAATCATCAAAGCGGGCTTCCCCGCTCTTAGTCAACTGATAGACAAAACGCTGCGGCCGCTTGCCTTGTTTTGTGGTACGCTTTAAAACCAGCCCCTTCTTCTCTAGTATTCTCAACGGGTAATATATAGATTTTAACTCTACCCCCGCGAACAGAGAAAGGATCTCTTTTATCTTTGTCTTTATTTCGTAGCCGTGCTTGGGGCTTTCTTTCAACAAACCCAACAGCAGTAATTCATGTTCAATCATTTTATGACGCCTATGCTTCTAAATTTCTTGTACCTCAACTTCAACAAATCTTCTTTATCTAACGCCATTAATTCCTTGAGGTTTTTATTTAACGCCTCTTTCAAAGACTGTCCCATCTTTTCCGGGTCGCGGTGAGCCCCGCCCATAGGCTCGGGTATTATCTGGTCGATAATCCCCATTTTTAATAAATCCTGAGCGGTTAATTTCAATACCTCTGAAGCATTCGGGGCTTTTGAGCCGTCTTTCCATAATATCGCGGCGCAACCCTCGGGGGAAATTACCGAATAGTAGGCATTCTCCATGACGCAAACCCTATCCGCTACTCCCACCCCCAATGCCCCCCCTGAGCCGCCTTCTCCGATTATAGTCATGGTTATCGGCACGCTAATCTCGGTCATTTCTCTCAGATTAAGCGCGATGGCCTGGGCCTGGCCGCGCTCTTCGGCGCCTATCCCGGGATACGCTCCGGGAGTATCCACGAATATAACGATAGGAAGATCGCATCTTTCCGCTAATTGCATCACCCTGAGCGCTTTGCGGTACCCTTCAGGATGGGCGCAGCCGAAATTACGCTTCAGGTTCTCTTTTGTATCCCGGCCCTTCTGATGGCCCATCACCACGATTTTCTGTTTATCTAATTTGGCGAATCCGGTAATCAGGGCTTTGTCGTCGGCAAAAAGCCTGTCGCCATGTATTTCTATGAAATCGGTCATCAACATATTGATATAATCCAGGGTGTAGGGGCGGCTGGGATGCCTGGCAATCTGGACTTTTTGCCAGGGGGTCAGGTTAGCGTAGGTATCTTTTTTCAGGTGTACGAGTTTTTCTTCCAGGCGGTTGACTTCCGAAGAAAGGTCGATCTTCTTATCCTGGATAAACTTCTTCAACTCCTGGATTTTCTTTTCTAACTCTACAATGGGTTTTTCGAAATTTAACTCATTCACTTTATAAGGAAGATTTAGTCAACAATGGTCACTTCCGTGCCTACGGGGACAATCGAGTACAATTCTTCGACTTCGGCGTTAGCCATGCGAACGCATCCCTGGGTGACTTGTTTCCCTAGATTTTTAGGGTCGATTGTGCCATGGATACCGTAACCCGGTAAGTCAAATCCAAGCCAGCGGGAACCCAGGACGTTTTCAGGGCTGGAAGCCGGAACTACTGCTCCTGCCTTGAACCAGGTGGGATTTGGGAGTTTGTTGGTAATCTTAAAATTACCGACCGGGGTAGAGTTGTTCAGGCCGGTGGAAACAATATAGGTCTTGATGACTTCTTCGTCACTTTTTAAAATAAGCGTATTCTGAGATTTATCCACGACTATGCTAAAAGGCGATGTCCATATTTTGACCTTCCTGCCCGGCACGATCTTGCTATCGCGCAGGTTATTGCTCCTCATAATAAGCTCCACCGTGGTTTTAAACTGGTTAGCTATTTTGTTCAATGTGTCGCCCGGTTTTATTTCATAAAGCGTGCTTTTATCAGGGACTATCAGCGAAGAAAATAACAATTTTATATTCAGCTCTTCTATTTTCTTCTCCCAGTTAACTACTTCGTTTGAGTTGGGAAATTCGCTTACTAATTTTTGATAGGTAGCTTTTGCCTCCAGCATATCGCCCTTTGCCTCTAGATCCATAGCTTTGTTAGCCAGGCCGGATATGGAAGTGATCTTGCCGTCTTTGACCCGCAAAGGAATATTGGCTTTCTTTATATTTAATACAACCAGTATAAGCGCTATTATTAATATCCCTGCCGCCATCAATAACCATTTTTTACTCACCCTTTGTGCCTCCTTCGCTTTTTTCCTAAAACCGCCTAATGGGGTTTATGCATCAGAAAGGCGATTGCCACACCTAATAAAAATCCCCCGATGACCTCAATAGGGGTATGACCGATAAGTTCGCGCAAGCGGTGTTCCTTAATTCTTCCCTGCCAGTAAATATCATCCATGATCTTATTCAATATGTGGGCCTGTCTGCCGCTGGAACGCCGCACGCCCTGGGCGTCAAACATCACCACAATGGCAAATGAAGCGGCCAGGGCAAAATAAACGGTATCAAAACCGCAGTCAAGGCCGATGGCAACAGCCAGGCAGGAGGCGCCCGCCGCATGGCTGGAAGGCATACCGCCTGTGCCGACAAACCAGCGAAAATCAAACTTCCTCTGACGGATCACCCCGATACTTACCTTAATACTCTGAGCGACTAACCAGGCAATCAGGGTAGTTATAAAAATCTTGTTCCTGATCATCTGGCCGAAGATATCTTCCATTATTTTTCTTTTGAGGCTGGCTTTACGTCTATCTTGACCTTAGCAGAAGAGGTGGGCTTGCCGTCCTTGATTACAAAACCCCGGTTGCCTTCGCTATCATCAGTAACCTTGGTTTTCTTCTTTATCTC
>CAYPRG010000065.1:4439-6582 GCA_964413025.1 uncultured Planctomycetales bacterium
AGATTCGCCTTAAGCCCGGTATTCTCCTGGTCAAACTTCTGGGCCAACTCTGTTTCTTTCTTCAACGATTGCAACAGGTTTTGTTTCTCATTTTCCAAAACCACTACCTGCTGTTTCATCTGGTCCAGGGTATTGGATAAATCGTAGTTTTCTTTTAAGGTAGTAACGTATTTAAAAACGCTGAATATGGTAATGCCGCATAAAAGGGCAGTTAATATGAATTTATAGTTCTTCACCATTTTTGCCTCCATTTTGCTACATTATATAATACGGGGCATAAAAAGCAAGTTTTTTGTTGAGGCTTAAATTAACCGGTTAGATTCAAGCCGGCCCTTCGTCTATTATAATTAAAGGAGGGTCATATTATGTTGGCTAAAGTTTATAGCTTTGGGCTATTGGGCATAGAAGCTTACCCCGTTGAGATAGAAGTAGACGTCTCAAGAGGGCTGCCCAGCATAACTTTGGTGGGCTTGGCAGATACTTCAATAAGAGAAAGCAGGGAACGGGTTAAATCCGCGATTAAAAATTCGGGTTTTGACTGGCCAAGCGAAAGAATCACCATAAGTTTAGCCCCTTCGGACCTGAAAAAAGAAGGCACATGTTTTGATTTAGCTATAGCCATAGGGATACTCATGGCTACCCAGCAGTTAAATGGGAAAAATTTAAAAGATTACCATATTTTAGGAGAGCTGTCGCTGGATGGTTCTCTCAGGCCGGCCAGGGGAATCCTGCCAATCAGCGCGGCTATGCTTAAAACCGGGGTTCGTAATCTTATCCTGCCCTTAGAGAACGCTAAAGAAGCGGGCATAGCCCGGGATATCCGCGCCTTCCCCTTAAAGACATTAAGAGAAACCGTGGAATTCTTAAACAGCCCGGATATGATCAAGCCTTTTAAGGTAGATTTGGAAAAATTACTGCAAAATAGTTCCCGCTATCCGGTGGATTTTTCAGAAGTCAAAGGCCAGAATCTGGCTAAGAGAGCCATAGAGGTAGCTGCTTCCGGAGGGCATAATATGCTGATGATCGGCCCGCCGGGAAGCGGCAAGACTATGCTGGCAAAAAGAATCCCCACGATTATGCCTGATTTAAACCTGGAAGAAGCATTAGAAGTAACCAAAGTCCATTCGGTCATTGGGACTCTGCCAATTAAAGATGGGGTGATTGGCATACGGCCATTTCGCAGCCCTCACCATACCATATCTGATGTAGCTTTAGCCGGCGGCGGCACTATCCCCAGGCCGGGCGAAATAAGCCTGAGCCACCATGGAGTTTTATTTTTGGATGAATTACCGGAGTTCCACCGCAACTGCCTGGAAACACTAAGGCAGCCCCTGGAAGACGGCTCTATCCGGATATCGCGGGCAGCCAAATCATTTGTTTTCCCGGCTTCATTTATGCTGGTAGGCGCGATGAACCCCTGTCCCTGCGGTTCATTAGGGCAGCTTAAATCCAGCTGCCGCTGCAGCACCACCCAAGTCTATAAATACCGCTCAAAGATATCCGGGCCGCTTTTAGACAGGATAGATATCCATATTGAAGTGCCTGCCGCGCGGTACCAGGAATTATCCAGCCTGCAGCCGGCGGAAAGCTCCGCGCTGATTAAAATGAGAGTAGAACAAACGCGGACAATTCAAAGAGAAAGATTCGCAGGTGAAAATATTTTTTGTAATGCCCAGATGAGCCACAAACAAGTAAGAAAGTTTTGTGTTTTGGGCAGGGAAGAAAGCGAATTGCTGAAATTAGCAATGGATGAACTTAATTTCAGCGCCAGGGCCTACGATAAGATATTAAAGGTCTCAAGGACTATTGCGGATTTGGCGGGATGCCAGGATATTAAAGTAGAACATCTTTCTGAAGCGGTGCAATACAGGAGCCTGGACAGGGAGATCTTTAACTGACCGGGATATTGCCGATTCCTTTGTTTTCTTCAGATTTCATAAGCGGCGAGTGTATCAAGCCGAGCCGATGCAAATGAAAAATCAAAATAGTATTTAATGTCCCTAAGCCGTAAATGATACTGCGGGCCAGATTGATTGATGACGCCTCTTTAAAATAGCGCACAGGCATGGGTAAATCTCCTATGACAAAACCAAAATAAATTGCCTGCATCAGAAACTGGCTGTCAAAAACAAAATCATCAGAA
>CAYPRG010000066.1:0-6545 GCA_964413025.1 uncultured Planctomycetales bacterium
AATCAAAAAAAATACTTGTATCTGTATTAGGGCACTGCCATCTATCTAAAGAGGAAGTTGTTACAAACACCTTATCGTAACCTTTAAGGTGATAGCCTATTTTATCGGGCTTAATCCGCTCTAAACAAGCATCCAAGATCTTGGCTTGATGCCCCTCTCTTTCCAAAAGAGCGGCACAATTAGCTAAACATAAAGGGGGCCATATCCTGTTATGAATATATTCTTTACTGCTGTAGGGATATGGTAAATAAGGCTTAACTAATAAAATTTTCATAAGAAACTATAGCGATTTAAAAAATGAGTGGCATGAAAGAATATCGATATTAATCAACCCGAGATGACGGCATCCCACGCAGATATTACTGCCGGCAGAAATATCTTGCCTCCTGTCTTTAATATATCTTCTTGCCTCCAGGAACTTAGCGCTGTTCCAGAGGGCCTCAAAAGGCTGTGCCAAGAAATTACCGAAATCATCCTTCTCTTCTTCAACCGAACAACAGGGTGAAACCCAGGAATTAGAATTAACCGCTATGGCCTCCCAGGGCCAGTTGCAAAAAGCATTTTGCTCTGACTTAAAGTGGTTATAAGTCAACTCTCCTTTAATCTCTGCCAGTTTATAATTACTGTATTTAGCATCCTGCGGTATCCAATTCTTATCCCCGATGAAAGCCTTAGTCACCCCCACATGATCCACGCCCATCTGCCTGCCCATTTTTATTGCCTCTTCTACTTCGTGCTCGTTATGCCGGAAAACAAGAAATTGCCAGGTAATATAAGGCTTGGCACTCTTTAATTCTTTTCGCTTCTTGATTAGAAGTTTCAAGTTATTCATGGCTAAAGAAAAGTTGCCGCCTAATCTGTACTTCCCGTATGTCTCCTGGTTTAGCCCGTCAATGGATACCACTATTTTATCCAGGCCGGACAAGATAAGTTTCTCTATGCCTTTCTCGTCCAGATGGTTCATATTAGTATCTATTTTTACGTCCGCGCGATATTGCTTGGCGTACTTGATCATCTCAAAAACATTGCTGTTTAAAAACGGTTCGCCCCAATTCACCAAATCTACATGAATCAAATAGGGCCCTAATTTATCGATTACCGCTTTAAAATCTTTAAGGCTTAGCTGGTTTTTACTGCGCACCCCTCTCTTCTGCCCTGTAGGGCAAAAAGGGCAACTTAAGTTACAGTAATTACAAGGGTCAATTACCAGCCAATAAGGATAACCGAATAAAACCTCTTCTTTCCTGGCCTTTTGTACATCGGCAATAATATAATTGGATAATTTAGGCCATAAACCGTGCGAATAAAGAGCATGGCACATCGATTTCTGTTTTTCATTAAACTGAAAATCTAAAGCAATCTTCTGCAGGTCAACGCCTTTATAATTTTTATCCGCGTAGCCCCGCAGGATTTTTGCCAATTCGCTGCTCTCCATAAGGCTGTAATCATCAGGCTCCGTGTTATTTCCTGCCGGCTTAAGCGACGCCGAATAGCGGGAATAATTATCTAATAACTTCTGCTTATCAGGCCTATTCCTAAGCACTCCGGAAGTCTCAGGAATTCCCATAGACAAAGCCACCCCACAGAACTCCTCGTAGCGGCGAAGCCTCTCAGGATAATTATTTTCGCCGTTATTTGAATCCCAGTAAAGATGATGCTCCTTATGCCTGATCCCGAATTCCTGGGGATGATTATAAATGTATGTGCCTTTATCTATGACACAGAAAGACTGGCTGGCTAAAACAGTATCTACATACTTACGGTTCTTCCGGAAAAACTCAAGTGTCTGGCCAAAATCATCGTTCGTCTCCGTAGGCAGGCCAAACATGATATTAATCTGACTAGGGATTCCCGCCTCTTTGGTATCGCGCATAATTCTTGCCGCTACCTCAAGAGAAAAATTTTTATTCATTCTCTCCAACACCTGCTGTGACCCGCTTTCTATCCCATAACTTATCCAGCTGCAACCGGCGCGCTTCATCTTTTCCAAAAACGCCCTAGTCATCTCCGGCCGTATTACTGCCTGCCCAGCCCAGCGGATATTTAATTTATTAACGACAACCAAATCGCAAAATTCTTCAAGCGCCTTGATATCGCCGTTCATCAGCGAACCGATAAAATAAAAGTAATCGACCTTAGGAAAATCCTGGATATGCTTCTGGATTTCGGCGAATATCTTTTTCCCGGATTTAGAACGGAACTTCCCCCAGAATTGCCACTCACTGCAGAAATGGCAGCAAGTAATGCATCCCCGGCTATCAGAAATATCCAGGCGGTTAGGTTCCCTGTACATGCGTAAATTTATTTCATCCCTGAAATCTGAATAGTCAGGCAGGGGTAAGGTATCAAGGTCTTGCGGCCCGGGCGAATATCCTCCATCATGAATCCGGCCATCCCTTAGAAGCAGGCAGCCCTTAAGGCTTTTTGCTTCTTTCAGCTTGGCGAAATTATCTATTATCTCCCATAAAGGCCCTTCCCCCTCGCCATGGACAACAATGTCAACGCAGCCCTGCTGAATGAAAAAATCCCCCTTCTGCTGCCTGGAACAGTCCGGCCCCCCGAATACTATTAAACAATCCTTATCGCGCTCTTTGATTAATCGGGCTATCTCAAGGCTTACCCAGGCAGAGCTGAAATGAACGGTAAAACCTATAACCTTAGCGCCAGTGCTTAGGATTTTATCTATATAGAAATCGATTGTTTTTTTATTTTCCGCCATAAACGCAAGGACAGAATCCCTGTCTTCCCAATAAGAATAGTAATCCTTATCATCCCACATCTTACGCAAATCCCGGGAGCTCGTATGGTAGAGAGTATTATTAAGGTCAAAAAGATAGGCCTGGTGGCCTTTCTGGCGCGCTAAGGAAGCCAAAAGGCACATCGTGTAAGGAGGGCAATCTCTTCCCCATGCCGGGGCCTGCACAAAAGCTAGTTTCATATTACTTTATGGTTTGGTCCTCAAATATTTTTTTCCGCACATCCGGACGGAAACTTACGTGCGAATTTAACAGGTTAACATTGCAGGGATTATTATTTAAACAATATTTGCACATCTCGATATTATTTTTAGAAACCAGGCCGTTCCTTAATTCCTGGTATTTATTATTGTTCCAGATGGATAAAATATCGGCGTCCTTCAGTTCTCCGAAATGTTCCCCGGAATAACAGCAAGGCAAAACCGCCCCTTCCGTATCAACATAAATATTCCTCCACGGCTCTTTGCAGGCGGATTTAAAATAGCTTTCTTTGTCATCAGAAAATTTAGGAGGCAAAACTAAAGGGATATTAAATTTATCCGCCTTCTCCCTGGCGAGGTCAAACATCTCGTTAGTTATCTTCTGTTTAAAAAAACAGGATAACTTTAGGTGCGCGGGATTAAAAACCGTCAGGTAATTGCACTGCACGCAATCGACACCCAGGCTTGCCGCCAACCCCACGAAATTCGGAAGGTCCTCGATATTCAACGTATTTACCAGAAAGATCAGCACTACATAGGGCGACTGGCTGTTCTTTCTTTTTGAAACCAGGTCTTGAATCTGGCCGATGATCTTATCGAAACCGCCCTTCATCCCGGTCAGATGGCTGTGCAAAGGGGCGTTTGAGGCATGCAGTGAAATTTGCAGGCTATACTTGCTTTTTATGATCCTTTGTATCACCTTATCGTTCACCGCCAGGCCGTTAGTAGTCAGGATCTTATTCTGGCCGGCAAGGGTCATGTTGATATACTCCAGAAACTCTTCTATATCCCGGGTCAACAGCAATTCGCCCATTCCGCAGAAGCTGATATGCGAGGCGCTCTTTAACATAATCCCGAGGTTCGGCTCAAAATATTTCTTATATAAATCCAGGCTGAATTCCCTGTATTCTCCGCCCAGGCAAAACATGCAATCGGCATTGCATTTATAATTAGTGCCTAAAGTCAGGCCCTGCGGCAAAGGGCTTAATTCTTTATCCAGGCTGCCTTCGAAGGAAATCAGCTGCGAACCGGCTATTTTATCGCCATATAAAGTTAACGCTCTATCCACAATAGGAAAAACAGTGCATACCAGCCAACAGGAACACTTACCGCTATCAATAAAATTCCTGGCTTCATCCGCTTTCCGCGAAAACCATAATTCATCAAGCCCCGTATCTCTAATATTCCCGATAACCTTTTCTTTCAGTAAAGGGCAGAGAAAAAGGTTTCCATAGGGGTCAAACATGGCAAACTTAAAGCCTGCGTCGCACCTGTGAGAAAACCTGTTCTTTGAACGTTGGAAGCTGACTAAATGCGCCCAATAATAAATTTTGGTCAGGATATTAATCTTATCGCGGGCCACAGAAAGAGAATCCCTAAAATCCTGGAGGTTGGAATTTTTGCTGATCAGCTTTTCGATTATCCGTAAAACATCTCCCTCTATTTTAACAAGGGCTCTCTCCTGCCAGGTAAACACCTCCCGGGAACGCCCTTGTTTCGGCACGCCAAATTGCGCGAAGAAATCCAGGCCATATTTTTCCGCGAAATCCCAGCAGGGAAGTAATTGTTCAATATTAAAAGGAGAGAGCACAAAAGTAACGCTGACTTTAATATCGGGCAGCTCTTCTCTGAGCCGCTTAAGGGTATTGGTAAAACGGTCAAATCCTCCCTTGGCCCCTCTGGCCTGGTCATAAGCCGGGCCTAGACCATCAAGGGAACTGCCTATCCAGAATGAACCAGGCTTAAATATCCCGGCAATCTCTTTTGATTTAGAAATCACCCTCTCAGTATCCAAACAATTAGTAAGTATGCCCAGGGATGCCTGCGGCATGACTTTATTGATCAACCCGGAAATCGCCACCAGGTCATTTCTTAAAAACGGCTCTCCTCCCGAAAGGATCACTGTCTTAATATCTTTTAAACTTTTTGTATTTTTGATCAAGCTAACGATTTCATCCAGGGTGAGTTCATCATCAACGCTTTTATTATTCTTCTGGTGATAATCCCAGATATCGCAGGTAATACATTTACTGTTACAGGAATGAGTCAGCTCAATATGCAGCTCTTCAGGGCCTATCCCGGCATCGCGTTTAATATCGCTAGCCATTTCATTAAGAGAACATTCGATGATCTTATCCACTCTCCCAACAATATCCTTGATTAAAGGGGCATCTTTATTTAAATCGCCCTGGTCTTCAGTCAAAAGCGCTACCTGGGTATCTTTATGCTTAAAAAGCTCCGGCTCGGTATCAACGCGAGGAACGCCTTCCGGGCTTAGGCTTTCCTGAGGAGATTTTGTTTCGCTTGGCCTGCAAGCCTCTCCTCTACCGGTATTAGCCCCAGCTTCAATTGTATCTTTACCGTCATCCTGCATCATACCCTGATAAAAAGAATCAAGCTGGCCCGCTATTTTATTCCAATCGTATTCGTCTTCGGCTAATTTCCTGGCTGCGGCAGCAATCTTTTTATAGAGCTCTTCATTCGTCAGTACATCAATAACGCATTTAGCAAATTCCCGGGGATTATCGGCAATCAGAATCTCCCTGCCATGAAGAGCCCTGATACCGCAGGCTCCTTTGGTAGTTGAAACAACCGGCGTACCGGTAGCCAACGCTTCCAATACTTTTCCTCTTATTCCCGCGCTTCTTCTAAATGGCGTAACAAAACAAGACGCCTCCTGGAGATAAGGATTCACGTCAGCAACCGTACCGACAACCTCTACCCCATCGATTTCTGACAACTTCAGGACTTCCCTGGTAGGAGACGAACCCACCAGTTTTAATACCACTTCCGGCATCTTCTTTTTGATAAAAGGGAAAATGCGCTTACAGAAATATACCACCGCTTCTTCATTAGGATAATGCGGATAGTGCCCGACAAAAATTAAGCTTTTCTTCCCCCCGGTTTTTTTACTAAAGTTGAAGTGCTCCAGGTCTACTCCCGTAGGAATCAAGGCACAAGCTGTACCCGGAGAAAAAGCCCTGACTACCTTCTTATCTTCTCTAGATAAAACCACTACCCGGTCAACCCCGCGGTAAGCTTCCTGGTGATAACATATAAGTTTCAGATAATCGGCAAGCCCTGATAAAGAACCGAAAGGTTCTTTTTGATAATAAGAATTATTATAAGAAAGTATGCTGATATCGTGTTCGGTATAAGCCACTGGAATATATTTGATATATTCTGTCAGATAAAGCAATTCATTGGATTCTATATGCACTACATCAACCGGCATCTTATCCTGCAGTTCTTCCAGTTTCTCTATCAGGTGGCTGCTATAAGAAAATTTGTACCGCTTAGGGAACAACAATTCACGGTTAGGCGTCTTGGTATGGACTATATGCACCTGGCAGAATACATTTTTAAGAGAGTCAACGTACTTAGCCTCATCCGGGTTATGAATCAAAGCCAGGAGTATAAGGTTATATTTTTTTGCCAGGCGCTTATAGAGGTTATACATCCTGAGCTTTCCACCGCAATCATAGGGATAAAGCATAAAAGGAGTCACAAGAAGTATGGTTTTCTTCCTGGCGTGGCTGTAATTGTTACGCATAAAATTCCGGTAATAAAGCAGGCAGGTATTTAATAT
>CAYPRG010000067.1:0-2831 GCA_964413025.1 uncultured Planctomycetales bacterium
GAAAAAGGCTGGGACTTGGCAGATAAATTTACCGGAGTTGAATTTAAGATAGCAGATCGATAAAGATAGAAGAGGATAAAATGACTATACAAGATATATTAAGCTTAAAAGGCAAACGAAAAATTACCATGCTTACTGCTTATGATTATCCTTTGGCTTCTTTAGTGGATAAAGCGGGGATTGATATGATTTTGGTCGGGGATTCATTGGCCAATGTGGTGCTAGGATTAGATTCTACCACCAAAGTCGGGATGCCGGAGATGCTCCATCACGCTAAAGCGGTGACCAGGGCGGTAAAATCTGCTTTAGTAGTCGGGGATATGCCTTATGATTCATATCAGGTTAACCCGCAGGAATCGGTCAAGAATGCCCGGAGTTTTATTGATGAAGCAAAGTGCGGCGCGGTAAAATTGGAATGGTTTGATAAGTGCCTGGAGGTGACCGAAGAAATTATCAAAGCCGGGATACCGGTGATGGGCCATATCGGCCTTACGCCTCAAACCGCGGACAAGATAGGCGGTTTTAAAGTGCAAGGCAAGGACGCTGAAGCTGCCCGCAGGCTGATAAGACAGGCGCAGGATTTAGAGAAGCTCGGAGTTTTCGCGATTGTCCTGGAATGCGTCCCGGATAAAATAGCGGAAATAATCACCAAAGAGATAAAGATTCCTACCATCGGCATCGGCGCGGGGGTACATTGCGACGGCCAGGTTTTGGTTATCCATGACCTGCTCGGGCTCTTCGAGCGCTATACTCCTAAATTCGTCAAGAAATACTTAAATCTCACACCGTTGATTGCCAAGGCAATAGAAGAATATAAACAAGAGGTGCTCCAGGAAAAATTTCCCGGCCATGAGCACAGTTTTGCCATAAAAGAAGAGGAACTGGATAAGTTAAAGTAGAAGATGAAGAAAAGCGCAGTTATTAATAATCTTTTAACCGTGGTAGTTTTTTTAGTAGCAATCGCCTTCGTTGCTAAATTCGCCGGCCCGAGGCTTTTGAGGGCATATATCGAAAACGGTATCGGCACCTGCAAAGAGATTCCCATTCTTTGTATGGCTCCGCAGGAAACCCTGGAGGTTAGAGAGCCAAAGAAGGAGTGCAGCCTGGAACTGCTGCCTTACGGATTTCCTAAGATGGAGATCTGTGTCCCGAAAGGTTTTACCGTCATCCAGGAGAGGATTAAAAAAGTTTATTATAAGAGAGCCAAGCATCCGCATAAAAAAGCGGTGATTTATCTTCTTTATGAAGAGCCGAATTTTTTCGTTAATCTGTTTCCTCAGGTGAAGAAAGAAGGCATAAATGATAATTACGCCTTCTTTAAGCGGATAATGAATGTAAAGTTAAGCGAGATTAAAAATTTAAACGATGCTTTCTTTGTGATTATAAAAGGGATATTCATCCCGGATATCGGCGACCAGAAACAGGCAAAGATGGTTCAATTTACCATGGCGGACAGGCAGGGCTTTATTAACTATAACCTGGGTAAGCCGGATAACTATTTTGATTGTAATATAATCAATAAAGACGGCGATTACTTTAAGGTTTACATTAAAGACAAAGGCGCTAACCTCAGCTTGGGTGATGTTCTGGCAACTATTTCTACTGTAGCAAAAGTAAATAAGTAACTGCTTGGCAATTTCGCTTGACTTTTGCCTCAAGTTGCGCTAAAAATAACAAGTTATGAATGAAAATCTGATGGAAAAGGTAGTTTCGCTCTGCAAGCGCAGGGGTTTTATCTTTCAGTCTTCTGATATTTACGGGGGCTTGAGTAATACCTGGGATTACGGTCCATTCGGAGTGGAGCTGAAAAACAACCTGAAGCGGGCCTGGTGGCGGGCCAATGTCTACGAGCGGGACGATATCTTCGGTATGGACTCGGCGATACTGATGCACCCCAAGGTCTGGGAGGCGTCGGGCCACGTTGAGAATTTCTTTGATTTAAAGAGCGATTGCAAATCCTGCAAGAAACGTTTTAAGTCGGCGGATTTAAAAGATAAAAATAAATGCCCTGAGTGCGGCGGAGAGCTGACCGAATCGCGGCCTTTTAACCTGATGTTTAAGACTTACCAGGGCCCGGTGGAAGACGCGGCGAACGCGATTCATTTGAGGCCGGAGACTGCCCAGGGGATGTTTGTTAATTTCCTGAACATCCTGGATTCAAAGCATCCTAAACTTCCTTTTGGGATGGCTCAAATCGGCAAATCTTTCCGTAACGAGATTACCCCGGGGAATTTTACTTTCCGCACCCGCGAATTCGAACAGATGGAGATAGAATATTTTGTCAATCCAACTCAAGCGCCTGAAAAATTAGAAGAGTGGATTGAGTCCCGTTTTAACTGGTATCTTGCCTTGGGTTTGAATAAAGATAACCTGAGAAAGCGGCCGCATGAAAAAGATGAACTAGCCCATTACGCCGCGGCCTGCACTGATATAGAATACAACTTTCCCTTTGGCTGGTCGGAGCTGGAGGGTATTGCCAACCGTACTGATTTTGATTTAAAACAGCATTCCGAAAAAAGCGGCAAGGAACTGAAGTATTTTGACGACGCCACAAAAGAAAGGTTTTATCCATATATCATTGAGCCTTCCGGCGGGGTGGACAGGAGCGTTTTGGCTTTCCTGACTGATGCTTATTATGAAGAGAAGGTCAAGGATGATTTGCGGGTGGTCTTGAAATTGAATAAGGATTTAGCGCCGGTAAAAGTGGCAGTGCTGCCTTTATTGAGGAACCGGCCTGAAATAGTCGAATTCGCCAAAAAAACCGCCAAGGACCTAAAGAGGTCTTTTGTCACTGTTTATGATGATACCGGGGCTATCGGTAAACTTTACCG
>CAYPRG010000067.1:2931-6526 GCA_964413025.1 uncultured Planctomycetales bacterium
GAGTTTCCCGATAACCACGAGCAGCAGCTTTGGGGCGGGATAAGCGCTGTGTTTTCTTCATGGAACGGCAAGCGGGCTATCAGCTATAGGAGAATTGAAAATATCCCCGATGAATGGGGCACCGCGGTTAATGTGCAGACCATGGTATTCGGGAACATGGGCAGTGATTCCGCTACAGGTGTCGCGTTTACCCGTAATCCCGGAAACGGAGAAAATTATTTTTACGGGGAATTTTTAATCAACGCCCAGGGGGAAGACGTGGTCGCGGGCATCCGCACCCCTGCTCCCATAAACGAGCTTTCCAAATCAGAACATAATAAAGAGTTAGTTTCTCTAGAAAAGGCTATGCCCAAAATCTACAAGGAACTTTTTGATATCCAGAATCGCCTGGAGAAGCATTACCGCGATATGCAGGATATAGAGTTCACCATTGAAAAGGGCCGTCTTTTTATGCTGCAGTGCCGGATAGGCAAACGTAATGGGCCGGCAGCAGTGCGCATGGCTATGGATATGTTGAAAGAAAAATTCATCAAAAAAGAAGAAGCGGTGATGCGGGTCACTCCAGCCCAGCTGGATGAATTACTGCATCCTATAATTGACCCTAAGGCAGAAGCTGCTCAAAAGCCGTTGGCTAAGGGTTTGCCTGCGGGGCCGGGCGGAGCGAATGGGCAGATAGTTTTTTCTGCCGCTGACGCCGTTGCATGGGCTAAACAGGGTAAAAAAGTAATTTTAGTCCGCGAAGAAACCAATCCCGAAGATGTGGAAGGCATGCGTGCTGCCCAGGCAATTTTAACTGCCCGCGGCGGTATGACCTCGCACGCGGCATTAGTAGCCCGCGGTTGGGGTAAATGTTGTATCGTGGGATGTTCAGCTATGCATGTGGATTATGCCAATAAAGAGCTGCACGTTGCAGGGATAGTTATGCGTGAAGGCGACTGGGTAACCCTAAACGGCACCAAGGGTAGTTTTTATCAGGGCCAATTGCCGATGATAGATGCCAGCCAGGAAAACAAGCTATTGAGTGATTTCCTGAAAATCTGTGATTCCATAAAGAGGCTGGGTATACGCACTAATGCCGAGACACCCGCTGATGCCATAAAGGCCAGGCAGTTTGGCGCGGAAGGCATAGGCCTGTTCAGGACAGAGCACATGTTTTACGGCAAAGGCGCTGACCAACCGCTCTTTTTATTACGAAAGATGATTGTCTCTAAAACCGAAGCCGAAAGAAAGGCAGCGGTCGATGAATTATTTCCTTTCGTGAAAGCGGATATCAAGGGAACTTTAGAGGCAATGGATGGGTATCCTGTAGTCATGCGTTTGCTCGATCCGCCTTTACATGAATTTGTCCCGCGCGAGAAAGATAAGCTGGAGCAGTTAGCCAAAGAATTAAATATCACTATGGATGAGCTTTCCAAGCGCGCAGAGAACCTGCATGAATCAAACCCAATGATGGGCCACCGCGGCGTGCGTTTAGGGGTGACTTATCCTGAGGTAAGCGCGATGCAGATACGGGCTGTCTTTGAGGCAGCTGCCGAGCTTATTAAGGAAGGGAAATCGCCTTACCCGGAAATAATGATCCCGGTAGTCTGTGATGTAAAAGAACTGGATGATCAGCTGGTTATCGCCAAGCAGGTTTACGCTGAGGTTTTGAAAAAATATAATATTAAAAAAATCAAGCATATGTTCGGCACTATGATTGAGATACCCCGCGCGGCATTAGTCGCCGGAAAATTAGCGGCAGTAGCGCAATTTTTCTCCTATGGCACTAACGACCTTACCCAGATGGGTTTTGGTTTTTCCCGCGATGATATCGGAGGGTTCCTGCCTGATTATATCAAAAAGGGAATATTGCCGGAAGACCCCTTTCAGACTATTGACCAGGAAGGTATTGGAGAATTGATAAAGATAGGTATCCAGCGCGGACGCAAGACCCGCAAGGACTTAGAAGTGGGTATTTGCGGCGAACACGGAGGAGAGCCGCGGTCAGTGGAATTCTGCCACAGGGTAGGAATGAATTATGTCAGCTGTTCGCCTTTTAGAGTCCCGATTGCAAGGTTAGCCGCTGCCCAGGCAGTACTGAAAGAGAAAGCAAAAAAATAGGCCTAAAATATGGAAGCATTAAAAACATACCTTAAAGAAATCCGGCTTATACCTTTATTAACTGCCGCAGAGGAAGTCACCCTGAATAAAAAAGTATTAAAGGGCGATGAGCAGGCGCGCAAAGCAATGATCCGCGCTAATCTTCGCCTGGTGATTAATATCGCCAAAAGGTATATGTACCTGGGAGTGCCTTTTCTTGACCTCATTGAAGAGGGGAACCTGGGGTTAATGAAGGCAGTGGATAAGTTTGACGCGAAAAAGGGTTTTCGTTTTTCAACTTACGCCGCCTGGTGGATCAAGCAAAGTATTACCCGTTCCATTTCCGAACAGGGTAAGATTATCCGCGTGCCGGTTTATATGAATGAAATCATCAGCAAATGGAAAAAACAGAAGGAGCAGATGTCCCAGAAATTGAGGCGCGTTCCTACCGATGAAGAGATTGCCAAGAAGTTAAAAATACCTCAGGATAAAATAAAAGATATAAATTTCTGGATGGCTACCACTACTTCTTCTTTAGAGGCGCCTATCGGCGAAGACAGCGAAAGCCAGGTTTCGGATTTAATCGAAGACCATAATGCCGCGCCGCCGGATATTGAGATCGAGCATCTTCTGGATAGAGAACGGGTGGATAACCTTTTAGAAATAATGTCGGACAGGGAGCGGGAGGTTTTGGATATGCGTTTTGGTTTGGATAATGATAAACCGCATACCCTGGCAGAGGTCGCCGTCCATTTAGGGGTTTCGCGTGAAAGGGTGCGCCAGATAGAAGAGGCGGCCCTGAAGAAATTAAGAAGGTTCGTGGAGCAGCAGAAACAGGAGCTTTAAAAATGAAAACAAGAAAATCGTCTCCGCCGATGACTTTCAGTGATTTTCGCAGTGGTATGGGAAAGTGTTCTATACTTTCCTGTACCAAAATAAAGCTGGAAGAGCATATCAGGAACATACCGGATTTTCCCAAACCGGGGATTTTATTCCGGGATATCACTACTTTAATAAAGGACAAAAAGGCGTTTAAGCAGGTAATAGATATCATTGCCGCTAAATATAAAAACAAAAAAATAGATAAGGTTGTTGCGGTAGAAGCCAGGGGTTTTATCCTGGGCGGGGCTGTTGCTTATAAAATAGGGGCGGGTTTTGTGCCGGTACGTAAAAAAGGAAAATTACCTTATAAGGTGATTTCAGCGACTTACGATTTGGAATACGGCACAGATACTTTAGAAATGCATCTTGACGCGATTAAAGCTGATGACAGGGTTTTAATCATCGATGACCTTTTGGCTACGGGCGGCACGGTAAAAGCAGTAACCGGTTTAGTAAAACAGATGCGGGGTAAAATTATCGGTATTGCTTTTTTGGTCGAGCTTGTTGATTTAAAAGGCAAAGAGAAATTAAAAGGTTACCCGCTTTATTCTTTGATAAAATTTCGCGGAGAATAATTTATTGCCCCTGTAGCTCATAAGGATAGAGCAGCAGTTTCCTAAACTGCGTGCGGCAG
>CAYPRG010000068.1:0-6285 GCA_964413025.1 uncultured Planctomycetales bacterium
CCGGTCAGGTCAAAACCGCCTTTTTTTGAGCCCCAGTTATTTGCCGGGTTCTGCCAATATACGCCTGCCCATCCCTGATTCTGGCTCTTTTTGGCGCTATAGGTAAACTGAATGCTGGTTGTCCCGGAATGAGGATTCTCCGCGCATTGATCGTTTATCTTGATATCGCCGTAATCACCCATCCATCCTGAAGGAATGTAATGATTATCCCTGGCATTTCTGTCCAGATAAACCACAAATTCCTTAGGGGCTTCCTTGACTGCTTCCTTGACAGCAACAGCCGGCTCTTCGGCATACCCGCAAAACGGTATTGCCAGCATTAATGCCGCTAGTATTAATAAAGTTTTTTTCATTTCCTACACCTCCCTTTTAATTTCTTAACACCAATTTATATTTTGTGGAATAATTTTAATCTTTTTGATTTTGATTTACCTGCCTCCTTTCTACCTCCTCCACTTTTTTATTTCCAAATTTTCTTGTATGTATAATATGATTTACGTAATTGCCTTAAGAACGGGCTCAATTTACCGTCACCCTGGCCACAAACCCCCAGCCACTCTTCATGCATGGAACCATCGGGGAACGGGCCGGTCCACAGGCCTTTTGTATCATGGACTTTAGGCTCATATGCCTTCCACCATTCATCCAGCCATTCAAAAGCAACGCCGCCTATAGCATTGCCCGCGCCGCTACGGAAAGCCATATTGTTTTCGATATTTTCCCAGGAACCACGGTGGTATTCCGCCTGCATCTCTTCTGTTTCATCGACGCTCTTTCCCTCGGCATAAGCCGGGCAACCAAACTCGGTGATGAATGCCGGCCTGTCGGCTTCGTCTTTAACGCTCTGCCATAACCGGCCGAATCCATAATCGCCGCGATAGGCATTGGTACCGAATATGTCTATATCCGGGGCAGCTTTGCCGAACTTATCCAGGAATAATATATCCCCGCTGCATATGGCAACCGGGTGTTCCGGGTCAATAGACTTGATCGCTTTCGCCACTTCATTAGCAAATTTAAAAAATGTATCCGGGTCTTTATCGGCGTTGCAGGCATAACCGTAAACATTCTCGTTGCCTAAAAGCCAGAATAATATATACGGCTCATCCTTATATTCCAGGACCATATTTGTCACTGATTCGATCATTTTCTTTTTCTGCTCTTCATTGCTGTAATCTGTGCCGGGGTTCCAGGCCGCGCCCGAACCAATGGCATACTTTCCCAGGAAATCGCCCATGATCACCCTGATCCCGTAATTTTCATATAGTTCGCGCAAAAGCTCGTTGTTGACCTTAAACGGCTGATGATATACTCTTAGGGTATTTACTCCCATATCTTTCATCAACTCAAAATCCCCTACTGCCGGTTCATCCGCGTCCTGCATATTATTCCTGTTTTTATCCACAAAAGCGTCATAAGGCCCGTCGATTTTAGTGTTGTGGTTAAAATCATCCTCCATCCAATTAGTCTGAGTCCCTTCGTCAGGCGACTGCCCGACCTTTGTCGGCGCATAGGTAACTCCCTGTATCACATACGGCTTACCATCGACTTTCAACTCCCAATCGCCGGTCTCATACTGGATAAGATGCACTTTACCTTTTCCCAGCCGCTTCTTGATGCTTAATAGATCCTTCGCCGGCTTGGATTTTAATTTCTCCAGTAAACCCACTTTGACAAATTTACCCGGGTTAGTGACCACAGTATCATTAGAAAGGTCATTATCGTACCCGTTAATGACACGGATATCTGCATCAACAAGCTTGTAACCTAATTCCGGATGGCGATGCAGGAGAAAATTTATCTTGGCAATAGCTGCCTGCCCCACATACCAAGGGGTGTGCCAATATGTCCAGCCGTAGCTGCCCGGAAAATGCACCACAATCGCATAATAACATTTGATTGCTTGTTTTATTAACCCTGATTTTTCTAAAATAAGCGCGGTATAGAACAACTTTACGCCCTGAGGCTCGGTTGAGGTTGCCCATTTTAAAAACGCGGCCTCCAAATCCGGAGACTGTATAAAATCCCACTGGCTGCCCTCTAATCTTTTTTCTTTCTGGGCCTTTTTAAATTCAGGGTCCCATCTTACTGAAGTGCTATTAGGATAAACCCCTTCGCCTACCGCAGCGCTCAACGCCTCCTGGTCTTTCACCAGGTATTGATAATCTTTTGTCCCTGTATTTTTAAATTCACCGTATTTTTCATAATCCACAACATCTTCTTTGCCCGGCTCGTACAAAACAATCTTTGTGGCCAGCTGGCTGACCTGTTTTTTAGGAGTATTCTCGGCAGGGACTTCAAAAGAAAACGCGGCACGCAGAGGTTCTTTAGGATTTAATTTTAAGATGCTTTCCCTGGCTGCCCGGGAAACTGACCAGAACCAGCCCCGGGGGTCCCAGGCCTGGGCAAAATAATATTTATCCACTACTACCTTAAAAGCGCTGATCGCTTCTTCTTTCTTCTCCTGGTAGCGGTAAGATTCCCCCTGGATAAAATAGGCGGTGCCCACATCGTTTAAAGCCTGCACCGACTCAATTTCATTCCTGTTCTTGGGCAGCGCCTTTAAAGAAGCCTGCTGTTTATCCGCTTCATCTTTATATAAATCAACCAGCTGCTGGGTATACTTGAAAGTAGCTTCCGCGTCTTTCTTACCATGCACCTCCCAGCATTTAACTATC
Organism: uncultured Planctomycetales bacterium; assembly: GCA_964413025.1. GTDB lineage: Bacteria > Omnitrophota > Gorgyraeia > Gygaellales > Profunditerraquicolaceae > CAYPRG01. The sequence continues at coordinate 2,679 of CAYPRG010000068.1, forward strand.
AACTCTCCTGAGGTAGGCTTATCCTGGGCAAAAACAAAACTCCCGCCCCCTGCCAGCCGTAAACTACAAAACATAAGAAGTAACAATAATAAGCGCATCATCCTACAACTGCTCCCGCGGTAACGCCTTTTACGATATATTTCTGCATTAGAAGATAAACAAATATTATAGGTAAAGCCGCGGTAGTAAGCCCGGCCATTAAAAGCGGATATTTGGTGACAAACTCACCCTGAAAAGACATCAGGCCCACCTGAAGCGGCATCAGCGGCCGGGAATCAAAAATCAACAGGGCCAGCATAAATTCATTCCAGACATTCAGCGCGTTGTAGACTACGACTACGGCCAAAACCGGCTTGGCTAGGGGAAGAGCCACATTCCACCAGATACCTAATTTAGAACAGCCGTCAATGCGCGCGGCATCTTCAAGTTCCTTGGGCATCTTGTCGAAGAATGTCTTCAAAAGAAAAATGCTGGTAGAAAGCCCCACGTTAATCATTGCCAGAATATACCCTAAACGCGTATCCCTTAAATGCAAGGCATTCAACAAGACATAAAGCGGGACAAAACTTCCCTGGATGGGGATCATCATCGCGGCCATAAAAATGTAAAAAATAAAGTTCTTTCCCGGAAATTGCAGCCGTGAAAAAGCATATGCCGCCAGCGAGGAAATAATAATAATGCCTAAAACAACTGCCACGGTGTAAAAAACGCTGTTTAAAAAATACTTAGCGAACCCTCCCTCTATCCAGGCATGGTAATAATTTTCAAAGTGAAAAGACTGGGGGATTAAAGACATGTCCTTAAATATCGTTTCCTGTGTTTTAAAACTCGAAGAGACCATCCAGAGCAAAGGGAAAACGCAGGTTACTGCAACGGTCAACAAAAATAAGTGTATTATAACATTCAAGGTCGTCTTCTTGGTCTTATAGTATAAAACGGATTTCATAATCTTTAGGCCTTTGCTTTCTTAGAGAAACGGTACTGGATAAAAGAAACAATCATTAAAATCACGCCAAAGATAATACCCTGGGCGCAGGCATAGCCGAAACGCGACGACCCGCGCATGGAAGCGAATATCCGGGTGACCGGCACTTCCGTGTGATACCCCGGGCCTCCTCCGGTCATGGTATAAATAAGGGCGAATATCTGCATCGTACCCAGGACAGTCAGGATCATCACTAACACCGTCACCGGGACCATCATCGGCACGGTTATTTTTTTAAAAGACTGCCAGGCATTTGCTCCATCCACCCGGGCCGCCTCATAGAGTTCGCGCGGTATGGTCTGCAGGCCGGCTAAAAATAAAAGGAAGCCCCAGCCAAAACCCTTCCAGCAATGCACTACCGCTAAAGTAGTAAGCGCGGTAGCCGGGTCAGAAAGCCAATCTTTGACCAAGTTAGGAAACCCTAAAGATACCAACCAGCTGTTCAGGATACCGTAGTTGCCGTCTAAAATCCACTTCCAGACTAAACCTACTACTACTTCGGAAAGTACCGGCGGTATAAAGAATATCACCCGGTAAAAATTCTTCATCCGGATTTCCCGGTCGCATGCCCAGGCCAGCAAAAATGCCAGGGCGTTCTGAAGGGTAAGCGCGATAAGCGTGATAAAACCTGCCTGCCAGACGGACTGCCACCAGATCTTATCCGTCATCGCTTCTGTAAAATTGGTAAACCAGACAAAATTACTGGAATTGATACGCATTATACCGTCCCAATCCAGGAAGCTATACAGGAAGACATTAATAAAAGGGATGATATAAAATATGGAGAAAATAATTAATGCAGGCAAAACAAACGCATAATTCTCTAGGGTATCTCTTAGCCTTATCTTCATCTTCTTTTCTTCTTGGCCATTTCCCGCTCTTTCATCTTCTGCGCCTCAGCGGCAACCTGCTCCGGGGTCTTTTCACCGATAATAATCGACTGGATACCTTTATCCAGAGTTTCGATAACCACAGAATACTCAGAAACGCCCCAAAGGTTTGGATGGGTGGCGCTCTCCATGCCCTTGGCAAACTGGGCCAGGATATCGGGAATCTTGTTTAAGCTGTTTTTATTCGCGGGTAAATTATTGGTGGTTTCTGACAAGTACGCCTGCTGGTCGCGGTCAGTAAGCCATTTCAGAAATTTTACTGCTTCTTCTTTACGATTAGAGCGGGCATTCACCATAAAAGATGAACCTGCTCCGCCCCAGATAGCCATAGGATAGTTATTTGAAGCCGCAGGAGGCAACATCGCCCCGTATTCTAGAGTAGGGTTCATCCCTTTGTAAACATTAACACACCATGAGCCGTTAAAAGCAAATACCGCTTTTTCGTTTGCAAAAAGCTGCTCCGCGGTCTTATTTATCATCGTGACTAAACCGTTAGCTAATACTCCGGATTCCTGCATATCTTTAAAAAGACTTAATACTTTAATCCAATCGGGGTCGGTATAAGGGACCTCTCCTCTTATAGTAGCTATGACTTTCTTCTCGCCCATAATATTAAAGGCATAATTATTAGCAAGGCAATCGATCATCCAGACTTCGCCCCATCCGGAAACCAGGCCTTGCATCTTGGCTTCTTTAAGCTTCTTTCCTATATCTAAAAATTCCTGGAAGGTTGCCGGCGGTTTGTTGGGGTTAAACCCTAATTTTTTTAATAAATTTTTATTATAAAGCATCTGAATGGTCATAATATCTATGGGTACGCCGTAAAATCCGGCTTTTACCCCGTAGCTATTGCCATCAGCAAATTCATTGACAGCCAGCGCCTTAGCAAAAAAGCTATTCTTCCAGGAACCGCTGTTTTCTTCCATATAAGGCGTTAAGTCCAGGATAAACCCGGCTTTGATAAACGAGCTGAAATCTCTCTTTTCGCCTAATATTCCGAATATATCAGGGAGGGTATTGCCCTGCGCTGCCGCACGGACCTTCTGAGAATAGGCATCTGAAGGGGCATAAAGCTGGAAATCAACTTTTGTGCCGGTCTTGGCTTCATATCTTTTCGCCAATTCCTGAAACGCCGGCTCCCTGTCAGTCATCCAATGCCAGACAGTAACGGTAGCCGCGGTTTCAGCTGACTGTTTGGAGGCGCAACCCGCAGAACAAAAAATACATACCACAGACAAAAGTAGCGTTATCGATTTTAAACTTCGCATCTTACCTCCTCTAGCCTATTCACTCTGCCCTGATATTATCTTTTGAAGATAATTCCCCCTTTAGGAACGTAATATTAGAATTTAACATAAGTTGCTAAAAGGGTCAAGATTTTTGTTGTATTTTAAGCCGCCCTCAAAACCCTGGACATACCCATAAGGTCTGCCCTCTCCAGGTTCACTCCTATATTAAACTCGTTAGGCGCGATCATCTTTGACCAGGCTACCTCACCGCGGGTATAAAATGGCTCTCCCTTATCCGGAAGCTTAAGCCACATCTCCAACGGAGTACGCAGCCTTAAATCATCCTTAGCCATGAACCTCATGCCCTTGGCACTGATATCCATAGTCTCTCCTGAACCCTCCCTGTTTCCCTTCAGGTCGATAAACCTCAAAGGAAAACTGGAATGGAACCGCTCAAAGATTCTTCTATCATCCATTTTCTCACCTCCTTCTTCTTCGGTGGG
>CAYPRG010000069.1:0-6051 GCA_964413025.1 uncultured Planctomycetales bacterium
TCAAGGATTCATCTAAAGCACATCGCGCAAAATACATTAATGCCTTATCCGGATTCAAATTAAATCTTAACCCAAAACTCTTTTTCTGTCATTTTACCCTCCCCTTCTAATTCAATAGACGCAAAGGATGGCTAAATCTAACAAATTTTTAAAAAATTTTTCTTAAATTTTATGCTTGGCTTCAGGGCTAGGTAAAACATATCGTCCGCATATGGACAAACACTTAGCTTCAAACTACGATCATTGCCAATAAACAAAAGTTAACTATACACATCTTTTCTATTGCTAATAAGTAAAACGGTGATCAAAATCTCGCGTTCCGATATTTTATAGATAACACGATAATCTCCCCATCGATATCGCCAATAACTTTGAAATTCACCTTTTAAGGGTTTACCCAACTCCTTAGGATCACAAGCAAGATAAGTCTCAATACGAGTAAGGATCTTCCTAGCTATAGCTTTATCGAGTTTCTTAAGATCTTCCTCGACTGAATCAAGATAGGCAACCTTATACACCAAGCTGTTTCCTCAATTCTGCACCAGAAATAATTTTAGACTTAGGATCATTAAAACGGTCTTTTGCAATTTGCGCATCAGCATAATCTTCCAAATAGTGAGCCAAGGCATTAGTAACATAAAAAGTCTCACTGCGACGCGTGGCTTTTGCCAATGAAGCCAGCCTATTAACTAATCCTGACGGTAAACGAAATGCTTTTAATAATGTCATTTTTTATCTCCTTTCACAATAAAAGTATAACATTGTTATACGTATATTGCAAGTAAAACTTTTTCACATCGCGACATAAAAATAGCCCTGAATGATTACTACATTCAGGGCTACTCTTATCTCTCATTACTGATTTTGAGAGATTAAATTGGCTCCCCCTCTAGGACTCGAACCTAGGACCTGGAGATTAACAGTCTCTCGCTCTACCAACTGAGCTAAGGGGGAATTGTGGTAATATTTTACATTAAATAATCTGTTCTTCAAGCTTTTTTATCTCACTGTCGAGCTCTACCGTCAACCTTTCAATTTCTTTCAACCGCCTGCCGTATTCTTTGGCAGTATTTTCATCACGGTAAGTATGAGGATTGGATAATGCCCGCACCTTGGCGTAGCTTTCCAGCTGAAGCTTCTCTTTTTCTTTCTCTAGTTTACTTATTTTTTCGCGTAATCCTACATTATGGGCTTTGCGCTTCTTTTCTTCTTCTTTGCGTTTTTTTTCTTCTTCTTTTGCCTTTTCTTTTGCGTCGTCTATCTTATGCTTCTGGGGATTGGCTTTCGGTTTACGTTCTTCACCGGCTGCCGTGCCCTGGTCTTTTTTCTCAAAATAATAATCAAAACTACCGGGGAATTTCCTGATTCTTCCTTCCTTGACTTCAAAAACCACATTGGCAATTGAACGGACAAAATAAATATCGTGGCTGATAAATACCACTGTCCCCTGGTAATCAGTCAATGCCCGGACTAAAGCATCCACGGCATCCACATCAAGGTGAGTGGTCGGTTCATCAAGCAGGAGAAAATTCGGGGGATTGATCAAAAGTTTAGCCAAAATGAGCCGGCTCTTCTCTCCTCCGGAAAGCACTTTGACTTTTTTAGCGGCGTCATCCCCGGTAAATAAAAATGCACCCAGGATGGTCCTGATAGCTTCCTCAGCCATAAAACCGGGCGCCGCGGAATATGCCTCATCCAATACGGTGTTTTCTAAATTCAGCACGTCAGTGCGGGTCTGGGAAAAATACCCGGTATCCACATTGTGGCCGGTGATACGCGAGCCACTGTCAATATCAATCACCCCTGCCATAATTTTTAAAAGCGTGGATTTACCCGCGCCGTTTTCTCCGGCTAAAACCGCCTTTTCGCCCTGGGTTATCTCAAAATCTATATCCTGGTAGACCCGGATATCGCCGTAAGACTTGGAAATCTTTTCTAACGCCATCACCCGGTGGCCGCTGCGTTTTGTGGCCGGAAAATGAAAATCCCCGATACTCTCCCTGGGGTCAGGCGGCACAACAACCACTTCTTCCTGCATTTTTTCTAAAACCCGGCGCTTGGCGCGCACCGAAGCTGCCTTGTTGGGCTGGGCGTGGAAACGCTGGACAAATTTTTCCAGCTGCTCCATCTTCTTTTCCTGCTCTTTAAACTGCTTCTGGAGAAATGAGCGTTTTTCCCTCTTTATCTCTTCGTAATGCTCGTAATTCCCGTGCACCTTGGTTACCGCGCCGTTTTCCAAGATTAAAGTATAATTGGTTACCTCGGTCAAAAATGCCTTATCGTGGGAAATCATAATAAAGGTACCCCGGAAATCAGATAAATAATCCTTGAGCCAGATGGCGGCGTTTAAATCCAGGTAATTTGTCGGTTCGTCAAGGAGCAAAAGGTCATAATGATACGTCAAAAGCTTTGCCAATAAAGTGCGCATCTGCCATCCACCGCTCATCTCTGTTATCGGGCGGTTAAAATCCTTTTCTTTAAACCCTAAGCCCATTAGAATTTTCTCTGCCTTATGCTCCAGCTCAAAATATCCTAAGACTTCTAAATTATGCAATACATCCCCGTAGCGCTTTGAACCGGCAGCGCCCTCCTCTTCCAGCTTTTCTTTTTCCTTTTTCAAATCCATAATCCGCTGGTCGCCCTCGGTCAATTCAGCTAAAACTGTTTTCGCGGAATTAAAATGCGCTTCCTGGGGGAGATAACCGATATGGGTATTCTTATTCAGCCTCACCTCGCCGGTGGTGGATTCCGTCTCTCCTAAAATCAAAGAGAAAAGCGTACTCTTTCCGGCGCCGTTAGGGCCGATGAGCCCGATTTTTTCCCCCTGGTTTATAGTCAGGGAGATGTTTTCAAAAAGGACTTTTGTACCGTAATTTTTAGAAAGGTTTATAAGGGATATCATATTTTAAATATTGCGGCGGGATTCTAATGCCTTGGAAAGAGTGATTGAATCAGCGTATTCCACATTTGAGCCCACAGGCAGGCCTAAACCGATGCGGCTTAAGTTTACCCCCAGGGGCTTGATTACTTTGGTCAGGTACATTGCCGTGGTCTCGCCCTCGGTATCAGCGTCTGTGGCGATGATGATTTCTTTAATGTTATTTTGTTTTATCCTCTCAAGCAGGCTGTCAATTTTTAAATCGCTCGGGCCCTTACCCTCTAAAGGCGAAATAGAACCCAGCAGCACGTGATAGACCCCGTTAAAATACCCTGCTTTTTCAATGGCGGTGACATCGCTTGGCCTCTCCACGATGCAAATAGTGTCTTTCTGACGGCGGCTATCTTCGCAAATCCTGCACAACTCCGCCTCGCTTAAGTTATGGCAGATACGGCAGAGCCGGACATTTTCTTTTACTTTGATTAAGGCCTCGGAAAGATGTTTTATGTCATCTTTCGGGGCGTTCAGGATATACCCCACGATACGCTCGGCGCTGCGCCTGCCTATACCGGGGAGCTTGACCAATCTATCGATTAATTTCTCAATTGATGCGGTGTAATTTGCCATTAATTTTCCTTGATTACCCTTGCCTTAAAAGCGTCCAGCGCGGATTTAATAAAAGGAGGGCTGTCATCCTGGGGCTCCTGAATTTCTTCCGATAAAATAAAATTGACTTTTAGATGGGCATGTAAAATTTCAGACATTGTCTTTTCTATGAATTCGCGGTTCCCTCTTGTCTCAAGAGATTCCTTATGCAGCGAAAAATTCTTGGGGAAGGAAATAGTTAAAACATTATCTTCCAGGCCAACCAATCCGCCCTCGTTCAGGTAAGTTGCCACCGACATCTTGACTCTTCCTAAAGCGTCGATAATACTCTGCCAGGAGGCCTTTATTTTATCTATGGAGACGTGTTCCGCCTTAAAATGGGCCGGTGTTGGCTTGGCCTCTTCTTTTACCGGGGCTGGAGCAGCAACAGCTTGCGCTGGCTTGGCATCGTGGTTATGAGTAACATGAGGAACATGAGAAGTATGATGTGCCGCGCTGCCTCTTTTGTCGTGCGCCAGTTTGACTAAAGTTATCTCCAATGGAATACGAAAAGACTCCATCCGCTTGGACATCTCCTGGGCATTGATTAAATGATTAAAAATAGCAAAAATATCTTCCAGGCTGAAATTCTGGGATTGTTTGAGTAATTTTTCGCATAACTCCTGGGGCAGGTCTATTAATTTAGCATCGGCATTGGTGATCTTGGCAATCATCAGGTTGCGGAAATGCTCTATAAGATTGGAGAGGAATAAATTAGCGTCTTTACCTTCGTCAATAATAGTGTTTAATAAAGTCAGCGCCCCTCTGGCATCCTTCTGGATTATCTTTTCGGTTATTTCAGAAAGCGCCTCCTGCTCGACAATACCCAAAACCGAGACGATATCTTTTAAAGAAATCCTGTCTTTAGAAAAAGAACTCAGCTGGTCCAGGAGCGACTCGGCGTCTCTTAATGAGCCATCGCTGGCCTTGGCAATAGCAAACAAGACTTCCTTGTCTATCTCTATTTTCTCTTCGGCCACAATCTTTTCCATCTGGGCGATGATTTCTATAAGCGGTATGCGCCGAAAATCAAGGCGCTGGCACCTGGAAAGTATGGTCGGTAAAACTTTATGCGGCTGGGTGGTGGCAAAGATAAATTTTACAAAATCCGGCGGCTCCTCTAAGGTTTTAAGCAAGGCGTTAAATGCTTCCGGAGTGAGCATATGCACTTCATCAATTATATATATTTTGTATTTACCTACGGCAGGAGGAAATTTGACATTCTCCCTGAGCACCCTTATCTCATCAATACCGCGGTTAGAGGCGCCGTCTATTTCAATGACATCAAAACTGCGTCCAAGGCTTATATCAACGCAGATAGGGCATTTACCGCAGGGGTTTACCGAGGGGCCAACTTTACAGTTGAGCGCTTTGGCTAATATACGGGCAGCAGAGGTCTTGCCGACTCCCCGGGGCCCGGAGAATATGTAGGCGTGGGCGACCCTGTTTTTCTCTAAAGCATTTTTTAAGGTGGTGACGATATGGTTTTGGCCGATGATCTGGTCAAAATTCGTGGGCCGCCACTTTAAAGCAAAGACTGTATAGGACATCAAGAAACCCTTCCTGTCTATCTCCCCAGCTGTTAATAACTAAACTCCACAACTTCGCTTATATTTTCCTGCGGCTTCTGGTTTACCGTTTGGCCGGGAAACCGGCCAGTTGAATCTAAATATATACAAGCTGTTTGAATACCCTGGCTTTTTACAAAACCAAAAGGCACTTCATCGCTTATCCATACCTTTTTAGACTCATCGACTACAGTTCTCATGCCGGGCAGGCTTTCCGAAGAAGGCATAATTTGGCGCGTCATAGTATGGACCTGGTATACCCTGCACAAAACTTCCCGGCTGGCAATCTTGAGCCGCTCATTAGAAATCAAATCACAAGATATGATTTTGCTTTCCATCTTTGTATCTTTAAACTGCTGGGCCCTCTGCTTACCAGCCTCTTTCATCCTTGAATATTGGGACAAATTTACGGCAACGCCTATCGGCCCGCCTGTAAGCGCGCCCTGAATAATAGCAGTTGGAAAATTGGGACCCTGATAACTATTGTTTACGCTCTTTGCAAAGTCTGGCGCTTCCTGCGGCCGGACTACCCTGGCCATTGATGATGCGTCTTCCTGGAAAGTAGAAGTGTCCTTATCACGCACAAGGTCAATAAGATAATCCTTATTGTTGCCGTTCGAACGAACCTCGCGTAAGAGTTTGGCTATTAAAACAGACCCTTTTGAATTATTACACGTATATTTTATTTTAACCTTACTGCCCTGACGCAGGCGGGAAACATCATATTGCTCGGGGATTTCAGAGGCGGAAAGCCCTCTTGCCTGCTCAAACTGCTGCATCCGTAATTTTATATCTGTCTCATCTGCCTGTTTCGATTGACGGGCGGCAGTTGCGCAGCCGATCAACTGTGTTATCGCAAAGATACCAAGGCAAAACAATATAATCTTTTTCATTAATGAAAATTTTGGCGGAGAGGCAGGGATACATTAGAATTTAATCTTAAAAAGCCCCTTTTACCAC
>CAYPRG010000070.1:0-5977 GCA_964413025.1 uncultured Planctomycetales bacterium
CCATCTCCTTGATTACTGAGTGGTGGTCAAGTTTTCCCTTGAATTTGTGGATGATCATCTGGTCAGAAGTTGAAATAGATAAATTAAGGTGTTTTATCTGCGGCACCTGTTTATATGTCGTGTTGACATCTTCCCTGGTTGCCCTTAACCAGCCCTCCAGGTGCAGGGAAGAAAAAGCCCCTTTCCTGGCTAATTCCAGATTAGCGTTCAGGTAGTTTGTCTCGTGATGGGTCACCGGAAAGCCGAACTCCGACTGGAATATCCCCATTTCATCCAGGTACAGGTTTATCATCGTCTTCTGCAGTTTAGAAAGGCAGATCCGGGAAGTCTGCACCCCGTCGCGATTGGTCACGTCTACAATGTATATCTTTGGCTTACTGGTCATTTTATCACCTCTTCTTGATTATCTTTTTTAACAGTTCCTTTGTGGGCATCCTGCTAAGCGTGAACGTCTCCTGGTTGTTCAAAAGATAAGTCGGCCCGTACATAACCTGCAATTCTTTGTTAAGGCCGATATTCTCTCTCAAAAGTTCTTTTCCTTCTTCACAGCGGGCGCATGCCTTTATCTTAGCCGTATCCAATTTACCCAGGCAATCCTCCCACCATGAACTATCGATATTCCCCGCCCGGCAGCTGATATAATCCCAGAAAATCTGGGGGTAATACTTCTGGACACATACACTGCGCAGGTATTCTTCTGCCTCAAGGTTTCCCCTGGCCGCGTCAAAATTATCGCCTTGCTCAACAGCCAGGAAATGCACGCCGGGGTTATATTCCTTCAGCATAGCCAGTAAATCTTTGGCGTCCTTAGTATATAAACTCAAAAATATATCCAATCTGCCCTTTATTTTTTCTCTATGTAAATAATATGATACGCCGCTGATGGTGGGTTTCAACATATAGTAATCGCCTCTTTTTTCCAAGTTTACCCTTGCCTCGGTAAAACCTTTATCCTGCTCTATTTCCTTACCCAGCAGATAAACCGGCAGGCTCTTGATGTCGAAATCCTGGAGTAATTTATTTGCCTTTGCCTCGGGATAATAAAGGTAAGAGGCTACCAGGCCGGGAAAATATTTCTTCAGGTATACGGTTATATCGTCTGTGAGGCAGGTAGCGCAATCCCTGGGTACTATAATCGTAAGCTTGACCCTGGCAGCCTGGCTAAATTCACAACGGGAGTTTAAACTTCCCGGATTTTTACATATCCCTACAGCCTGCTCCTTCTTGCAGTTATTATCGGAGAAACAGCGGGGCAGGACTGAAAGCATCTGGGGGTCGTCGGCAATTTTATCCGAAAGGCGCAGTTTCTCTACTTTATAATTCCCTATTTTATTATCCGTGACCGTAAAAGTTAATTTCCCCAGTTTCTTTCCCTGCCAATTCGGCCTGATGATTAAAGTAGAGCCTACTTTAGTAAAAGGCTCATCCTTATTCCGGCTGTGGGCGACTAAAAGAATATCTATTCCCGCGACATCATTTATTAAGCTCAAATCCGCGGTTTCCCCCAAGTGGCTCAAGAGCACGATGATATTTACTTTCTTTTTCTTTAACTCTTCCACTGAACGCTTTACCGCCTCAACAGGATTATTTATCTTCAAGCCCCCTGACTTCTGGGTGGATACAACATTGGTCACGCCAATGATGCCGAACCTGGTGCCGGCGGCTTCTTTTACTATATAGGGAAGAAAACCCGAAGGCCTCATAGGGTCAGCTTCGATATTACAGGAAAGGAAGCTGACCTTTGTCTTAAGGATAATGTCTTGTAAAAAATCCTTCCCAAAATTAAAACCGTCGTCTCCGATTGCCGCGGCGTTATATTGCATCAATTCCATGGCCTTGACGTTTACCGCCGTGCGCTGCATATCCAACTGCACATTCTGGGTATATTCATCAGCCAGGCCTCCGCCAAAAAACCCTCCGGAGTCTAAAAGCAGGGTGTCGGGATTTTCCTTCCTCAGCTCTTTGACCAGTGCCGCTCTGCGGGCAACGCCTCCGTCCGGCTCTATGGGGCAGTTGCAGGGATAAATCATGGCGTGGGTGTCTCCGGTAAAAAGAATTGTAATCTCCTTGGCAAAGGCGGGAGAAAACAGGAGCAGGCCCAAAACGCAAAAAGTGATTAAAATCTTCATAACCTGATGACCTTTACTGTCACGATATTTTCTAATTTTTTAATCTTATCCAGTAGTTCGGCAGAAACAGGGCTATCCACATTAAAAACGCTGATTGCTTTTCCGCCCGGTTTATCGCGGCCGAAAGTCATCGCCGCGATATTGATATTATGCTTGCCTAAAAGCGTCCCCAGGTTACCGATGATCCCCGGCTTATCCAGGTTTTGGATAAAAATCATTTCTCCGACGGGCGTCAACTCAACATAATACTGCTCGACTTTTACGATACGGGGCTGTTTATTAGAAGAGAGCGTCCCGGAAATCCTTTTTGTCTCCTTATCGGTTTTTATCTCTAACTGGACCAGTGTAACAAACTCCTCTTCCGAGGAAGATTTCGACTCTTTGATCTTTATGCCTCTTTCCTTAGCCAAAGCAGTAGCATTGATAAAATTCACCGTCTCCTGCATAATCGGAGAAAGCACTCCCTTGACCAAAGCCATGGTCAAAGGGCTTAAGTCATACTGGACGATATCGCCGCTGTAGCTTATGTTCAATTCCTGATACCGGCCCTCGACAAGCTGCCCTGAAAATATACCTAACTTCTCCGATAAATTTATATAAGGGTCTAAAACTTTACAAACCTCGGCTTCCAGGCAGGGATAATTGGCGGCGTTACGGATCCCTTTGCCTAAAAGCGCGTCACGCACAATCTCAGCCACTTCGATCGCCACATTAACCTGGGCTTCTTCCGTGGATGCGCCTAAATGGGGAGTGACCACCACATTATCTAATTTTAAAAGTTCGCTGTCAGCTGCCACCGGCTCTTTTTCAAAAACATCCAGGGCCGCTCCGGCGACCTTTCCTTCCTTGATCGCGGTGATAAGGGCGGCCTCGTCGATTATTCCGCCGCGGGCGCAATTAATCAGGCGCACGCCCTTCTTCATTATCTTAAATTCCTCTTCGGAAATTATGTGTTTCGTCTCTTCAGTCAAAGGCGTGTGCACCGTGATATAATCCGAGCGCTCGAACAATTCCTTCAATTCAACTATCTCTACGCCTAATCCTTCAGCAACTTCTTTAGAAAGAAAAGGATCATAGGCCAGGATCTTCATCCCGAATGACTGTGAACGCTTTGCCACTTCCGAACCGATCCTGCCGAACCCGACTATGCCTAAGATCTTATTATAAAGTTCAACCCCCATGAATTTAGACCTCTTCCATTCTCCCTTTTTTGTTGAAGCATTAGCTTGAGGGATATTTCTGGAAAGGGACAGTATCATACTCATGGCATGTTCGGCCGTGGAAATGGTGTTGCCCCCGGGGGTATTCATTACAATTATCCCCTTCTGGGTAGCCGCGCTCAAATCCACGTTATCCAGCCCTACGCCGGCGCGGCCGATTACTTTTAATTTTGAAGCCGCTTCGATTACATCTTTGGTCACCTTGGTCGCGCTTCTGACAATAAGGGCATCGTAATCCTTAATTATACTTTTTAACTCTTCAGGCTTTAACTCCGTCTTAATATCAACCTGGAATTCCTTGACTTCCTTGATAATCTTCAAACCTTCGTCGGACAACGGGTCGCTGACTAATATCTTCATCAAACCTTCCTCCTCATAAATCTCATGCTAGTTGGACTTTATTTCCCTATTTTCTTGTCGTGCATATCGTAAGTTTCCGCGCTTATCTGGCCCTGCTCAAAAAGCCTTTCTATGGAATCCTTCATTAAATGCATCTTAAACTGCGAACCTGTTTCTATAATCGCGGGCAACTCGGTAAAATTACCGCTGGCGATAACCCTTCTTATCCCGGTATTCACCACACAAACCTCGGTTGCCAGCACCCTGCCGATACCGCTGGTGTGCACCAAGAGGCTCTGGGTAATTATCGCTTTGAGGGAATGGGATAAACGAGAGTAGATAAAAGCCCTCTGCTCCGCAGGGAAAAGGCTGACAATCCGGTCAAAAACCTGCACGCTATCGCTGGCGTGAAGAGAGGTTATTACCAGATGGCCTGTTTCGGCAGCCTGAAGCGTAGTCTCGATAGTCTCGCAATCAAGGACTTCTCCTACTACAATCACATCGGGGTCCTGCCTTAAAGCCGCTTTTAAACCGGCGCCAAAGGTCGGCACATCTACCCCTACTTCTCTCTGTTTGACTATTCCTTTAATATTCTTATGCAGGTATTCTATCGGTTTTTCCAGGGAAAGTATTACCCCGCCCCTCTTTTTATTGATAATATCTATCATTGAGGTAATGGTCGTGCTTTTTCCCGAACCGGTAGTCCCGGCAATTATTACTATCCCTTCCTTAAAATAACAGAGGTCCTCGACAACCTCGGGCAGGCCTAATTCATCCCTGGCCTTAATATTAGGCATGATATTCCTGAAGACCGCCTCAGGTATCCCGCGTTGCTGGTAAATACTGACCCTATACCTGGCGTCTATAGATATGGAAAGCGAGAAATCTATATCCCTCTCGTTTTCAAAATGCTTTCTCTGATCTTCGGTAAGAATACTATAGAGCATCTGCTTGATTTCGTCACCGGACAAAGGCGCCTCATCCAAAGGCTTGATTTTACCGTAACACCTGATCATCGGCGGAGAGTTGACCGTAAGATGCAGGTCTGATACTTCTTTTTTATTGACCTTCTCCAGGAGCCTTAAGATATCCATCCGCTCGATACGCATCCTGATCTCTTCTTTCTGCTCATCGCTGATCCTGGTAAAACTTACTCCCAGGTTATACTTAAGCGAGGGAAATATCTTTTCTATCCTGACAATAGTACCTTCGATTTCAAAAGACGTTTGGGAAGACCCCGGCATGCTCAAACTGATTTTTAGTTTTGTGTCTATGGGAATCTGCTTTATGTTTTCAAAAAGAAAACCGACAGCGCTGATATTCTGTGTTGTAGCATACTGCAACTCATTGGCATCTCCGGATGAACCCAATACCATGTAGGAAAAATTCACCTTGATGGACAGACGAGGCGCTCTTCTACGTTCAGTCGCTATCTTTACGCTTTCTTTATAAAACATAAGCTTACCTCCCGATTTTATTTCAGGAACGCTTCCTGGGCAGCCCTAACACCCGCCCCCAATTCAAAACTATAGCCCATAAGTTTCAAGACTTTTTCAAGGCAGGAGATGCCGGCGATAATATCGAATTCTTCGATATATCCCATATGAGCGATCCTGATCACCTTGCCTTTTAATTCGCTCTGTCCTCCGGCAATAGTAACTCCGTAGGTATCGCGCATGGTCTTGACTAATTTTTCGCCGTCTATGCCAGCGGGCACAACTGCCGCCGTCACCACATCTGAAGCCGCACTTGGCGCGAACAACTTCATGCCCAGGGCCTTGACTGCCGCCCTGGTCGCCTCTGCCATCTTTTTATGGCGGGCAAATATATTCTCCAGGCCGTCCTGTTTCATTATCTTTAAAGCCTCGCATAGAGCGATGACCAAAGTTATCGCCGGAGTATAAGGGGTATCGGTCTTATCCAGGGCCTTTTTTGCCGCCCTTAAATCAAAATAATACCTTGGCGATTTTGAGCTTTCGATTAATTTCCAGGCTTTAGGGCTGGTTGAAACAAAAGCCAAACCCGGAGGAAGCATCAACCCTTTCTGCGAACCGGAAACCACTACATCGCAGGACCAGCTGTCGCTTGCCAGAGGGATTGCCCCCAAACCGCTTATGGCGTCTACCACTAATACCGCGTTTGTATCCTTGACCACCTTACCGATGGCTTCAATATCAGTGGTTACGCCGGTGGATGTTTCGCAGAGAGTAGTAAACACCGCTTTTATCTTAGGATTAGCCGCTAACCTCTTTTTTATCTCTTCAGGGTCAACCGCCTTCCCCCATTCCA
>CAYPRG010000071.1:0-5925 GCA_964413025.1 uncultured Planctomycetales bacterium
TAAAGCTGGCGGCCGAAAACCGTATTCTGGGAGATAAAATGGAATAAAAGCGCCAAGAACATCAGCAATACCACTGCGTAAGCCAACCCGCGGTGCCTTAATAGGGTAGCAAAGAAAAAGAAAATCACCGCGCAGACAAGCACGACTTGCAGTATCTCTGACCACAAAGGCGCAACCGTAAAACCGAATTTTTTTCTTTGCCGCCTTTTATATATGACATACGCGATATAGCTGATTACCGTAAGGACGCCTATGATAAAACTTATATCGTGCGGCAGGAATTGCTGGCCAATGGCCCGGAATGAATCTGATAACGGTGCTATAGTAGCGCCTTTAGTAAGCCCAAGGACTGCCCCGCGGAAAATCATCATACTGGCCAAGGTCACGATAAATGCCGGTACATATCTGTAGGCAATCCAGAACCCGTGCCAGGCGCCGATAGCCATCCCTAAAACAAGTGCTCCCAATAAAGCCATAGGCGTCGGCCATTGCAACTGCACCTGCAGAAAAGCTGCCATTGCCCCTGCCAATGCCGCCACCGAACCTACGGAAAGATCGATGTTGCGGGTAACAATTACTAAAGTCATACCCAATGAAACAATCGCCACCGCTACTGACTGCAGGAACAAATTAGAAAGGTTACGCGACGAGATAAAAACGCCTTTTGTCATCATGGTAAAAATAAGCCAGATGGCAACCAACGCGATAAGCATAGTATACTTGCGAAGCTTAGTTAAAAGAATTGTCTTTTTAATCCTGGTATCAGTGTTGGCCATATGTGTCCTTGCCTCCTGTCGCGAAATACATTATTTTTTCCTGGGTTGCATCCACTACATCAAACTCTCCGGTAAATTTACCCTCATGCATCACCAAAATCCGGTCGCAGATACCTAATATTTCAGGAAGGTCTGAAGAAATAACGATTACCCCCACCCCCTGATCCACTAACTCATTAATAATATTATAAATCTCGGTCTTTGCGCCCACATCTATGCCGCGGGTGGGCTCGTCAAGGATCAATACCTTTGGCTTTGTCATCAGCCACTTGCCAATGACCACCTTCTGCTGATTGCCGCCGCTTAAATTACCGGCTGCCTGCTCAATAGAAGGAGTTTTAATCCGCAATTGCTTGACGTATGATTCTGCCGCCGAGATTTCTTGATTTACATTTACTACCGAACCCTTGGCAATCTTATCCAGGCTGGCTAAAGAGATGTTTTTCTTAACATCGCCCATCAACACCAGGCCAAAGCGCTTCCTGTCTTCCGAAGCAAGGCCAAGCCCAGAAGAAATAGCGGCGCGGGCATCTTTTATTTTCAATTCTTTTCCTTCCAGGAATATTTTACCTGAAACCACCCTGCCCCAGATATTAAATAAACTCATAACAAATTCTGTGCGGCCGGCGCCCACTAATCCGGCGATTCCTAATACCTCGCCTTTACGCAAAACAAGGTTTACATCGGCGATGGTCTTATTGATGGCAGAGTCGTAAACCGTCCAATCCTTGACTTCCATGACTATGCCGTCAGGAGTACGGGCTTTGCGCGGATAAATATTGGTCAACTCGCGGCCGACCATCAGAGAAATCAGCTTTTGCTCATCAAGCTCCGATTTCTGGCGGGTGGCGATTGTCTTTCCGTCGCGTAAAATAGTCACCCGGTCAGCGATTTGAAAAATTTCCTTCAAGCGGTGAGAAATATAAATACAGGTTACTCCCTTTTCACGCAGCTGCCTTAAAATCCCCAGCAATTTCTCCGCCTCCCCTCCGGAAAGCGCGGCAGTCGGCTCATCAAGAATAAGAATCTTTGCGTTCTTGGAAAGCGCCTTGGCAATAGCAACCAGCTGTTGTTCGCCTACCCCCAAAAAGGAAACAGGAAACGCCGGATTGACCTTTAACCCCACCTGCTCAAGCGCCCTCTGGGCCCGCAGGAAAGATTCATCCCAATCAATAATCCCATGAGAAGCTACTTCATCCCCCAGGCAGATATTTTCTGTAATACTCAATTCCCTGACCAGGGCCAGCTCCTGGTAGATTATAGCCACTCCGCTAAGCTCGCTGTCTTTGGGCGCCCCAAATTTCTGTTCTTTTGAATCAATGAATATGCTTCCCTGATATGAGCCGTAAGGGTATACCCCGCTTAATATTTTCATCAGCGTGGATTTCCCCGCGCCGTTCTCGCCCACCAAGGCGTGGATCTCCCCGCGCTCAACGCTAAAAGTTACCCCGTCCAGAGCGCGCACCCCGGGAAAATCCTTGACGATATTCTTCATTTCCAGGATATATTCACTCATAGCTTAACTTTTATTTTTTCCCGTATACTTGTTCCTTAGTAATATATCCACTGCCGATAAGCACTTCATCCATATTATTCTTATCCACCACTAATGGTTTAAGCAATATAGCGGGAACATCCATCTTGCCGTTATTGACTTTAGAAGTTGCCTGGGGAGTGGCGCCCTTAACCATTGCAACCGCAGTCTCTATCGCTATCTTTGCCTGCTCTTTGGTGTTCTTAAATACGGTCATCGCCTGCGTGCCCTTTACGATTCTTTGCGCGGCAGTCACTTCGGCATCCTGCCCGGTCACCGGAACCTTACCGGCAAGGCCGACTTGAGCTAATGCCTGTATTACTCCTCCGGCGGTATTATCATTAGGGGCGAGAACCGCGTCAATCTTATTATCATTGGCGGTAAGCGCGTTCTGCACCATATTCATCGCTACTGTCGGCTGCCAATCGGTAACCCACTGGTCCATAACAATCTTTATATCGCCCTTATCGGCAAGCGGCTTTATAGCTTCCAACGCGCCGTTACGGTAAAGCTTGGCGTTGTTATCTGTAGGCGCTCCGGCAAGAACTATGTAGTTTCCTTTCGGCACTAAATTAGTAAGATATTGGCCCTGGAGCCTGCCGACTTCCTGATTATCAAAGGACACGTAAAGGTCGACCTTCGTATTCATAACCAGACGGTCGTATGAGATAACTTTAATCCCGTCATTGTGCGCATTATCCACGATTGCCGCGGCACTTGTTGCATCATGCGGAGCAAGGATAAGAATATCAATTCCTTCGGCAAGCAGGTTCTCGCACTGCGACATCTGCTTGGCAGCATCATTATCGCAAACCTGAAGCCGTAAATCAATACCCTCTGCTTTGGCTACTTCTTTCATTTTCTGGGCGTCGCGCACCCAGCGTTCATCCCTCTGTGTGGGCAGCGAAACTCCGACACGGATATTTTTTGCCGAGGCCAAACTGTTGGCCCCTAAGACAATCAGCATGCAGGCGAAAAATATGTTTATAGCTCTCCTCATTTATTCCTCCTTTATATTTTCTACCACCAATGTTCTCCCTGTACTCCAAAATTCAAGCCGTCTGTCTTATCCCTGTAGCCTACGCCTCCGATAGCATTGCCTCTAAAATCATTTCCCCATTTAGCGTAAGTAGCATAGAGCCGAAACCTGGGATGGCCGGTGACCGCATCGTCAGGAGCAAGGCGTAAAGCCGTGGTAAATTTAAGCAGATATGTATCGTAGTCGTTACGGGGAGAATTTATATAATCAATCCCGGGTTCTAATTCTAACGCCAGATGTTTAGTAATGCCGATAACCGGACGTATGCCTAGACTTCCCCAAACCTGCTTGGCCTGCGCAGCGTAACCGGTATCGGTATATTGGTAAACACCTACCGCCTGCAGATCTAATCTATTATTAATCTTTTTGTTGAACATGTCGGTAACGCGCATGGTCCAGGAATTTTTATCTTTGGTAGCGGTGGGAATATTGCCACCGGTAGACAATGATGTGCCGGCGCCGTAGCCGGCCTGAAAAGAGAACTGATTGTTAGTTTTATCCCCGGGAGTATTATGCATAAAACCTAAATCTGCTCCGCCTACGGTAGGATAGATCGTGCCTTGATATGTGCCGCCCTTAATAAACGAGCCGTTAACCCAAAATGTCCCTTTACCTCCGGGAACAACCACGTCTTTAAGGATGAAATTAAAATTGTTCTTTTCCAAACGGCCGTTATTGGTGGAAAGATTAACATCCTTATCGGAATAACCAAGGTAGGCGACATCAAGTTTACCCACATCAAAGAATTTGATATTTTCAAAACCGCCGCCGTAACCGCTCATATCATACCACCAGAAGTCGTTGATATCCAACTCCGGAAGACGGTAAAATCTTTCACCGGCCCATACCTTAAGGTCGGGGTTGCTGGCGATAAAATTACCCATCTGGGCATACATTTCGCGCAAACATACGCTATTGGTATTATCTTCGGATTTATTCTGCTGGGTCTGATAAGATACGCGTATCTGAGTCTTAAAAGTCACCCCGTCAGGATCAGTATTCCAGTTATTCTGGGCGAATATCGCTTCAAGGTAAGTATCCTGTTCATTGCCCAGCCTGTATTTTGCCGGAGCAAGCGGAGCCTGGAAAGCTTCCATCTTTCCGCCGCGGGCGTTAACACCTTGCCCAGCCCTGAAATATCCTCCGAACTCAAAACCCTTGACGATTTTATTGATATCCTCTTCAGTCAGATTAGCGACTACAGGCTTCCCAGGCTGTCTTGTCAAGACTCCTTCTTTCGGTTCAGGCAACGCCGGCGGCTGAGGAAGGGCCTGAGGCGAAGTTAAAGACATAGGAGCCTGTACTTGCAGGGAATTCAATTTTTTCTCTAATTGCCCGATCCTATCTTCTAATTTAGAATTCAAATCCTGGTATTGCTGAGATTGTTTTCTTAATGCTTCGACTTCTTTTCTCAAGGCCGATAAATCATCCGATACCCCTTCAGCAAAAACAGATGGCACAATTGCTGCGACAAAGAGTAACAAAAATAAGACGGTAAAACTTTTAAGCATCGGCTTTATTTCAGCTTTCATTATATTTTCTCCTCCTTTTATTTATTCAATGGCAAAACTCGCCGTCACTACCGCGGTAACTTTTTTCTCAAGAGAACTTGTGTCATTGACACCCCAATCAGAAACCTCAGTCGAGGTGACCGGGGTAATCTGAAATACGCCCATCCGCGCAGAACGGATAGAACCGATTTTGTTACCGGTGGCCTTAACCATATTCTCCGCCCTGGCCTTGGCGTTTTCAGTGGCTTCTGCCAACATCTGGATTTTAAGCTCATCCAGTTTGGTATAAAAATATTCCGGCGCCTGCGATTCGAATTCTATATTTTCATTTATCAAGTCGGTAGATTCCCTGGAAATCCTGTCTACTTTATCCACGTCTTTCGAGCGCACCTCAACTGTCTGGCTTAATACATACCACTGGATCTCGTTGGTATCATTTCCCTTTTCATTTTTCTTGTAAACCCTGCTTGTGGAAATCTGGGAGACAATAATCTCATTCCCGCCAGCCCCTTTTCCGATAAGGTATTTTCTGACCTTTTCCAGATTCTCGCTGAGTTCTTTATAAGCGGCCTTTAAATCCGCCTGGCCGATGGAAAACGTCCCCCTCCAGACAATGTAATCGCTCTTAATATTCTTTTGCGCCGAGCCAGTAACCGTAATCTGCTCCCTGACAAATTTAGTTATTTTTAAAAGCCCTTTTGAAAGAATCAGGCTGGAGATAATAGTCGCCGCGGCAATACAAATACCCAGGATAATTATCTGGGAATTCCTCAATATTCTTCCACCTTCCATATTACGTCTCCCCTAAAGAAAAACCTCCGCGGGCGAATTTAAGCCAACGAAGGTTATAATTTTTTTGCGTCCAGGAATTCCTCCTTCAAACGCACAACATTATTAAATTGTTATATTTATATTACTATTTTATTTCCCAAAGTCAAGAAAAATCAAATTGAATGCTTCTCGGTGAATTTTATTATATCATTCATCATCATAACCGCCTCAACCGGGTGTTTTCCCACCGCGGATTCCGCCGAAAGCATGACAAAATCAGTGCCGTCTATTATG
>CAYPRG010000072.1:0-5840 GCA_964413025.1 uncultured Planctomycetales bacterium
TGTAAGCGATGATTATGCAGTCAGGGTTACGCTTGATTACTTCCTCCTGGCTAAAGATGGTATAGGCTCTTTTGGTATCGCCGGCAATATTAATCCCTCCTGCCATAGTGATTATCTCGTCAATAAAAGTTCCGCGCCCTGCCGTGGTCAGGGGGTCATCAAAGATTTCAATAAATACCTTCAGCCTTCTATTCTCGGGAATCAATTTGACCAGGGATGTAATATCGTCGATTTGGGTTTGCATATCCCTGATTAAATTTTCTGCCTCTTTGTCTTTTTGGGTGATCCTGCCTATATCCCTGATTGATTCAAAGAGTTCCTTTATATTCCGGGGGTCGCTGATATAGACTTTTAACCCCAGGCGTTTTAGTTCGGTTACTATCGGAGCCTGTTCCAGCCCGGTGCAGAAAATATAATCCGGTTTCAGAGAAAGGATTTTTTCTATATTGGGATTGCTGAAATTACCCACGCTTTTCTTAGTTTTGGCCTTTGGCGGATAATTACAATAAGAGCTGACTCCTGCTATTTCTTTATCCAGTCCTAACGCGAATAAGATTTCGGTAGTGGAAGGGGCCAGGGAAATATACCTTTGCTTCTCCGGAGGGATTTCTTGTGCGAAAGATACGCCTGAGAAGGTCAAAATTAATCCAGCGGCTAATAATAAATTTTTCATATCTATACTCAAAAAAAATCCCGCCACAAAATTTTGGCGGGTTGCACCCTTATTTATCTTGGCCCTTTCCACGAGGTAATATTTTATGATATAGGCAGGTCTTCTGACTCAAGAGTTAATCTACTTGCCGTACCTTCCCACTCCGGATTCCGGAGCAGTGGTTAAATTACGCGGCTTTCGCCCTCTTTTACAGCAGCGGGACTGTGTCCGATTTTAACGGACTTCCCTCTTCCTATATCTATGTTAAACTACCTTATCGCATTGCGAGTCTAAAGTCAAGCAAATTCTAATACTCTATTCCTTTTCTTGCCGATACACCCTTACGGAAATAATGCTTTACCTCTTTAATTTCGCTGACTAGATCCGCCAGTTCTAAAATCCCGCAAGGAGCATCGCGTCCGGTCAGGATCACTT
This sequence comes from uncultured Planctomycetales bacterium, assembly GCA_964413025.1. Lineage (GTDB taxonomy): Bacteria > Omnitrophota > Gorgyraeia > Gygaellales > Profunditerraquicolaceae > CAYPRG01. The sequence goes on from CAYPRG010000072.1 coordinate 1,088, forward strand.
CTCTTTTTCTGGGGACTCCTTTTAAAATCCGGATAAGCTCATTGCAATCCAAAAGGCCAAGCTTTAAAGCTACGTTCATTTCGTCCATTATCACCAGATCATACTTTTTGTTCTTCAGGGCTTTCTTTACCGCTGCCAAACCGGATTTGAATAGTTTCTGATCCCCTTTGTTTATTTTCTTCACGAAACATCCGCTGCCGAATTGCTCAATCTTTATATTCTTAAATTTTTTTAAAGCCCGGTGTTCGCTGCAGGCTTTACCTTTGACAAACTGGGCGATATAAATTTTTAAACCGGCTCCTGCTGCCCGTAAGGCCAGTCCCAATGCCGCGGTAGTCTTTCCCTTGCCTTCGCCGGTGTATACCTGTATCAATTGGCCTCCGTGTTATCCTTATACCCGTGTTTGCCTATCAAAGGGACAAAAACGCATCCGCATATCCTGATTGATTCGAGTTTGCCTTTTTTCTTTTCCACTAATGTTAAGACCTGGCCCAGGTTTTCTCCTAACGGCAGGATTAGCTTGCCGTTCTCTTTTAGTTGTTCAGTTAGAGGTAAAGGGATTTGAGGGCTTGCCGCGGTGATAATAATCCTGTCAAAGGGTGCTTTTTCCGCCCAACCCAGAGTTCCGTCGCCTACCTTGAGCCTTGTATTATCGTAACCTATTTCTTTAAGTGTTGCCTCCGCTTTATTACTTAAATAATCCAGCCTTTCAATGCTGTAAACTTCTCCGGCTAATTCTGCTAGTATCGCAGTTTGATAGCCTGAACCGGTCCCAATCTCCAGGATTTTTTCTTCTCCGCTCAGGCAGAGGTTTTCCGTCATTAACGCCACAATATAGGGTTGAGAAATAGTTTGGTTCTTACCGATGGGCACAGGGAAATCAGCGTAGGCTTCGGGTAGCAAATTTTCAGGAACGAATTTATGGCGCTCAATTTTTTCAAAGGCAGCAAGGACCCTCTTATCCTTAATGCCCCTGGGCATTAACTGTTCCTGGACCATCTTCTTTCTTAATGCCGCGTAGTCCATAGTTCTTTGGAGATGAACCGGATAAATCTTAGGGCGTCCACGAAGGGGTTGATCTGGCTTTTTTCATCCCGGTATATGGTTTTGATAACTACTGATTCTATTTTAAATCCCAAGCGTGATGTATTGATCAATACTTCCGATTCGATTTCATAGTTACGGGTTTTAAGTTTAAGTTTTTCTAATACCTCTTTTTTTATAAGCCGGAAACCGCATTGGGTATCGGGAATCTCTTGTCCGGCTATCCTGGATATGATGAAAGACATGACTTTATTGGTCAGTATCCTTACGAGAGGCATATTTTTGGGTTTATGCATCCTGTTCCCGACCAGCACTCCGCTGTTAGAATATTTAGCCAGGCGCATGAAATACGGTATGTCTTCGGCAAGGTGCTGGCCGTCGCCGTCCATGGTGATTACCGCTTGATAATCTTTTTTTAGGATATACTCAAACCCCCTGATTAGTGACGCGCCTTTACCCTGGTTTTTTTCGTTGCGTAAAACAGCGGCTCCGCTGTCTTTGGCAATCTGGCTGGTGTTATCCTGAGAACCGTCATCGATAACCAGGACATCCAGGTTTTGGGCGCGGATCTGTTTTATTAATTCGCCGATTTTCTTGGATTCGTTATATGTCGGGATGATTACGCAGGTTTTCATTTTTTAACGCTCCACCCAGAATTTACGGAACATATACCATTGTTCGGGGTACTTGCGGATATAATCTTCAAAAATCACCTTATAACGCGAGATTATATCCACTACGTCTTTTTTATGGTTGCCGGTAGGGGTGAATTCAATCGGTTTTTCGATCCTCAAGGTAAAACTATCGTCCTCATTCCTTAACATGAATCCCGGCACGATGCAGGCGCCCGTTTTTAAAGAGAATGCCGCCGGCCCGCCCGGGAAAAAAGTAGGCTTGCCGAAGAAATCCAGGACAATGCCTTTTTCGGTGAAATCCCTGTCTCCTACCAGAGCCACTAATTCGTTATTCCTGAGGGTATTAAGGCATGCCTTGACCGCGTTCCCCAGGGGTATGACTCGCACGCCTTTACTTTCCCTTTGAAAATTAAAAAATTTATCTACTTTTTTGTCTTTATGGGGAAGAGCCACTGCCCAGAACGGGTAACCTAAGAGGGCGGTTACTACTCCGCCTAGTTCCCAATTACCGAAATGGGCGGTCAGGACAATCGCGCCCTTTTTTTTGGCCAGGGCTTCATCAAAATAATGCATATTTTCTAAACGGATATGTTTTTTTATATATTCTTTATTTAATTTTTCAAAACGGAAGAAATCAACCAGGTATTTAGCGAAGTTCCTGGACATGTCTCTTCTCAATTTGCGTATCTGGGATTCGTTTTTTTCCGGGAATATGACTCTTAAGTTTGCTCCCACATTTTTCCGGTCTTTGTCCGCGAATATATAATGCAGGTCTGAAAAAAATATCCCTGCCTTATAGGCAAGCTTTAAAGGCAGGGATAAAGCTATGAATTGGCCGATCCGGTACATGGTGAAGTTAATCATGATTACAAATCCAGTAAAAGTTTTGCGATATCCATGCTGGCATTAGGTTTGCTGATGCTTGCCGCGGATTCGGCCAGCTGTTTTAGCTTATCCGGGTTTGATAATAAGCCATCGACAATAAAATTTATACTATCAGGCTCATCAGTTTTAATGGCAGCCCCTTTTTCCATAAGATAAACCGCGTTATTCGCCTCTTGGCCGGGGATAGGCTTTACAATAATCATGGGGATTTTTTTAACTAAGGCCTCCGCGGTAGTTAATCCTCCGGGTTTAGTAATCAGAATGTCGGTTACACTCATTAATTCATCAATGTTATCTGCGTGGCTATATACCAGTATCTTTTTTTTGCATCTCATTGTTTCTTTGGCCATGGAATTATAAAGTTTTAAATTGGTGCCGGACACGATAATCTCCTGGAACTGGTTTTTGGTTTTTTCCAGCGACCTGACTATCGATTTTATCGGGCCTAAGCCCTGCCCGCCGCCCATGATTAATATAACAGGCAGTCCTGGGGTTAATCCAAGTTTTTTGAGGAGCATGTTTTTGTCAAACGGCTGGTTAAACTTCGTGTCAAAAGGTATGCCCAGTGGTTTTATTTTATTGGACGGCACTCCTTTTTCTTCCAGGCGTTTTGATATTTCCTCGGAAGGGGTGATGTAATAATTTACCGCATCATAGATCCAGTAAGCATGGGGTACATAATCGGTAAGCACTGCCACAAGCGGGATGTTTGAATTGAAAGCTTTTTTAAATCCGGAGACCAATCCGCAGGGAAAAGCCTGGGTGCAGACTACCGCGTCCGGCTTGAATTCATCGATAAGCTTTTTTACCTTTAAGGAATTAGTTTTATTGATGAATTCTTTTATCTTTTGAGTCTTTTTCGCTATACGCGGATTATCATAAAGGAAATCCCAGATTTTTGGCATCTTCTGGATTACGCTCATATAAAGGCGGTTGATAATTTTTTCAAAGATAGGGTTAGTATAATGGAAGGCGTTTATACCAAAGGTTTCTGCCTGGGGAGATACTATCTTTATCGCCTTTTCTATTGCCATGGCTGCGCAGCGGTGGCCCGAAACCTCCGATATGTACATTAAGAGTATGCGTTTTGCTGGCATGGTATTAAAATTCTTTTTCCCTGCAGAGCTCAATAAAGGCGCTGGCTACCTGGGGGTTGAACTGTTTACTTTTTAAGCTTTCAATTTCGGCTATGGCTTTATTTTTTTCAAGTGCCGGCCGGTATGGCCTGTCGGTGGTCATGGCATCGAAGGAATCCGCAACCGATATAATCGAGGCAATCAGGGGTATGCGTTCGCCCTTGAGCCCTTCGGGGTATCCTGTGCCGTTATATCTTTCGTGATGGTATTTTACGCCCAATAAAGGCTCTTCAAGTTCTTTTATCGGTTTTAAAATAGCAGCGCCTATTAAGGGGTGTTCTTTTATCCGGTTTCTTTCTCCGATGGTCAGCTCCCCTCTTTTATTCAATATATATTCAGGGACGCCTATTTTTCCTATATCATGCAGGAGGCTGGCGATATGCAGGTTTTCCAGAAAATCCTGTTCGAAAGCCTTTTTGTTTTGCTGGCCGATCTTCCGGGCAATTTCTACGCTTAAGCTGGTGACCCGGGTAGTGTGGCCGTGAGTGTAATTATCCTTTGCTTCTATGGCTGCGGCCAGGGCGATAGTGGTGCGGGTAAACATCTGGCGTTTTTGTTCCAGCTCCTGCTGTAGTTCTTTGAAGAGTTGGGCGTTTCTTATTGTCATGGCTAAATTTGAGGCAAGGGCGACAAAAAAGTCTAGTTCATCCTGGATGAAATTCTTTCCGTTTTTCTTTTTTCCTAATAATAATAGCCCCAGCAAGCCATCCCGGAAGTAGCTGGGGATACATACCTGCGCGTCAAAGATCTCCATTTGATATAAGACCTGCCGCAGCAACAGTTTTAAGTCATCCCGGGTATCCTTTTTCAGGAGGATTTTTTTCAGCTCTGTATATACCAGGGCCTTGCGCTCAACGGGCGATTTATCTTTGCGCCCCCTGAAAAAACGCACCAAGGGGTCATCTTTATCTACGCGGGCCAGGCCAATCGGTATTTTTGAAGATAAGCTTCCTTTTGAAACTGCCAGGATGTAAGTATCCTTATTTTTATCGTGCAATAAGATGCTGGCATGGTCTACTTTTATCTTCTGCACTACCATGCGTAAGAGCATTT
>CAYPRG010000073.1:0-3216 GCA_964413025.1 uncultured Planctomycetales bacterium
TTTTAACCTTCCTTAATTATATGCCGCGTTTATTTTTATATACTCCGGGGTTAAATCAGAGGTATAAACTATTGCCCGGGAATTACCCCTGTTGATAGAAACATATATACTTATTTCTTTCTTATTTAAAGGGCTTACCTTAATCTTTAAGTCTTCTTCTTTTGCATCTATTCCGCTTGCGCCTACGGCAGAAACAATCCTGCCGAAATTAGGGTTCTCGCCGTATATAGCGGTCTTAACCAGGTTTGAATTGGCGATATATAAAGCCGCTTTCCTGGCCTGATAACAATCCTTTGCCTTATCTACCTGGATCTGTATGAATTTAGTCGCGCCCTCGCCGTCCCTGACAATTGATTTAGCCAACTCAAGGCATACTGTCTTTAAAGCCGCGCTGAAAAGATGGAAATTTTTATTTTCATCAATCACCGGATTCTTGCTTGCGCCGTTGGCTAACAACATCACGCTGTCATTAGTACTCATACATCCATCCACGGTTATGCAATTAAAGGAATCTTCCACCGACATCTTCAGGGCTTTATTCAGGGCGCCTTGCGTGATATTAGCGTCGGTAAGAATAAACGCCAGCATCGTAGCCATAGTCGGCGCAATCATTCCCGAACCCTTGGCGATACCGCAAACAGTAACCGCCTTATTCCCGATATTAAATTTTACCGTAATCTCTTTAGTAAAAGTATCTGTAGTCAATATCGCCTTCTTTGCCTTGTCTATGCCCTGCGCGGATAATCCCGCGGCTAACCCGGGCATGGCTTTCTTAATTTTTAATAAAGGCAATCTCCTGCCGATAATCCCCGTGGAAGCGGTAAGTATGCTTTCCTTATTTACCTTCAGGGAAATAGCCAAACTTTTAACTGTTTCCTCACTATCTTTTAAGCCGCCCCTGCCGGTAAAAGCATTAGCATTACCGCTGTTGGCAATAATCGCCTGAAACCTTTTACTGCTGTTCAGGTATTTTTTATTTAATTTAATCGGCGCGGCAATCATTTTATTAGCGGTAAATCGACAACTGGCCTTTGCCGGCAATTCCGAATAAAGCAGTGCCAAATCCAATTTCCCTGATTTCTTTATGCCGCAAGCTATCCCGTTAGCGCTGAAACCTACGGGTAAAATCGCTTTTTTATATATTTTCATCAGAGTAATGCCGTATATTCGGGAAAATTATACATGATATTCATATTCTGCACTGCCTGGCCCGACGCGCCTTTCAACAGGTTATCAATGGCAGAGATAATAATAGCGCTATTGGCAGTTTCTTTGATCCCTATATCGCAAAAATTTGTATTCACCACATCTTTAAGCCTGGGGAAATCGCCATCTTCCCTGATCCTTACAAAAGGCTCTTTTTTATAGAATTTTTTGTATAGATCCAGAAACTTCTCTTTCGCCTTTTCTTTTTTCTTTAAATATACAGTGGTTAAGATCCCCCTGTTTAATGGCAACAGATGCGGGACAAAAGTCGCCTTTATTTTTTTACCGGACAATTTTGATAACTCCTGGTTAATCTCGGGCGAATGTTGATGCGCGTCTACCTTATAAGCCTTAAAATCCTCATCGATTTCCGAGAAAAGCAGGCCTTCGGCTACCTTTCTCCCCGCGCCGGTTACCCCTGATTTGGCGTCGATAATCATTGAATCCGTATCAATCAAATCAAGAGCTACCGACGGAGCCAGAGATAATATGCTTACCGTAGGATAACATCCCGGATTGGCAATAAGCACTGCCCCCTTGATTTTAGCCCGGTAAATCTCAGGCAGGCCGTAAACCGCTTCGCTCAAACTAGCATTATCTTTATGCGCGACGTTATAAAATTGTTTATAGACTTTTATATCTTTTAACCGGTAATCCGCGGAGAGGTCAATCACCTTTTTACCCGCCGCCAGTAATTTTGGGACGATCTCCATCGATACGGTATGCGGCAAAGCCAGGAATATTAAATCGCAAGTTTCGGTGATCTCTTTTATATCCGGCATTTTACAGGGCATACTTATCCTGCCCTTGAACTTGGGGAATATCTCGGATATATCCTGGGGCTTATCGATCTTGGCAGAGATGTTTCTTATTTTTACGCCGGGATGCCTCAAGAGAATATCAATCAACTCTTCGCCGGCATATCCTGTCGCTCCTATTATACCTACGTTTAACATATTTGCTCCTTTATTTATGGGGACGTTTCTATTTTTTTCTTCCGTCGGGGATTAAAAAATAGAAACGTCCCCATTTCTTTATATTAAGCTAAAAAATATACCTAGTCAAGTATTTTCTCGTCGGGTAGCGATAATGGCTATAAAACAAAAATCCCGCTTTCCAGCGGGATTTTTTTGAATCTGTTCTTTTATCTAAACTTAACTGCAAATCATCTTTACCTCTTTGTCCACTGGAAGCGCTTACGCGCGCCTTTTTGCCCGTACTTCTTGCGCTCTTTCGCGCGCGGGTCGCGGGTAAGGAATCCCGACTTACGCAATAAATCCTTCAGGTCCGGCTCCGCCAATATTAAAGCGCGTGAAATACCATGCCGCAAGGCCCCTGCCTGTCCGGTTAGGCCGCCACCGTTGATATTGGCAATGATGTCATACTTGGTCAAATTATTACTTACCGTCAAAGGCTGGGTTACGATAATCCTGTCTGTCTCGCGGTAAAAATATTTATCATACGGCCGGGCATTAACCACAATACCCCCCTTACCGGGCAAAAGCTGAACTCTTGCCACTGATTCTTTACGCCTTCCTACTGCCATATATTTAGTAACTTGATCCATTTTAAATTATACCTCCAAAACTACCGGATTCTGTGCCTTGTGAAGATGCTTATCATCGGCATAGACCTTAAGCTTTTTTATCATATCCCTGCCTAAAGGCCCGCCGGGAAGCATACGCTGCACCGCCAGGTGCATCACTGTTTCGGGCTTCCTGGCCAGCATCACCTCTAAAGTCACCTCTCTTTGCCCATTAGGATACCCCGAATAACGCTGGTAAACCTTCTGCTTGAGTTTTCTGCCGGTCACCCTGATCAATGAAGCGTTGATTATGATAACCCCGTCACCGGTATCAAGATGAGGAGTAAATATCGGTTTGTGCTTGCCTCTTAAGATTGATGCTACCTTAGCGGCAACCCTTCCGAGTATTTTATCCTTGGCATCCACCAGGAACCACTGTCTTTTTATGTCTTCTTTTTTTGCAACATATGTTCTATTCATAGAAA
>CAYPRG010000073.1:3316-5822 GCA_964413025.1 uncultured Planctomycetales bacterium
CCCCTGCCTATCTCGATAAACGTGCCCACGATGTTGCGCACCATATTATACAAAAAACCATCGCCTTCGATATCAATATTTATTAAATCCCGGCTCTTGGTGATTTTTACTTCCTTTATTGTCCTGACCGTATCCTGCTTTCCGGCATCAGAGCCCTGGAAAGACTTAAAATCATGCCTGCCCAGGATAGCCTTTGCCTCCTGCCTGATAAGCCTTATATCCAGGGGGCGAGGATAATAATAAGCCGTATTCCTCAAGGAAGCGGAAGGACACTGCCGGTTTAATATGGTATAGCGGTAAATCTTCGATTTCGCGCTAAAACGGCTGTGAAAATCAAGCTTCTTTTCTTCTACACTGGCAACGGTTATATCCTTAGGCAACGTGCCATTGAGAGCGCCCAATAGTTTCTGCGGCGTTATTCCTGAGTTAGTCTTAAAATTCGCCGCCTGGGCATAAGCATGTACTCCGGCATCGGTTCTTCCGGAAGCTACCAGATGTATTTTCTCTTGAAGGATTTTACCAAGGGCCTTCTCGATTACTTCTTGAATGGATTTTTTCCGTGGACTGTCCTGGACCTGCCAACCGCAGTAATTCGTCCCGTCGTATTCTATTTCGAGTTTGAGATTACGCATTCCGCGATTTGCACGGCATTGGTTGCCGCCCCTTTACGAAGATTATCGGCAACTACCCAAAGCCATAAACCATTCTTCACAAAACTATCTTTACGTATTCTTCCCACATAAGTATCATCCTTGCCTTCACAATCATAAGGCATAGGGTATAGATTACTCCTGGGGTCATCTATCACCTGAATCCCGGGCGACTTAGAGAGCAATTCGCGCACCTTATCCGGCTTAATCGGTTTTGCGGTTTCTATATAAACCGATTCGGAATGGCCGGTGCGCACAGGCACTCTTACCGTAGTAGCAGAAATCCTGATTTTATCATCATGCATGATCTTGTGCGTTTCGCGGACCAATTTCCATTCTTCGCTGGTGTAATCGTCTTCAACGAAACCGCCGATATGCGGGAAAACATTATAACCCAACTGCTGCGGCATAGCTTTATTTCCCGTCTTTACATGTAAATCTATAAAGCCGGCGGCAGCTATCAAAGAAACTTCTTCTTTTAACTGCTCCACCGCGCTTTTACCTGCTCCCGAAGAAGCCTGCAGGGTAGTAACGATTATCCTTTTTATTCCGGCTTTTTTATAAATCGGCCATAAAGCTACCACCATCTGGATGGTAGAGCAATTAGGATTGGCGATTATACCTTTATGTTTCTTTACATCCTTGGCGTTGACCTCCGGCACTACCAGCGGGACTTTAGGGTCCATCCGGAAATCCGCGCCGTTGTCAATCACTACCGCCCCTCTTTTAATCGCCTCCTGGGCGTAAGTTACCGCCGCGCCTTTTTCGCCTTCGGTCCCGGCGAATAAAGCGATATCGATACCATTGAAACTATCCGGCGAAACTGCCTCTACGTAATAGCCCTGGCCGTCTACTTCAATATTCCTGGCTGAACGGGCAAAAACGCGCAAGTTCCCCACAGGAAAATTACGCTGTTTTAAAACCCGCAGCATTTCAATCCCTACTACCCCTACGCCTACTACCGCAACATTATATTTTTTCATAAGTTCTCCGCTACCAAATCCCCTACTTCCTGGGTAGAATATCCCATCTTCCCCGCGGCAAGAGATTTCAATTTTGTCCGGGCGACTTTTATTACCGCCTCTTCAACTGCCTTACCGGCCTTTGTTTCGCCCAGGTTTTCAAGCATCATACCCGCGGCGCAAATCGCGGCCAGCGGATTAATCACATTTTTGTTGGTATATTTAGGCGCGCTTCCGCCAATCGGCTCAAACATAGAGACGCCTTCAGGATTGATATTGCCGCCTGCGGCAATTCCCATCCCGCCCTGGATCATCGCCCCTAAATCAGTAATGATATCGCCGAACATATTATCGGTGACAATCACATCAAACCACTCCGGGTTCTTTACGAACCACATCGTGGTAGCATCCACATGGGCATAGTCAGTGGTAATACCGGGGTATTCCTTGGCTACCTCATGGAATGTCCTCTCCCAGAGGTCCCAGGCATAAGTAAGCACATTGGTCTTCCCGCAAAGGGTCAGCTTATTCCTCTTGTTCCTCTTTTTACAATACTCAAAAGCAAAACGGATACAGCGCTCAACCCCCTTGCGTGTATTATAGGAGATTTGGATAGCCACTTCATCCTTAGTGCCTTTATCTTTGAACTCGCCCATACCTTTATACAGCCCTTCGGAATTTTCGCGTACCACCACAAAATCAATATCTTCCGGCTTCTTATCCTTTAGAGGGCAGAAATCAGAGCTATAAAGTTTGACCGGGCGCAGATTAATGTACTGGTCAAGGGCAAACCTCAACCTTAACAACACCCCTGTCTCAATAATCCCCGGCTTTACAGCCGGATCGCCTACTGCTCCCAGGTATATCGCGTTATATTTCTTCAACTCCGCTATA
>CAYPRG010000074.1:0-5788 GCA_964413025.1 uncultured Planctomycetales bacterium
TAAAAAATTTAAGAAAAGTTTCTATGAAAACTCCTTTCGGCAGCCCTTCAGATAAATTGATGCTGGGGAGTTTAGAGGGCAAGGAAGTGGTTTTTCTGCCGCGCCACGGCGTAGGCCATCGTATCCCGCCCAGTTGTATAAATTACCGCGCCAATATTTTTGCCATGAAAAAGCTCGGAGTGGACAGGATTATTTCGGTGAATGCCTGCGGTAGCCTGAAAGAAGAGATGCGGCCGATGGATTTTGTCATAGTGGACCAGTTCGTGGACAGGACTAACCATGCCCGCGAGATGTCTTTTTTCGAAAAGGGTATTGTCGCCCATGTTGAATTTTCGCGTCCGGTTTGCGAAAGCCTCAGGACTGCCCTCTATGACGCAGCCACGGGTTTCGGCTTGAGGGTCCATAACAGAGGTACCTACATCAATATGGAAGGCCCGGCGTTTTCTACCCGCGCAGAGTCCAATCTTTACCGCAGCTGGGGGATGGATATTATCGGGATGACCAATTTTGCCGAAGCGAAGTTGGCGCGTGAAGCGGAAATCTGTTATGCCACTTTGGCTGCAATCACTGATTATGACTGCTGGCACCCAAACCATGAATCCGTGACTATTGATATGGTGATTAGAAATCTGCAAAATAATATAGAAAACTCTAAAAAAATATTATTGGCGGCGATAAAGAAACTTCCCGAGGCCAGAAGCTGCGCTTGCGGCGAGGCTTTGAAATTCGCGATCGTCACCGATAAAAAATTAATCCCGGCCAAAACCAAGAAAGACCTGAAGATTATAATTGGGAAATATGTCAAATAATACGGATTATAAAAATAGTTTAAACTTGCCCCAGACCAGTTTCCCGATGAGGGCGGATTTGCCTAAAAGGGAGCCGCTTTTATTAAAGGAATGGTACGACTCCGGTATCTATCAGCTTATCCGAGAGAACTCAAAAGGCAGGCCAAAATATACCCTTCACGATGGCCCTCCGTATGCTAACGGCGATATCCATATCGGCCATGCCTTAAACAAAACTTTAAAAGACATCATCGTAAAATATAAGACCATGCAGGGATTTGATTCCGCTTATGTCCCGGGGTGGGATTGCCACGGGCTTCCTGTGGAGCATCAACTCTTTAAGGAGTTAAAGATAGCCAAGCATCAGATTCCTCAACTTGAGTTCCGCAAAAAAGCTTTTGATTACGCCCTGCGTTATGTCGGTATTCAGAAAGAAGAATTCAAGCGTTTAGGAGTATTCGGGGATTGGGAAAATCCCTATCTGACTCTTTCTCCCGAATATGAAGAAGGCATAATCAGTTCCATGGAAATCCTGGTTGAAAAGGGTTATGTCTACCGCGGCTTAAAACCGGTTAATTGGTGTTTTAAATGCGAGACCGCGCTTGCCGAAGCGGAAGTGGAATATGAGGACCATGTTTCCCCGTCGGTATTCGTTAAATTTAAATTGGATGAGCATAAAGATTATCCGCAGGATTCATATCTTTTGATTTGGACGACCACGCCCTGGACATTGATTGCTAATGTGGCGGTAGCAGTGCATCCGGGTTTTCGCTACTGCCTGATCAAGACAGAAAAAGGCAGCCTGGTCATCGCCAAAGATCTGCTGGAAAATGTTTTATCCAAGGCAGGGTTAGAGAAGCATGAAATCATTAAAGAATTCAACGGTAAAGAATTAGAAGGGTTAGTTTATAATCATCCTTTTGGATTAAGAAAAGGTAAAGTTGTCCTGGCGGATTACGTCTCCAGGGAAGAAGGCAGCGGCCTGGTGCATACCGCGCCCGGGCACGGCAATGAAGATTATTTTACCGGGATAAAATATAAATTGGATATTGTTATGCCTGTTGACGCCAGGGGTAAATTCGACGCAGGGGTAGCTGATTTCGCGGGAATGAATGTTTTTGACGCCAACCCGCTGATACTTGAAAAATTGCAAAAAATCGGCGCTCTGCTTTTTTCCGGGAAGATCCAGCATTCTTATCCGCATTGCTGGCGCTGTAAGAACCCGGTAATATTTCGGGCGACAAAACAATGGTTCCTGAATATTGACCATGATGATTTAAGGAAAAAATTGCTTAAGGCTATAGAAGAAGATGTTCATTGGGTCCCTGCGGCAGGAAAAGAACGTATCTCGGCAATGGTTCAATTAAGGCCGGATTGGTGTTTATCCCGCCAGAGATACTGGGGTGTTCCTATCCCGGCTTTGGTCTGTGAAAAATGCCACGAAGAAATACTGGAGCCGGCGGTGATCAAAAAGTTCGCCGAATTTGCTTCAGGCGAAGGCTCGGACGCCTGGTTTAGCAGGCAGGTATCTGATTTTATCCCTCAAGGTTATAAATGTAAGCAGTGCGGTAATGATAAATTCGCCAAGGGTTCTGATATTCTCGATGTCTGGTTTGATTCCGGGGTAAGTTCGCAGGCGGTATTAAAAAAGAGAAAAGAATTAGGATTTCCCGCCGCCTTATATCTTGAAGGTTCTGACCAGCACCGGGGATGGTTTCAGTCTTCGATAATCCCGTCAATCGCGATTGATAACATTCCGCCTTTTAAAAGTGTTCTCACCCACGGTTTTGTCGTAGACGGAGAGGGAAGAAAAATGTCGAAATCTCAGGGCAATGTCATTTCGCCTCTCGAGATTATTAAAGATTACGGCGCGGATATTTTAAGGATGTGGGTGGCCTCCAGCGACTACAATGAGGATATCCGTATTTCCAAAGAGATCTTGACCCGGCTTTCCGAGGCTTACCGTAAAATCAGGAATACCGCCAAATTCATCTTAAGCAACCTCTATGATTTTAATCCGGATACCGATAGGGTAAGCTATGAGGATTTCAGGAAAATAGATAAATGGATACTCTGTCGGATGGAGCAAGTCATAAGTTCTGTTACAGAGGCTTACGGGACAGAGGCGGCCCCTAATTTTGAATTCCATAAGGCCTATAAAGGCATATATGATTTTTGTAACGAAGACCTCTCTATGTATTACCTTGATATGGTAAAGGGCAGGCTTTACACAGCCGGGGCAAAATCCCCTGAGCGCAGGGCTGCTCAAACCGTGATTTATGAAGTCTTGAATACTCTGGTAAGATTGATGGCTCCGATTTTGGTGTTTACTTCCGAAGAGATATGGCGGGCTTTGCCTAAAGAGAAGGAGTACTCCTCTGCGTTAAGCGTGCATCTTTTGGATTTCCCGAAAGCCGGCCCCCGCGGCATGGAGAATACGGATGAAGAATTAAAGAGTATTATAGAGATGATCCCTGATGTGGCTAAGGCGTTGGAAGAGAAACGCAGCGCCGGCCTGATTGGCAGTTCCTTCGACGCAAAAATAAATCTATTGACAAACAGCGAAGAACGTTATAAATTCTTAACGAGCTTAAAGAACGATCTTTCTGAGATTTTTAAAGTTTCACAGGTTGAGGTTACCTTAGGTAAGGATTTGCCCGGGGTGGAAGTCAGTAAGGCAGAGGGCGTCAAGTGCGCGCGCTGCTGGAATTATTCCCAATCTGTGGGGATTAACAAAGAACATCCCTTAATCTGCGAGAACTGCCTAAAAGCCATGGGAGGAATTTAAATTGAGAAAGAAACTTAATAAAAAAGAATTAAACGAATTCAAGAAGCTGGTCATAAAGAAGAAGGACGCGGCTCTTGACGAAATTAAACATATCTCCGAGGATACGCTTAAGAAATCCCAGAAAGAAGCCTCCGGGGATATATCCGGCTATACCTATCATATGGCTGATGTAGCCACAGATACTTATGACAGGGAGTTTTCTCTCGGCCTGGCCTCCAACGAAAGGACATTCATATACGAGTTGGATGATGCCCTGAAGAAGATAGAAGACGGCACTTACGGCGTCTGCGAAGATTGCAAGATCCCGATTTCTAAAACCAGATTAAAGGCCGTGCCTTACGCGCGCCTTTGCGTCAAGTGCCAAGAAAAAAAGGAAAAGAAATAGAACCCTTTCTTATCCGATGATTTTTATCATCGTATCAGTAATCCTTTCCCTGGATCAGCTCTCAAAGTTTATCGTTACCAGTAACGTAGCATATTTCCATCCTGTCCCTGTAATAAAGAATTTTTTTTATATTTCTATTGTTCACAACCGGGGTGCGGCTTTTGGCATCCTGAAAGATCAAACCCCTTTATTCATATTCACCTCGGTATTAGCCATAATCCTGATTATCCTGAACCTCCGGGGCGGCAAGAACAGAAAATCTTACAACATATTCTTGAGCCTTATCCTGGCCGGCGCCATGGGCAATCTTATTGACCGGGTTTTTTTCGGCTACGTTATCGATTTTCTGGATTTCCGGATATGGCCGGTGTTTAATGTTGCCGACAGCGCGATAACCATCGGCGCGGTGCTGTTGGCCTGGAACATATTATTTGATAAAAAACATGTATCCGACAATCTGTAAAATAGGCCCCTTGGTTATTTATTCATACGGCCTCATGCTTGCTTTGGCTTTTGTGGTAAGTTTGATTCTTATCAGGGAGCAGGCTAAGAAGAATAAAGCCGATTTTGATTTGTTTTTTAATCTGTGTTTTGTGGTTTTTATTTTTGGCATAATCGGGGCACGGGTTTTCTATATAGGACAAAATCTGTTTTATTATATAGAAAACCCCTTAGAGATGGTCATGCTGCAGCACGGCGGTATGTCCTGGTTCGGCGGGTTGATAGCGGGGACCTGGGCGGGGATTATATTTATAAAGAAAAAGAAGCTGCCGGTCTATCAGACGCTGGATTTCATCGTACCCTATGTTGCCTTATCCCAGGCCATAGGCAGGATAGGCTGTTTGCTGAACGGCTGTTGTTACGGCAAGCCCTCTGAATACGGCCTTTATTTTCCGGTCCATGACGCGGCGCTTATCCCGACGCAGGTCTATTCTTCATTGATCATGGTTTTTATATTCTTAATTTTAAGGTTCCTGCAGGATAGGCCGCATAAAGCAGGCCAGATTCTTTTTCTCTACTTGTTGTTTTATTCAACCAAGAGGTTTTTTATTGAATTCTGGCGCGATGATAACACGGTAATTTTTTCCGGTATGACCCTGTTCCAGCTCCTGAGTATCGCGATATTCTTCCTCGCTATTGTAAAGCTCATCTCAATCAACAAAGCAAAATAAATGCAAGAGCATAAGATAAAAGTTTCTTCCCAGGAAGCGGGTAAACGTTTAGATTTATTCCTCCTGGATTTTTCTAAAGGCAGGAGCCTGGGGTTTTCCCGGACGCTGATCCAGAAGCTAATTTCGGATGGTAAGGTGAGGCTGGAGGGTTTGGATTCAATAAAACCTAATTATAAGATAAAGGAAGGCGATAAATTTAGCGTCCAGCTTGATGAAAAAAAGAAAAATGCCCTGGAAGCGGAGGACATGCCTTTGGACATTGTTTATCAGGACCATGACCTGGCGGTGATAAACAAGCCCGTGGGTTTAGTGGTCCATCCGGCCCCGGGAAATTACCAGCATACGTTAGTGAATGCCCTGCTGAACCATTTTAAAGATTTATCGGATATAAATCCTCAAAGGCCCGGCATAGTGCACAGGTTAGACAAGGAAACGTCCGGGCTTTTAGTCATTGCCAAAAATAATTTCGCCCACCTTTTACTGGCAGAGCAATTTGCCAAGCATACCATTAAACGCAGGTACCTGGCCCTGGTAAAGGGCAAGATGGAATTTGATGAAGATGTCATCGAGTTGCCTATCGGCAGGCACCCTACTAAAAGAACAAATATGTCCGTGGAGTTCAGCAAAAAATCCAGGTACGCCAAGACGCATTACC
>CAYPRG010000075.1:0-5727 GCA_964413025.1 uncultured Planctomycetales bacterium
AATTTCACCGGCACCTTAGATGATTTTCATTACGGGCCCAGCGCCCAGTTGACCTATCTTCTGCTTGATTTTGGCGGCCGCAGCTCGCGGATAGAGACGACTTTTCAGAAAGTGCTTAAGGCAAATTCACTGTATGACCAGTCGCTGCAGGATTTACTTCTTAACGTGCAAACGGCATATTATAATTTCTATAGCGCGCAAGCGGCATTGGAGGCCGCTGAACTTGATGTTCAGAATACAAAGACCGATTATGACGCCGCCCAGCAAAAATTTGATGTCGGCCTTGTTCCGCAGCTGGATGTCTTGCAGGTAAAATCAAATTATGAGAACTCGCTATATAATTTAGAAAGCGCCAAGGGTTCTTTGAAAACCGCAAAGGCCAATCTTGCTCAGGCAATCGGCGTGGCCGCGGATACCAATATTGATATTGTCTTGCCTTCCAAAGAATTGCCGACAAGCATAAATGAAGGCGATGTAAGTAAGCTCATCGAGGAGTCAATCCGGATGAGGCCGGATATATCCGCGCTCCGGGCGGAATTAAGCTCTAAGAAAGCCGCAGCAACTGCCGCGTTTTCTGACTTATTACCTGATCTGAACCTTAATTTAAACGCGCAAGAGGATAAGTATAAATATTATAATTCTCCAGGATTCAAAAAAGACCAGAATAATGTTTCCGGGACAGTAAGCGTTGATTGGGATGTTTTTGACGGCTTTAGTAACTGGTATAAGAAGAAGCAGGCTGACTACGAGGTGAATGCTGCTTTAGACAATTTAATCCAGGCTGAGCTTGAGGCAAGTTCCGATGTCTGGGTCAAATATTATGATTTTAATACCGCGGTGGAGAAACTTAAATACAGCCAGTCTTTCTTTGATACCTCGACAACGTCATACGATTTAGCGTTAGAGAGCTATAAGGCCGGTTTAAAAAGTATACTGGACCTGCTCCAGGCCCAGAGCAGCCTTTCTCAGGCCCGCAGCCGCCTTATCCAATCCAAACAGGATGTATTTATCGCGTTGGCACAGCTGGCGCATTCTACCGGCACGCCGAATATAAAAATAGATTCAGCTAAGAAATCTTATGGGGCTAAGGGGGATCAATAATGAATAAAATAGAAAAGACGAATGAAATCATACGGATGGTGAAAGATAAACTCATAGGGATAGCGGTTATTGTTTGCATTGTTGTGGGCGGGTATTTTCTTTTCAAGGGTATCTTTCAGAAAAAACCTGTGAAGGAGTCTCCGGCGCGCCCGGTTGAGATTGCGGTTGCTATTGAAAAAGATTCTCCGGTTTATCTTGAAACTTTCGGTAATCTCTATTCGCTCTACGACGTGAATGTGCAGTCTCAGGTTGACGGTCAGATAAAGGAAATTAATTTTACCGAAGGTACGGAAGTCAAAAAAGGAGACCTGCTTGTCACCATTGACCCGGCGCCGTTTCAGGCTGAGCTGGATAAAGCCCGCGCCGCTTTAAACCGGGACCTGGCAGATTTAAAACTTAGAAAAGTCACATTTGAAAGAAATGAGGTTCTTTTTGAGAAAAAATTAATCTCCCGGCAGGATTATGATAAATATTCAGCTGACCTGGCGAGTTCCGAGGCCCAGGTGCGCCTGGACGCGGCAAGTGTGGATATCGCGAAAATAAATCTTGATTACTGCTATGTGCGTTCGGCGGTAGACGGGTTGACCGGAAAGCATCTGGTCGACGCGGGGAATATTGTTAAAGCCAATGACGGCCCGACCCTGGTAAATATCAAAGCTATTAATGAGTTGTATGTAGATTTTACAGTTACCGAATCAGATTTAGATAAGGTGAGAGAGGCGATGAAGCAGGGGAAGCTGCAGGTAGAGTTTTTCGGCGACGAACCTTCAGCAAAGGTTTATTCGGGAGAGTTATCCCTGCTGGATAACTCCGTAGATAATACCACCGGGACATTTTTTTTGCGTGCCGTTGTTTCTAATAAAGAGAGGGAGTTATGGGCAGGGCAGTTTGTCAAGGTTCGTCTTATCCTGGGTATCGAGAAAGCCGCGGTGCAGGTGCCGTACGAGGCAGTGCAGCTCGGGCAAAGCGGCGCTTATCTATTCGTAGTATCTGATGAGAATAAAGCTTTGCTGCGCCAGGTTAAGGCAGGGGGCCGCCAGGATAACAATATTGTTATCGAGGAAGGAATTAAAACAGGCGAAAAAGTAGTTATTACAGGGCAGCTTGGTTTAAGCCCGGGAGCTAAAGTAATAGATGTTACTCAGTTAAAAGCGCAGGAAGAAAAGGCCTTAAAGTGAATTTTTCCGAGACATTTATACGCAAGCCGGTTATGACCATATTGGTAATGGTGGTCGTAATATTGTTCGGTATAGCGTCATATTTTAAGCTTCCTATAAGCGACCTGCCGGTAGTGGATTATCCGGTTATCACGGTAAACGTGGCTTATCCCGGAGCCAGCCCGGAAACCATGGCTAAAACCGTAGCTTCTCCGCTTGAGAACCAGTTTACGCAGATCCCCGGTTTGAGCACGATGATTTCTAATAATACCGAAGGCCAGACCCAGATTTATCTTACTTTTGCGCTTGACCGTAATGTCGACTTGGCCGCCCCCGACGTGCAGGCAGCCATCCAGCGGGCCTCGGGTAATCTTCCTACCGACCTTCCTGCCCCGCCGAGTTATACCAAGGCTAACCCCAGCGACGCCCCCATTATATACCTGACGGTCAACTCTGATACTTTGACATCCGGGCAATTGTTTGATTTCGGGAACAGGGTAATCGGCCAGAGGATGAGCATGATAGAAGGCGTATCGCAGGTGCAGTCATATGGCGCTAAGACCGCGGTGAGAGTCCAGGTAAACCCCAACAAATTAGCCGCTTATAAAATCGGCATTAATGAAGTGGCCCAGGCGGTGAATAGCGGCACGGTCACTATACCCGGCGGAAGCTTAAACGGTGAAGTGCGCACCTTTTCAATAGAGCCGCAGGGCCAGTTGCTTAAAGCTAAGGATTATGAGTCGCTTATTGTTGCTTACCGCAATAACGCTCCTGTGCGCCTCAGGGATATTGGCAGATGTATTGATAGCGTAGATAACGATGTGATTAATCTTAACTATGGCAAGGCCGGGGAGGGGATAAGAGGCGGGACGATGATAGTGGCGATTTCCCGCGAAGGCGGCTCTAATACCGTTGCCCTGGCTCAGGATATTAAGGATACCGTGGCGCAATTGCAAAAACAGATTCCCGGTTCCGTGCACTTAAGCGTGTTCTATGATAAATCCGAATTTATCGTCTCTTCCATTGATGACGTAAAGCTGACTATTTTAATCGCCTTGTTTCTGGTAGTTTTGATTATCTTTCTTTTTCTGGGTCGGCTTTCCGATACGATTATCCCCAGCGTTACCCTGCCGGTATCGCTTGTCGCTACTTTTATTGTGATGTATATTTTTCATTTCAGTTTAGATAACCTGTCGTTGATGGGGTTGATTCTTTCCGTCGGGTTTGTGGTTGATGATGGTATCGTAGTCTTGGAAAATACCGTCCGCCTGGTTGAAAAGGGGATGAAGCCGCTGGCAGCAGCCATAGAGAGCGCCCGGGAAATTACCTTTACAATTATCTCTATGACCCTGTCTTTGGCGGTAATCTTTGTGCCTCTGATATTTATGGGGGGTACCGTAGGAAAGACTTTTAGCGAATTCGCGGTAACCGTGGTCATAGCTATTCTTTGTTCGGGAATCGTCTCATTGACTTTGACTCCGATGATGTGCGCCCGGATGTTGCAGGAAAAGGGGAAAACTAAAGAGACACGGCTGCAGGTGGTCGTGACCGGTTTTCTGGACAGGGTCATTCGTGGTTATGGTGCTTCTCTTACCTGGGTTCTGAAACGGCCTTTGACTACTCTTATCGCCTGGATAGCTTGTTTTGCCGGGACAGTAGTGCTTTTCATGGCTCTACCGCAATCGCTGCTTCCTGAAGGCGACAGCGGTTTTGTCAACGGAGGCATATTGGTGCCGCTGGGAACATCCACAAAGAAAGTGCAGCAATATCAAAATTCCATTGACCGGATAGTTTTGGATGACCCGGCAGTTGACCGATTTGTAACTATTACCGGCGGTTCTCCCGGGGCAGACCAGAGTACGGGTTTTTTGTTTTGCGTTTTAAAACCGGAAAAAAAGAGGAAAGTGGTTATCCAGGATGTGGTTGCCAGGATGCGCGGTAAAATCTCCAGGCTTACCCAGGGGTATGTTTTTATGCGGCCGATGCCGTCGTTAAAGATTTCTACCGGCGCGGAAAGCACGGCATCCGGAAATAGATATGCCTATGTTTTAACCGGCCCGGACCAGGACCAGCTGTATGAGACTGCGCTTGATTTCGGAAAGACCATGAGTAGGCTTCCGGGTTTTCTTGACATGCAAAATAGCGTCAAGCTGGATATGCCTCAGCTTAATTTGAAGATTTTTCGCGATCGGGCATCCACATTCGGCCTGACTGCTCAGGATATCGGAGAGTCCCTGGCTTTGGCATTTGCCCAGGGGAAGGTCACCACATTCAAAACAGATGTTGATATATATAATGTAATTGTTGAGCTGGATAAAAAATTCCAGAAAAACCCGGAGAATCTTTCGCATATCTATCTGCATTCCCGGACTACCGGGGCGCTGGTGCCGCTAAGCGCGGTTGCCGAATGGGAGCAAGGGGTCGGGCCGCAAGACGTTACGCATTATAACCAGCTTAACTCCGCAACACTTTCTTTCAATGTTGACCCCAGCGTCCCCATCGGGGATGCTACTAAAACTCTGGAAGAGGCGGCGGCTAAAGCCTTGCCTCCGGGCGTCAATGGTTTCTTCCAGGGTGAGGCTCAACAATTCCAGGAGGCGATAGCAAGCTTAGGGATATTGATCCTTATCGCGATTTTCATTAAATATATTATTCTGGGGATCCTTTATGAAAACTATGTGCATCCGATTACGATTTTGACTACTTTGCCTGTGGCTACATTCGGCGGGCTGCTGACGCTTTATTTATTCAGGTCCGAGCTTTCATTATACGCTTACGTCGGTTTATTCATGCTCTTGGGTATTGTCGCTAAAAATGGTATCATGATGGTTGATTTTGCCAATGCTAACCTGCAGAAGAAAGGTACCACTGATTTTGAGGCGATTTATGAAGCCTGCCTGGTACGCTTCCGGCCTATCACTATGACCGGGTTAGCCGCTATCATGGGCGCTGTGCCGATCGCGCTTGGTTTCGGGGCTGATGGCTCATCCCGCAGGCCGCTGGGCTTGATAGTCGTCGGCGGGTTGATATTTTCTCAGGTCATTACTCTTTATGTTACTCCCGGGCTTTTCCTTTACTTGCAGAAATTCCAGACTAAATTTCTGGATAGGTTTGAGCTTACTCGTTCAGAGGCAGCCCGTAAGGCCTTGGAAGAGTCAGCCGAAAAAGTATAGGTAAGAGAAAAAGAAGGAGGGGTTATGGCCGATGAAAAACTGGCGTTATTAAAGGTATTAATGAATGATGAGTTGAGAATAGGCGAGCTTTACAAGATATATTCTTCTAAATTTCCCGTTTATAAACAATTTTGGGCAAGGTTGGCCGAACAGGAGATGGCCCACGCCGATAATCTTAGGTTTCTATACGAAAAAGCAGAGGCCGGAGAAATTAATTTTAGCACAGAGAAATTCAATTTAATGGCGATGACAGCATTTTCAGGATATCTTTCCAGGTTGATAACGGAAGCAGATAG
>CAYPRG010000076.1:0-5690 GCA_964413025.1 uncultured Planctomycetales bacterium
GCTTCTTACAGGGGCCTTATGGATGAAGTGAGGATTTACCGGAGGATATTGACTGCGGAAGAAATAAAGCGGCACTATGAGCATAGAATGTTTAGCCAGTCTGACCCGGGAATCTATAATGTCTATGCCCCGCCGATTGCTCCCGAGATAGGCACATATGCGGATAATAATCCCACTATTCAGCCGGTGATGGGCGTATTCTATACCAGCAAAAACTTGATGCAGTTCCAGGAGATTGCCACCAAACCGGCGAATACGGATATTAAATATCAGGTTTCCCGCGATGGCTATTGGTGGTTTTGGTTTGACGGCGCAAACTGGGTGCCGGTTGACGCAGGTTACACTCAAGCCAATACCGCTACGGTAGTCAACGCTAATTTAGGCTCGTTCCAGAATATGTCCGGTTTTAATGAAGGGGATTTCTATTATCGCGCCTATCTGCATTCAGAGCCAAGTTCCTACAAGACGCCTGTTTTGGATAATGTGGCGGTAACTCTTTATAACACCGAAACTTATTATATTGACCCCTTAGGCGAGACAGCTATCAATACCCTGCATACCGACACGGATAGCGACCGCTGGTTCCAGTATAAGGCTATACTTTATTCCGACGGAGAAATCACTCCAATATTGGACCAGGTGAATATTGAGTATGTAAAGGCATATATAAATGTACTTACCCCGAATGGCGGAGAAAATTTATCCGTTGGGGACGTTTACAATATCACTTGGAATTCTCAGGCAATTACCAAGACCACTGGTTTTGTCAAATTAGATTATTCAGTAAATAGCGAACCGTTTATTACTATAGAGGAACATGTAGCCAATACCGGGACTTATCCCTGGACAATCCCTGATGCTCCGTCCACAAATGTAGTAGTGAGGGTAAGCAGCGAGGATTATCCGGCGCTTTCGGATACCTCTGACACCAGTTTTAATATTTTGTCCCTGGTGGTGAATTCGCCTAACGGCGCGGAGGTTTGGGAGCAGGCTAAGACCCACAATATTACCTGGACCGCTACCGGTGTTGTGCCTTATAACGTTTTAAAGATAGATTATTCCCAGAATAATGGAAGCACCTGGACTACGGTTAACGCGGTAGTGCCGAATAACGGAAGTTACTCCTGGGTAGTTCCGATGGTGGCTTCTGACCAGGCGAAGGTGAAAGTATTCAGCATTCATAATGGGGCCATTACCGATACTTCAGATGCGGTATTTTCAATTGTTCCTAATCCGGCTATCACCGTCACCAGTCCTGCAGGCGGTGAGACCTGGGTCATCGGAGAAAAGCATAATATCGCCTGGACCACAAATACCCGGCAGTTTGACGATGAAGTTATCCTGGAATATTCTAATGACGATTTTGTTTCGGATTCGCATACTATCGCGCAGGTAAGCGTGGGAACACCCGCAGGCCCGAATAACAACGATGATATTAACGGTACTTATGAATGGACTATTCCCGATGCGGTTGCTGCGGCAGTGAAGGTCAGGGTAAGAGAGGAAAGTGTTCCTGCCGGACGCGATACCCAAATGGCGGCCTTTAAAATCTCGGGAAGTTTCGCTATTGCTGAGCCGAATATTACCGTAACTGCGCCTGTGTCAACCGATGTATTCGTGGCAGGAGATACGCATAATATTACCTGGACTACTGTAGGGGCAATTAGCAATGACCTATTATTAGAATATAGTTTGGACGGTGGTACTACTTATACCCAGATTGCTACTGGTGAAGCAAATGACGGGACATATGCCTGGGTTATTCCTGCGGAGGCATTCGCGGATGAAGTCTATATCAGGATTACCGATAACCAGCGCACCCAGATTACGGGACTATCCCAAAGCTTTAAAGTATTGGAGTTTCCTCTGGTAACTCTTACCCAGCCTAATGGCGGCGAGATGCTTACTATCGGGACCACTTATCAAATCAAATGGCAGACCTTTGGCCAGAAGTTGGACCTGGGCGGAAGCGATTATAATAAAGTAAGTATTTATTATTCAGTAGATAATGGTATAAGTTGGACAGTCATTGCCTATCAGTCTGCCAATACCGGGACTTATACCTGGCCGGTTCCTGATCAGGAGAGCGAGCAGGGCCTGGTTAAGATAATTGATGAGGCAGACACAAGAGTGCAGGTAATTTCCGCGTCTAATTTTTCAATTGTGCTGCCGGTAATGACCGTAACTTATCCTAATGGTGGAGAGTTATGGTATGCCACGGGAAGATATAATATTACCTGGACTTCGCAAGGGAGTATAAGCAATAATTTAAAGATTGAATGTTCTACGGATAACGGAGGCACCTGGGTTACAGTTGCTACCGGCGTAACCAATAGCGGTAGTTATGAATGGGCATCGGTGGTTGATGCAAACACTGCCGAGGCGTTAATCCGTATTACCGATGGTAACCGTCCGGTTATTAACGATACTTCAAATGCAGCTTTTACCATCGCGCATCCGACTATTACTGTTACTTATCCTAACGGAAACGAGGAGTTTGCCATAGGAACGATGCAGGAAATTACCTGGTCCTCTCAGGGCAAGGAATACGGCGCAATCAGGGACCAGTTGACTCTGCAGCATTCTATTGACGGAGGGGTCAGCTGGTCAACCATAAATATTAACCAGGTAAATGACGGCTCGTATATGTGGATAGTTCCTGAAGGGCTTTCTAATAATTGCTTGATCAAGATATTCGATGCCAGCCGTGTTGCTACCGTTGATACCTCAGATGCCGCCTTTAAGATAGTGCTGCCTTATGTCCGTATCATCGTTCCTAACGGTAATGAGTCTTGGCCGATAGGGACAAAGAAGTTTATCACCTGGACCTCTGTGGGAACCATAAGCGATAATCTGACTCTGCAGTATTCAAAGGATAATTTTACCAGTTTTGTTACCATTGCTACCGGCGTGGACAATACCGGCAGTTATGAATGGACTATTCCTAATGATTATTCTATATCGGCTAAAGTAAAACTCATCGACGGCGACCGGACCGAGATTTTTGATATTTCTGACGCTTCCTTTATTATCGCTTATCCTATTATAACAGTCACTGCGCCCAATGGCGCGGAGTTGTGGACCGCGGGCGACATAGAGAACATTACCTGGAATAATACCGGAAGCGTGGGTTCGAGTTTGAAGATAGAATATTCCAGGGATAATTTTCTCCTTCCTGAAAATACAGTGCTGGTTATTGCCGATGCTCCCAATAGCGGCGAAACCTGCAGTTATGCCTGGACTATTCCAACTGATGTCTGCGCTACAGTGAGAGTCAAACTTACCGATACCGCCAGGCCGCAGACCTGGGATAAATCCGATATGAGCTTTACTATCCTGCCGCGTCCGGAGCTTTATCTTGATGCGCCCATAGGCGGCGAAGAATGGCGTGTGGGTTCCCAGCATAATATTACCTGGCATGATAATGGCGGAAGGATCTCCAATAATTTGACTATTCAATATTCTACTAACGGCGGGACGAGTTGGAAACCTATAGCTGCCGGCGTGTCTAACACCGGAGTTTATCCGTGGATCATACCTGAAGATTTAAGCGCTACCTGCCTTGTTAAGATATTTGATGCCAACAGGACTGCTACTGTTGTTGAATCTCCCGATGCGTTTAAGATAATCATACCTTTGATCACTATTACTTCACCTAATGGCGGGGAATGGTGGGCAGGGAGGGATAAGGCCCCTATTACCTGGACCAGCGAAGGAACAATCAGCAATAACCTTAGTTTGGAATGGAGCCCTAACGGAGGCGGCGACTGGACCGTTATACAAAACGGCGTATCTAATACCGGCAGCTATACCTGGACCGTGCCTACTGATTGGGCCACTGATAATGTTTTGTTCAGGATTAGCGATGGCGACCGGCCTGCGGTTTTAGATACCTCTAATGCGGTATTCCATATTGTCTCCTATCCGACAATTACTATTACTTCGCCTGCCAGCGGCCAACAGTATGCCTTGGGAGATACTACTCAGATTACCTGGACTTCTAAAGGGTTATCCATTCCTAATAATTTAACCTTAGAACTTTCCGAAGACGGTTTCGCTAGCACCCAGCTTATTGAAGTAGGTGTTCCGAATACCGGCAGTTATACTTGGTTCCTGAGCGATAACACCAAATGCGCCCCTACGCTTAAGGTGCGGATTTCTGCTGTTACTAACTGGATTCCTGTTCCCGAAGGAGGCCAGTATGAGGTTAAAGCAATTAGCAGCGGCTATTTCTTGATAAGAGGAAGTTTAAACATCCTTTTCCCTAACGGAAACGAAAATTGGGTAGCCAAGTCCACTCAGAATATTATCTGGCAGACCCGGGGCGACATCTCAAGCGTAAGATTGGAATATAGCGTGAATGACGGCGCGAATTGGAGCGGTATTATCGCTTCTACGGCCAATGAAAATATTTATGCCTGGACCCTGCCGGATATTAAATCCAGCTCGGTAAAGGTGCGGGTTTCTAACCCTCAGGACGCTGCCACTTTTGATGTAAGCGAGAGTGTCTTTAATATAGTTTACGCCACCGTAACCTTCAAGGTCCTGGATTATGATACCTTGCAGCATCTGCAGGATATTAACTTTAACGAACCGGCATCTGGCTGGTCAGATACAGGCTTGCAATCTCCTGTAACCCGGGCAGAGATGTATCCTTACGGGACTTATACTACCTTTGTTACTAAGTCAAATTATATTGATAGCAGCGTTACCTGGAACCCGGCTAAGACCGGTACCACTCCATATGTCGTAACCTGTTACTTGGAAAACTCTGCCTCTGCCCAGGTTACCTGGGAGGCGATCTTAACCTATAGTTTCAGCCCGGGAGACGATACCTTAAGTGCTGTAGGTTCTTTACAGAGAAAAGGTAAATTGATAGGAACAACTCCGGAAGAGAAGGCAGATATGGGCGGGGCTGTCTTTACCATTTATGAGCCTGACGGAGCAACAGTCAGGCGATTGTTGACCTCGGTTGCTCCCAGCGCCAGCGGTACGTACACATTTACTTACGCTAATACTGATTTTGAGTCAGGTAAAGTTTATCCGGGCGTATTGTCTATTACATACAGAGAAAGGCCGTACCTCACCAGCGCTAACGTTGACGTAGGTTCAGAAATATTGCAGTATGAGTTCTTTAACAACACGGCCACCAAGCTTGCCGCGTCGGTTGCTACGATTGAAGCGGCGGTTGCCGGCGGAACCGCCCAGACCCGCGCGGATATCGAAGCATCAAGAGTAAAATTGGTAGCGGATGTTGCGGCTACAGAAGCTGCTGTAAAATCCCATGTCACCAGTGTATTAGCTACCGCAGAAACAAAGTTGACTGCCAAAGTCGAAGAAGCGCGGGCATTGACTGAAGCCAGCATGAAGTCGCAGATACTTAATACCGAAAACCTGGTGAAATCAGGTGAAACATTGACTATCAGATACCGCACTTTCCCGGGCTTAAGCCCGTCGATAGATGTCTATAATGCAGATAATTCATTAGAGTTAAGTAAAGGAAAAATGGTGGAAATCGGCAGTACCGGAATATATGAATACGATGTATCATTCTCGCAAGGATGGGGTAAAGGTGATTTTACTGTGGTATGTTCTGAATCCAGTAAGGGAGTCTTGGATGCCTTGACTATTACCGTTATCAAGACAAACATAGAAGCAGTCTATAACCAGGTTTCCGCGGTCTTGGGTTC
>CAYPRG010000077.1:0-5579 GCA_964413025.1 uncultured Planctomycetales bacterium
GTTTTTGATAAATTTTATAAATTAGGAGTAAGGACTTTAATCTGCATGCATTTAAGCGAAGAACATTTCAAGAAAGTCAAAGACGCCAACCTCAACGTAGTTATCGCGGGGCACATATCTTCCGACACCCTGGGGCTGAATCTGCTTCTGGATAGGATAGAGCGGCAGGCAAAAGAAGAATTCCAGATAATCGATTGTTCGGGGTTTCGAAGGGTCAAAAGAAATTAAAATCCGTTTTACTAAACTATGACAGGACGTATTCCGGAAAACATTCTAGAGGATATCTTAGGCCGTATTGATATCGTAGAAATCATTTCCAGCTATTTGCCTCTTAAGCGGGCGGGGAGGAATTTTAGGGCAAATTGCCCTTTCCATCATGAGAAGACACCTTCTTTTATGGTTTCGCCCGACCGGCAGATCTATCATTGCTTTGGTTGCGGCAAGGGAGGCAATGCCTTCCATTTTCTTATGGAATATGAGCGGATGGAATTTCCCGAAGCAGTTGAGACTTTAGCTAAAAAATCCGGGGTTATCCTGCCTGAGGCCAAGAAAGAAGACTCTAAAACCACCAGCCTTATCACTCAGCTTTACAAAGTAAATGAATTAGCCGCTCTTTTTTATGAACATAACCTGGATTCTTCCGTCGGGCAGGCGGCAAAGAATTATTTATTAAAACGCGGCCTTAAGGAAGAAAGTATAAAATTATTTAAATTAGGGTTGGCCCTGGATAAATGGGATGCTCTTATCAACCACATAAGGTCTAAGAATATAAGCTTGCCTGTGCTGGAGAAGGCAGGGTTAATGCTGGCAAAAGAAAACGGGGGTTATTACGACCGGTTCCGCAACCGCGCCATATTCCCTATATTTGATATAAAATCAAGGCCGCTGGGTTTTGGGGCAAGAGTTTTTGATACTAGCTTACCTAAATATATTAATTCACCGGAAACGCCCATATATACTAAGGGCAAGAACCTCTACGGCTTGAATCTTTCTCATGACGCTATACGTGAAAATGACTACGCGGTGGTGGTGGAGGGGTATTTAGATTTTATCCTGCCTTACCAGGAGGGCCTGAAGAACATCGTTGCCTCGCAGGGCACGGCTCTTACTTACGAGCAGGTCAGGCTGCTAAAGAGGTATACCCACAATGTGGTGATGATTTATGACGCGGATATTGCCGGAGAATTGGCTACTTTGAGGTCTTTAGACATTTTTATAGAAGAAGGCGTGGATGTCAGGGTAGTCACCCTGCCGGAAGGTTTTGACCCGGATTCATTCGTGCGTAAACACGGAATAGATAATTTTAAAGATAAAATAGATTCTGCCCATAATTTATTTGACTACAAGCTGAAGATTTTAAAATCCCGTTACAATATAAAAGAGATACAGGGGAAAGCCAATATTACCTCCAGTATGATTCTGACCATAAATAAGTTTAAGGACGCGGTCTTAAAGTCGGAATACATTAAGAAGCTTGCCGAGGAGCTTAGTGTTAAAGAAGAGGCGATATGGGAAGAATTGAAGAAGCTTAAGGAAGAGAAGTCATATCAGCAGCCGGCTGAAGTGGCGCACAAAAAATCAGCCCAGATCAACCCCACGGAAAAACTATTGATAAATTTGATGCTGGAAGAGACCGGCCTTATTAACCGCATAAAGAACCACCTTGAGCCGGCTGATTTTCAGGACGAGCGGGCCTCCAGGATTGTTTCGATAATGTTTGATTTTATGGAACAGGGCAAGGGGTTGGAATTAAATACCTTTATAAACAATGTAGCCGAAGAGGATATCGCGCAGCTACTATGCGAATCCGCGTTTTTGGAAATATCTTCGCAGAATAAGGAAAAAGTAATAGACGATTGCATACAGCGTTTAAAGAATGAGAGGCTGAAAATCAAGAGGCAGCATTTGCATGACCAGATCAAGACCGCCCAGACGTCGGGAGACGAGCCGCGGCTGCACCGGTTGATACAGGAATTCCACCACTTAACTAAAAAGAGGGGATAGAGATGAAGAAAAAAGAATACGTCAAGAAAGAATATACCAAGAAGGACGTGGAAAAGATTATCGCCATAGGCAGGCAAAAAGGTTACCTTACTTACGACGAGGTGAATGAATTGCTGCCGGAAGATATATCCTCATCCGAAGATATCGACCAGATTTTTGAATTATTGGGAAGCGAAGATATACAGTTGGTTGATAACGATGAAGAGAAAGAAATAGTAAAACAGGCCGATATATCAAAAGAAGATATGTTAAACGAGCAGATGAAATTAGAAGAAAGATTTATGCCGCTGGATGACCCGGTGAAGATGTATCTTAAGCAGATGGGCTCGATATCTTTGCTCTCGCGGGAAAACGAATTGGACTTGGCTAAAAAGATAGAGGATGCGGAGGAAAAATTCAAACGGGCGGCTTTAACCGCGAAATTTATCCGTAAGCATGTCATGGCTGTAGCCTATGATATGCTGGAAGAGAAAGTAAACCTGGAGGAAGTGGTAAAAGAAGAGATCCGGGCAAAAAAGAACCTTCTTCTGCGCAGGACTAAGAAGATTATTAACAGCTTGAAGCATAGCCGCAGCGAAGAGAAAAATATTGGCCTTATCCTGCAGTTTAATTTTACCACTTCGGTAATCGAGGTGGCGGTGCGTAAGTTTTACAGCATGGCCAGGGAGCTGGATTATATCGAGAGGAATAAGAAACTCACTAGCGCTAAAGATAGGGATAAGCGTAATAGGTTGAACTCCAGAAAACGCGTTATATCCAAAGAACTTGATGAGGCGCACCTTAAAATAAGAGAACAGGCAAAATTAACCAGGGCCACGCACGTAAAATTTAACCGCGCAAAAAAATTGCTTGTGGAGGCTAACCTGAGGTTGGTAGTCAGTATTGCCAAAAAATACAGCAATCGGGGACTTTCTTTTCTGGATTTGATTCAGGAAGGCAATATCGGCCTTATGCGCGCTGTGGAAAAGTTTGAATACAAGAGGGGCTATAAATTTTCTACCTATGCTACCTGGTGGATAAGGCAGGCGATTACCCGTTCTATCGCCGACCAGGCCCGGACTATAAGGATCCCGGTGCATATGACCGAAACCATAAATAAAATAATAAGGCTTTCGCGTGTTTTTGTCCAGGAGAACGGCCGCGAGCCCACGCCTGAAGAGATAGCCCAGAAGATGAGGCTGACCCAGGATAAAGTTAAGACTATATTAAAGATCGCCCAGGAGCCTATATCTCTGCAGATGCCTATCGGAGATGAAGGAGATACTCATTTTGGGGATTTCATCCAGGACAAAAAAGCGGTTTCCCCGGCTAATGCCACAGTGCGTTCCATGTTAAAGGATGAGATCAATTCCGCGCTCAGCACTCTTACTGACAGGGAAAAGAAAATATTGGTGATGCGTTTTGGCATATGCGACGGATGCCAGCGTACCCTGGAAGAAGTGGGTAATGTATTTAAGGTGACCCGCGAAAGAGTGCGCCAGATTGAAGCAAAGGCCTTGAAAAAACTCAGGCATCCTACGCGCTCAAGAAGGTTGCGCACCTTTCTGGATATGACCCTCGCGCATCAAAGGGAATATTAATATACTCCCTTGAAGTTATCTTTCCTGATTATACCGCTGTTTATCCTCATAATTTTACCGTTTGTTTATGCAGAAAACTCGACGGAGGAAGTCTGTTTCAGGGATGTTTGTATCCGTTCTGAGGTGGCTGATTCCGCGGCCGAAAGGGCGCAGGGTTTGATGTACAGAAAAGAATTAGCTGAAAATAAGGGCATGCTTTTTGTATTTGAAAAAGAGGTACTACCCGGTTTCTGGATGAAGAATATGGAGTTTCCTCTGGATATAATCTGGATCAATCAGGATAAGAGAATAATCGGGATAAATAGCAATGTTCTTCCCTGCCGGGATTCCTGCGAAAACATCGTGCCGCCGGATAAAATAAAATACGCTTTGGAAGTCAATGCCGGATTTGTGGAGGAAAATCAGATCAAGGCAGGGGATAGAGTGGATCTTGGGCAGCAGTAAATAATTGTTGTCCTTTTAAATCTTTCGTGGTATAAATACAGTAGTATAAACATCATACCACAAGGAGGCAAAATGGAAAAAAATACTAAAAAGAAGTTTACTTCGCCAGTTTTAATTTTTGTTATCCTGGGTTCAATCATTTTGGCTCTTGGTGTCTTAAAGTATTTTTCCTCCCCGGTTATTTTTGTCTTATTAGGCATAGTCATATTCAGCGTCGGTATTATCAAGTGCCTTTCGCTGCCGGTTATCGCCATACTGGCAGGTATAATTTTATTCAATGTCGGGATCATTCAATATGTTTCTTACCTGGAAGAGCGGTACCATTGCATGCTTAATAATACTATCAAGATAGTAGATAATGTGACCTCCAGCTTTAATTCTCTGGAGGCGGATAAGATGGTCAAGCAGCTTATGTCTAAGCTTTATATCCTAAGGCTGGAGAATGAATCCCTGAGGGCCCAGGCCAGAAAGTTTGAGCGTGAATTAATCAGCGTTTCCCATAAGGAGAAAGGATGCCAGATGAGGCTGGACCGCATCCTGGGACAGAAAAAGGGCAAGCAGGAGAAGGCTGTAACGGCTAAAGAAAGTATTTCCGGAAATAAAGGCTTTCTGTTGAAAAAGAAGTAAGTCTGATTATCGCACTATCCCCGCTATATAACCCTATTTTTTTCTTGCCAAAATCGCTATACAATAGTATCATATAGAATTACGTCTATTAAGTTTAGCAATTTATGGGGCCCATAGCTCAGTGGTAGAGCAGGTGACTCATAATCACTTGGTCCGGGGTTCGAATCCCTGTGGGCCCAGGTTATCCCGGGCGATTGGCTCAGTTGGTTAGAGCGCCACATTCACATTGTGGAGGCCAGAGGTCCGAATCCTCTATCGCCCACCACGTTTATAAACCAAGAAAGGGGAGGCAAGTAGTGCCAATAACTAACCTGAAGGCGCAGATTAACAGCCTGGTTCAATTGCAAAAGATAGACAGCGAGATCTATGCCTTGAACGAGGAAAAGAGAGTAAAGCCGGAGGAGATTAAGGCTATCGAAGCTTCCTTTGAAGAAAAAAAGAAGAATCTTGCCGCGTTAGAGAAAACTTCACTGGATTTACAGAAACAGAAGAAAGACAGGGAATTGGAGTTAGGCTCCAAGGAAGAAAGCAGCAAAAAATTACAGTCTCAGCTTTATTCGCTTAAGACGAATAAGGAATACCAGACGATGCTGCAGCAGATCGAAGATTCTAAGGCTGATGCCTCGATAATAGAAGATAAAATCCTGGAATGCCTTGAGAAAATGGATAAGGCAAAGGCCGATGTCGACCAGGAAAATAAAAAACTGCAGGAAGAAGAAAAAGTATTTAACGTGCAGAAAGGGCAGGTTGATACCAGGGTAAAAGAAATAGACGCCCGCTTGGCGCAACTGGACGCCGAGAGGAAGAGAATCACCCCGGAAATAGACCCCAAGGTACTTGCTCAATACGAAAGGATATTGGCTAGCCGCGAAGGGCTGGCAATAGTAGGGGCGGATAATAATTCCTGCCATGGGTGTAATATGT
>CAYPRG010000078.1:0-5501 GCA_964413025.1 uncultured Planctomycetales bacterium
TCCTGGTGAAATTCTGGTAGGCGGCGCGCCTGATTTTTTCGCGGACAATCTGGTAATAGCTTATATAAGAGGCATTGTTGATTTTATCCATATCTACCGGAGGAAGGGTGATCTTTTTCTTGACCGCGATAATATCCGGTTTTGTAAGCTCAGGTTTAGTGAATCCCGTATTTCGGGAAGAAGTTATCTTGCTGGTTTTAAACATTTCCTTGTCTATAAAAGGCGGAGGCGGCCTTTTGCCGGAGGTGATTTTGGGAAGCAGCTTTGAGGTGATTTCTTTTTTAGGTATCGGCTGAAGCTTCAGGATGGCTTTCTTTTCCTGCGGCGTACGCACGTAATTTATCTCAACATTCTTAGCATTTTTAGATATGGGGAAAAGGCTGAAATTCGGGTTCTGGGACAAGACAACCCCGTGTGCCGCCAGCGAAACTACAAAAGCTATCTGAAATGCTTTATTAGAAGTCATGGTAGGGTTAGGATACCATCAGGGGCGATTCTTGTCAAGAACCGCCCCTGGGTTTCTGCACTTAAAACTCCGCTTTTATGCCGTTAGTGATAGAAAATCCCGGCATGGAGAAGTCGCGCACAGACTGGTATTTCTTATTCAGCATATTGTCTATAGACATAATATAAGTAAAGTTTTTCCCAAGTTTTTTGGAAGCGTTAAGCCCCAGAAGGAAATATTGTTTAACCTTTATGGTGTTTTCGGAGTCGTGGTATCTGGTTCCGACAAATTGCCCCTTTAGTTCAAATATAAATCCAAGCGGAGGATTTTTATATTTTAAAGAGCAGTCAACTTTATTTTTCGGCCGGTAAATCAGGTAGCTGTGGGTGTCAAGGTCTCTGGCTTTTAAAAAAGTATATCCGGTGTCCAGTTCGAGATTAAACGGCAGGAATATTTTATTCTGGAATTCAATGCCTTCTATTAAAGAAGAACTAATGTTCATCGGCCTCCATACGCTGGCCTCTTCCCCCCAGCTTATCAGGTCTTTGTATTTACTCCGGTAATAAGTTAAGCCGGCAGTGATATATTTGTTGATCTCTGCTTCTATGCCTACTTCGCCGGCTATCCCCTTTTCCGGCCTTAAATTAGGGTTGCCCTCTTCGGCTCCCACCCAGAAACCGCTCCAGTAGTAATCTGTCCTCGGCCAATAAAGGTCGTTGAAGGTAGGGGAGCGAAACGAGCGGCTGAGCATTCCGTGGACTTTTAAATCATCATTGAACTTATAAAGCAGGCTGAAACTGGGGTTGAATTCGCTTCCGAAATTGGAATAATCATCAAAACGGCCGCCGATATCCATCTCCAATTTATCAAAAAAACTTAGTTTATTTTCAATATAACCTGCCCGTACGATATATTTGTGTTTGGCTGAAGAAGTGCTGTCGTTCAAGTTAGTGACATAATTAAAGCCGCAGATCAGCTGGTAAAAATCAGCAAATCTCTGGCTATACTGGGTATTCAGCCCCCTGGCTTTAGTGGTATGAATATCTTTAGTGTACGTGGGTGAATTTTCAAGGAATTCCAGGCGGTCGTAGTTCTCATAGATTTTTGTGTCTATTTCTATTTTATCCGCGGGCTTGAATTGCCAGTTAAAATCAAAGAATTTTTTAAGGTTTTTTTGTTTATCGTCTAAGTCGGGAGTGGTGATTTTATAGGGAGTGCCGACTTTGCTGGTATAGAAACCGGAGTTCAGGGTTAGGGCGTTAAAGTCATTTGGCCCGTATTCAAACTTCAGATTGCAATCTTTGGCATCGAATGCGGAGTTAGCCCGGAATCCCTCGGAGCTTTGATAGCCGCCGCTGATTAAGTAGCCGAATTTTCCTATCCTTGCCCCCTGATTAAGGCGCTCTGTATAAGTCCTGTATGTCCCAAAGCTGCTGTAAGCTTCTGTCTTTTGTCCTTTTTTTGGGGGCCTCTTGGTTATGATATTCACCGTCCCTCCCATTGCTGCCGAGCCGTAGAGGCTTGAGGCCGGCCCGTACATGACTTCGATCCGGTCTATATTGTCCAGGGGGATATTGGTTAATTCAGCCTGGCCATCCCTGGGATTATTTATCGGCCTGCCATCTACCATTACTAAGGACTGGGCTGCGCTGGAGCCGCGGATGCTCATATTTTTTGTTGCGCCTACCCCGCCGTAACTGTTAATATCCACAGAGGTGATATTATCTAAGACCTGCGGTAAATCTTCTGCCTGGGAATCTTCTATATCCTGGGAGGTGATTATTTCGACCTTACGGGAGATTTCTCCGTAGTTTTCTTCAACTCTTGAAGGGGTGACTACAATTTTATCTAATTCAACATCTCCTGCCTGGGATTCGTGCGTTAATAATAAGAGCAATACCGTCAGCGCTGCGATAATTTTTTTCATTTTATTTTTTCCTCTCCTTACGAAAGTACTTCCCCTGATAAGCGATAGACCGGACTACCCTGTGTTATAGGGTTTACCGTTGCGCAGGCAGTGCCTGGGATTACGCCAGGACTTCCTTCGCTTATCTGGTTTTCCAATCCGTAAATGCTAGTTATATTTTCTTATTTCCAAAAACCAGTGTTTCCCAAAACCTTCCTTGATCATCGGTTCAGCATCCAGTATTTCAATCGGTTTGCTGAACATCGGCCCATCAACCACCAAAGTATGGAATTCTCCTTTCTCCCCGCAGGGGTCAATTTCAGGCTTTAATTCTTCAATAAATCTCTTATCTAAGCTGCGGCCTAACCATTCTTTTCCCAATAAATCAGCATTTGTGGCAACCACTATCGTTTTAAAGCCGCAGTCGAGTATCTCCAGGATAAGCTCTTTGGAGCCTCTATTCCATAAAGGTAGTATCGGTTTAACTTTTAATTCCCGGCAAACTCTATCTATCCAGTCCTTGTGTTCTTTTAGGTATATGTCGCCGAAGACTATTCCTTCAATGCCTTCTTTATTCTTCCACTCAGAGATTAGGGATTTGAATTCTGTTTCATATTCTTCTTTAGGCATTGCCTTTTGTACCAGGCGGATTCCGATAAGCCCTGCTTGTTTTACAATAAGTTCCGCGGGCAAGCCGTGGGACAAGGACTTATTGCCTTCGGATTCGGTAAAATTAAATAAACCCAGGATTTCATGTCCTGAGATTTTGGCTTTATAACAGGCGAAACAACTGTCTTTGCCGCCGCTCCATAGGCATACAACTTTCATTTTATTCCTCCAGTCAGGATTTTATACAATAAACCCGTATCAATGTTATCCCTTACTAACTTAGCCAGTTTATCGAATTCCTTATCAGGATTAAAATTGCCGCTTGCGGTTAAAACAGGCCATCCTCTTTTTCTCCTTAACCGGTTTAGAAAATCCCTCCTGAACGGTTCCGCATCGAATATACCATGGATATAAGTCCCTAAAATTCGCCTGTCGTCAGTGGTTGCTCCTTCCGCATACCTTATTTTTTTGTCGTTGCGTTCAAATACTTCAAAGGCCGGCCGGCAATCTCCGGTGATCCTGGTGCGGCCGTGATGGATTTCGTATCCGGTCAATCCCAGCCCCGAAAGTAAGTCCTTGGCTTTTACTTGAGAGAGGATTTTATCTGTTTTTAGGCTGGTCTCAACCGGCAGGATATCTAATCCAGGGGTTTGCCTGCAGCCTGACTCCAGGCCTTTCTTATCGCGGATCTTGCTGCCCAACATCTGATATCCGCCGCATATTCCCACAATCTGCGTTATAACTCCGGAGTTATAAATAGATAAAATTTTTTCTGCAAACCCGGATTTGTACAGATACTTTAAGTCTGAAATGGTATTTTTTGTCCCGGGAATAATTATTAGGTCTGGATTGTCCAATTCTTCCGGGCTTTTCAGGTAGCGTAAACGCACATCGGGTTCTTTTTCCAGCCCGTCAAAATCCGTAAAATTAGAGATGTGAGGCAAATAAATCACATCTATGTTGAGCCTGTTTTTCCTCCTGGGTGTTTTATCTTTAAAGCTATCCAGGGGGACAGCGTCTTCTTCGGGGATTTTTATGTTTCTATAGTAAGGGATTACCCCTAAGACCTTGATGCCTGTCTTCTTCTCCAGGAAATATATCCCCGGCATAAGTAGCCTTTTGTCTCCGCGGAACTTGTTTATGATTATTCCTTTAATCATTTTTCTTTCCTTGGGGGTGAGTAATTCTAATGTCCCGACAATCCAGGCAAAAACTCCGCCTTTGTCTATATCTCCTACCAGGATGACCGGGGCCTTGGCATAGGCAGCCATCTTCAGGTTAACCAGGTCATGCGATTTCAGGTTTATCTCGGCAGGGCTGCCCGCTCCTTCTATGACTACAAGCTGGTATTTGGCGGACAGTCTCTTGTAAGATTGCCTTATTACTGTTTTAAGCCTGCTTTTGTATTTCGTGTAACGCAGGGCATTCATATTGCCGATAGGCTTGCCTTGTACAATTATCTGTGCTCCTACGTCGCTGGAAGGTTTGATTAATACCGGATTCATATCTACGCTAGGTTCTATGCGGCAGGCCTGAGCCTGGGTGGCCTGGGCGCGGCCAATTTCTCCTCGTTCTTTAGTCACGAAGGAATTCAAGGCCATATTTTGCGCCTTGAAGGGGCAGACCTTATAGCCGTCCTGTAAAAAAATCCTGCATAACGCGCTAACCATAACGCTTTTGCCAACGCCTGAACCGGTACCGCAGATTTGTATTGCTTTAGTATGCATTAGATAAACAGATAAAACCTTTTATTAAATAACCAAGGCGCAGAACAGTGTAAGCGTCTCGTTAATCTCGACGCTTGCGCCGAGAGTGTCGCCGGTTATCCCCCCGATTTTTTTAATTATCAGTTTGTTGATCAGGCAGGCACAGAGGGTGATGATTCCTAGAATGAGCAATCCTTTTAATCCCGCGGTTACCAGCGCGCAAACAAAAACAATTATAGTGGCTAAGATAAATATCTTAGAATTAATCCCTTCGGAGAAAACCTTTGCCTTGCCTTCCTGCCTGGCGTAAGGGAACAAAAATAAAGCTAGCACTAAAGACCATCTGCTTAAAACACATATCAGGACTAGCCCTGCCGGGACTAAAGCCGGGTCAAGGGAAAAAAGAAAAGCGATTTTTAAGAGTAATATGCTTATTATTCCGATAACTCCCATTACGCCGATATGCGGGTCGCGCATAATTTGAAGCATCTCATCTTTGTTCCTTACGCTAAGTAAGGCATCGGAAGTATCCGCCAAGCCATCCAGGTGCATCCCCCCTGTTATAGCTATCAGCGAGACTATCAAGATGGCATCGGTTGCCAACCTTGGAAAATTCAAAAATCCCAGCAGGCCGTTAATCCCCGTCAGCGCCAGGCCGATAAACAGCCCTGCGATAGGAAAGTAAATCAAAGAATCGGCGATTTCCTTGTCATCAACAGATTTTACTTTAATCGGGATGATTGTTAAAAATTGTAAGGCAAGCAGGAATTTTTTCATTCTTTAGTCCTCTCTGAAACTTTGGCGCTTTTAAAAGTAGCCATCTGGGTCAAAATTT
>CAYPRG010000079.1:0-5459 GCA_964413025.1 uncultured Planctomycetales bacterium
GGTCAAAGCCTCCGATTTTTTTGATTGCCCCTGCCAGGGTATAACTGGTCGCCCATGTATCACTCCCGGCGAAAGCACGGTCGCACAATAAAATACCTTCATCTATGCCTAATGATATCGCTTCTCTTAAAGCCGCGTCTGCCTGGGGAGGGCCCATAGTGAGAGCCGTAGTTTTTCCGCCGAATTTCTCTTTTAGGCGTAGCGCTTCTTCAATGGCGTACATATCAAATGGGTTAATGATTGATTTTACACCTTCGCGGATCAAGGTATTGGTTTCCGGATTGATCCTGACTTCGGTTGTCTCAGGGACCTGTTTTATACAAACGATTATATTCATTTTAATGAGCGCATAACTTACGAACACGAAAGTGTGAGTAAGTTATTGTGCGAATTAAATCCCCCCTGCTTCCCTTCTAAAAGTAAAGGGGGGAGATGCCACTTTTTATTTGGCTGTTTCTTTGATTACCTGTAAAGCGATGATATTGCGTTGAATCTGGTTTGTCCCTTCATATATCTGGGTGATTTTGGCATCGCGCACAAATTTTTCAATCGGGTAATCTTTCATGTAGCCGTAACCGCCGAATATCTGCAGTGCGTCTACAGATACTTTCATCGCCACATCGGAAGCAAACATCTTTGCCATAGCTGATTCTTTTGAAAGGCCGGTAATACCTGAGTCTACCATTCTGGCGGTAGAATAAATAAGCGCTCTGGCTGCTTCGATTTCAGTGGCCATATCTGCAATCATCCATTGAATACCCTGAAAGCTTGAAATCGGTTTTCCGAATTGATGCCTTTCCTTGGCGTATTTTACCGCCAAATCCAGCGCTCCCTGGCCAATCCCTAACGCCTGAGCAGCTACTCCCGGCCGTGACATATCAAATGTCTTCATGGTCACGATAAAACCCATTCCTTCCTTAGAGAGAAGGTTTTCTTTGGGGATTTTACAGTCGGTAAAGATTAATTCCCTGGTTGATGATGCCCGGATACCGAACTTATCTTCTTTTTTCCCAAAGGTGAATCCCGG
The DNA here is from genome assembly GCA_964413025.1 of uncultured Planctomycetales bacterium. Taxonomy (GTDB): domain Bacteria; phylum Omnitrophota; class Gorgyraeia; order Gygaellales; family Profunditerraquicolaceae; genus CAYPRG01. Next base: position 1,028 of record CAYPRG010000079.1, read on the forward strand.
AGTCCCCTTTTCAACGATGAATGCCGAAGCGCCGCGTGCGCCTCTTGTTTTATCGGTCATAGCTACTACTACATAGGTTTCAGCGTCACCGCCGTTAGTAATAAAATGCTTTAGTCCGTTCAGAACGTAATAATTTCCTTCTTTTTTGGCGGTAGTTTTAATTGCCGAAGCGTCTGAGCCAGCATCCGGTTCAGTAATCGCGAAGGCGGCAACCTTTTTACCGCTGGCTAAGTCAGGTAAATATTTCTTTTTTTGTTCCTCATTGCCAAAAAGCACTATCGGAAAAGTGCCCAGGGCTGAAGCGGCATAACAAACGGCGATACCGCCGCAGGCGCGCGACAATTCTTCCGTAGCAATGCATAAACTTAAAACATTGACTTTCATCCCGCCGTATTCTTCGGGTATGAATAAGCCGAATAAGCCTGCTTCGGCGACTATCTTTATGATTTCCCAGGGGTATTCTTCTGTCTGGTCATATTTAGCGGCAACCGGTTTGATTTTTTCCTGAGCAATCTTCCGGGCTAATTCCTGAACCATCTTTTGTTCATCACTTAACAAATAATCCATTTTCTCCTCCAGTTAAATTATGATAATGCCAAAAATTATACCATATTAAGTGGATTTTACAAGTCTTTTAGAAGGGCAATTTCCTGGCAATCAGGGAATTTGCAGCAATTGATACATTCGGCCCAGATTTTATGGGGCAGGAAATCATGTTTGACTCTTTTAAATCCGAATTTTTTAAAAAATTCCGGCTTATAGGTGAGGGCGAATATCCGTTTGGCTCCCAGCTCTTTGGCTTCGTCCAGGCAGGCTGATACTAACTCTTTACCCATCCCTTTGCCCTGCCTATTTTTGGCTACTGCCAGGCACTTGATCTCTGCCAGGTCATCCCAGGAGATATGCAGGGCGCAGCAACCGGAGATTTTATTGTTCTCTTCGGCAACCCAGAAATCCCGCAGGTTTTCATACAGCTCGTTCAATGACCTGGCCAGCATCATATCCTTCTTGGCGAAGAAATTAATCAGGGCTTGTATTTGTATTATATCTTCGATGCGCGCTTTTCTAATCATTTAGGGTTATTTGATCTCAGTTCCCTTTGCCACAATCACAATACCGGAATCGCTGACATGGAACCTTTTCTTATCTTCTTCCAGGTCATAACCGATAACCATGCCCTGGGGAATCTCAACGTCTTTATCGATTATAGCTTTTTTTATCTTGGCATACCTGCCGACATTAACCCCTTCCATAAGAATCGAATCAGTTACCTGGGAATAGCTGTTAATTCTCACATTGGGAGAAAGTATCGAGCGTTGTACCCTGCCCCCGCTTACGATGCATCCTCCGGAAACCATAGAATCTAAAACTAGGCCGATACGGCCGGCTACCTCTTCTCCGGCAAAAACAGTCTTTAGCGGCGGAAATTGCTCCTGGTAAGTCCTGAGGGGCCAATTTTTATCGTAGAGGTTAAATGTGGGGTCAACCTGTATCAGGTCCATGTTCGCTTCATAATAAGCGTCGATGGTCCCGATATCCCTCCAGTATTGCGCCTCTTTATTGTTTTCATCCCGGAAATTATAAGCATAAATTTTTAAGCCTTTTTTCAGCATCAGGGGGATGATGTCTTTGCCGAAATCATGCGCCGTGCCCTGTTGTTTCTTGGCGTCTTCCTGCAATTCCCGTTCAAGGACCTCGCTCTTGAAGTTATAAATACCCATAGAGGCGTATATTTTATCCGTGTTGCCGGGTATGGTTTTAGGTTTTGTTGGTTTTTCCTGGAATCCCATGACTTTTCCTGAGGGATCGACTTCTACTACCCCTAAATGCAGGGATTTCTCTTTTTCCATCTCTACCACGCCTACGGTCAAATCCGCGTCTTTATCCCGGTGAAAATCTATCATGGTGTAATAGTTCATTTTATAAACATGGTCCCCGGACAATATCAGTACCTCATCGGGTTTATCCATTTCCAGGGTGTAAAGGTTTTGATAAATCGCGTCAGCAGTGCCAAGATACCAGGAATCGCCTACTCTCTGTTGAGCCGGTAACACATCAATATATTCATCCAATTCGGAAGACAGTATGTTCCAGCCCAGGCGGATATGCCTTTCCAGGGATGCCGATTTATACTGGGTAAGCAGGTAAACCTTGCGTAATCCTGAATTGATACAATTGCTTAAGGTAAAATCTATAATCCTGTAGATGCCGCCGAAGGGAACCGCTGGTTTAGTCCTATCCCTGGTTAAAGGATATAAACGTTCTCCCTTGCCTCCTGCCATAATAAAGGTTAGGACTTTTTGCATCATTTTACAAATACTCCTATCACTCCGCGCCTGATCATCATTACCGCTATAGCGGCAAGTAGAATATACATGATTTTGGAAAAGGCGCGGGTGCCGTTGGCACCGATTAATTTGATGATTAAATCAGATTTGATCAAGGTGACCCAGACTATGAACATGTTGATAATTAAAGAGACGAATGTGGGCATAGGGCCGTAACTGTCCAGCATCATCAGGGTAGTTGTTAATACCGCGGGCCCGGTGATTAAGGGGGTTCCTAAAGGAAAAACCCCTACGTCTTTATCGTGGCCATTCGATAATATGAACTTCTGCGCCCCGGGCAGTAAAAGCCGGACAGATATTATAAATAAGAGCGCTCCTCCGGCAATCTGAAAATCCGGGATAGTTATACCTAACAGTGATAATATAAATTTGCCTACCCACATGAATAAAATCGCCAGCCCGGTTGCGGTGGCGATCGACTCAATAATGATCTTGTGTTTTTGCTTTTTAGACATCCCTTCTACAAGCCCGACAAACAACGGGATATTTCCTATGGCATCTACTGCCACAAAGATAGGGATAAATGACAATATATAAGGCTCAAGCATATTTAGATTTAGCATGTATCATATTATATCTAATAGATTTAAAAAAGGCAAACAAAAATATTCCCTCAAGAGGCAGGGTTTAATCTTTCCACCAGGCGATTCGTTGGGCTTCTACTGCCATTGGGGTAAACGGCGGCAAGCCGGTGGTATTATTAAAAGAGGTGTCGTAATTCCAATTACGGATAGGCGGCGAATAAGAAGCATTGCTCCAGTTACCGGTGGCGATAGCGCTGTTCCAAAGGGCCACGAAAGAACCGGTGATATTTAAATTTACCCCGGACCATTTTTCATGCAATCTGGGATAATTCTCCAGTCCGCCGTTGTAGCTGGTATCAGTGGTTGTTTTTATTCCGGCAATAAAAGCGCAATTATAAGTTGTCTGGGTGGAGACGCGGCTATTTTGGTCCAAGGTACTGTTTGCGTCATTCCAGTTATTAGAAAGCAGATTGAGAGAATCGCTGATTACGGCTGCTGCTTTTTTATCCACGGTATTGTAATCCCCTTGTACGTAAACAGGGTCATTAGTAACAACTGTTAGTCCTGTGCTGCTATTAATCGTTGAACCGTTTACCAACCTCACTGCAGGCTCATATGTGCCGGCATCATTCCTGGTAGCATAAAGTAAGCCATTTGAAGGTAAATTATTAGGATAAGCGGTTCCGTCTGCCTTGGTGTAGCCAACCCCGCTAAGTTTCCCTAAATCTATATTCGTGGCTTTTATATATTTATTTTCTCTCTTATCAAAGAGGTCTGTGTCTGTTGTGATTGTTCCTTCCGGATAATCAACCCCTTCAGTTAAGATAACGCCGCCCTTTTTTAAGGTGCCGTTTTCTACAACCACGTTGGCGTTATTAGCATAGTAACCGCTGGATTGGGTTGATGCCACTGCCGGAGCAGTAAGCTTGTTAACGCCATGTACCGCACTCTGGACAGAGCCGGCCCAGCGTGTCTGGGACGCGGTTTCCCAAGTAGAGTCATTACAATCCAGCTCAACTCCTGATTGGTTCATATTCTGATAAGTCCCGCTCCCATCATTTACTTTAATAGCAACAGTGCCCAAAAGATGTTGCCCTCCATTATTTTTTCTCTGATTATAAATATTTCCCGCTGACCTTAAATATGTAGAATCAATTCTTAAAGTTGCCCCGCTCTCGGCATCTAAATAAATATCTTTATTGCTGTGTAATCTGCCGCTTAAAGTCATATTAGACCCGGGGAGGATTTCCAAGTCATCATTATAAAAAACCGAGTGCTGGAAAGTGGGAATCAATCTGCGCGCGATTATCTGGTGAAGGGTTACAGTAATATTGTTATTTTGAGGATGGGTGACTGTAGTGGTTATTTCATAGTTACGCACCAAGATATTGGTTGTTCCCTCAGTAATCAATCTGTCTGTATTCTCAAGGCGGGTGATGGTGGTATTTACAGCTGCTCCGCCAAAGGTGCTGAAAGTTGTGGTGACGTTATAGTTTGCCGCGTCTGGAGCAATCTGATAATTCGCGATAGCGGCAGTGAAACTGGATATGGAATTTTCAA
>CAYPRG010000080.1:0-3836 GCA_964413025.1 uncultured Planctomycetales bacterium
ATTGTCAAAGTTCCGCTTATAGGTTTTGAAACCTATGGAGAATTTGCCATGGATATCGGGCAGATGTCGGGGTTTCACAATACCACTACCGTAATATTGGCTATTCCGGATTAAGGGGTGCTATGAAAGAAAGAATTGCCTTGCAAGATATAACCGAAGCTTTTTCCTCAAGTTTGGGGATAGAGAAAACCCAGGCTTTGATTAAGGAAGCCATACAAGAGGCGGGGTTATTATTAAAGGAATCCTATTCCAGCGATGAGGCGCTTAAGATATGCGGTATATTGGAAGCGGAGAAGGAAGGCCTGATTAAGACGATAGCGGGAGTTATGTCCGCCAAGATTATATGCAGCACTCAAGATATGCGTAAGATTAATGAATTGATTATTAATCTGCAGTCCGCCAAAAGGAAGATTGAAGGCTGGTCTAGGACCCTGGAAGAAAAAGTCAAAGTGCGCACAAGAGAATTGATGAAAGCCCGGGATGCCATGGCGGTTATGGTGCGGGATATTGAAAGGGCCAAGGCTTATAATGAAAATATCCTGGAAAATTTTCTGGATTCGTTAATTGTGACCGATATGGACGGGACCATGGGTATGGTTAATCGTATTGTTTTGGATCTTCTCGGTTACAGGGAGGAGGAATTACTCGGGAAGCCGATAAATCTGATTTCTGAAAAGCAAGTTTTATTGGATATGGTTTTAAGGGAGGGGAAGGTTCATAACCAGGAGGTCGTCTTTAAAAAGAAAGACGGTAGCCCGGTCCCCATGCTTTTTTCAGGGTCTGTTATGAAAAACAAAGAAGGAGAGCTCACCGGTATCGTTAACGTTGCGAAAAGTATCGCCGAGCTCAGAGAGAAAGAGGGGGACCTTAAAACTACCTATGAACGGCTCAAAACCACCCAGGCCCAGCTGGTGCAGTCCGCAAAGATGGCTTCGGTGGGGGTGTTGGCCGGCGGAGTGGCCCATGAGATAAACAATCCTTTGACCGGTGTTTTAAATAATGTGCAGCTGATCCGGATGATGGCAGGGCAGAAGAAAGATTTTAACATTGATGATTTTAAAGAGCTTTTGGCTGCTATTGAGAGTTCCGCTTTACGCTGTAAAAATATTACTCAGGCGTTGCTGAATTTTTCTCATGCTTCCAAAGGGTTATTCAAGCCGATTTATTTAAATGAGATTATAGATAAGGTGTCTATTTTGTTGGAGCATGAGTTCAAATTGCAAAATGTGTCCATTAGTAAGGAACTCCAGCCTGATTTGCCTCAAATTCAGGGCGATTCACAGCTTTTGCAACAGGCCATATTTGATATTGTTAATAATGCCCAGTGGGCAATTCAAAATAAGCCCGGTGAAAAAACCGGAACGGTAATTTTAAAGACAGAGTATGACCCGGAGAAGAAAATCGTTAGCTTATCCATATCTGATAACGGAGTCGGCATCCCAAAAGAAAACCTGGATAAAATATTCGAGCCATTTTTCACTACTAAACAGGTAGGAGAAGGCACCGGCCTGGGCTTATCGATTGTTTACAATATCATTGAGGCCCATCGCGGCTCTATTGAGGCGGTAAGCGAAACAGGCAAAGGGGCCACCTTCAGGATATCGCTCCCCGCTTCTGCTAAAATCCTTTCTGATTAATTACCGCCGGAGTAAATTCACGCCAATTCTAAAATCTCTTGCATTTAAAAGCTATTTATGATAACTTATATCCTTACTTGAGGATAGATTATCAACCATTTCAGTGAGGATTAATATGGCTACCTTAGATCTGACTGACCAGAGTTTCAAAAAAGAGGTTTTGGAATCGGACATTCCGGTATTAGTAGATTTTTGGGCTACCTGGTGCGGCCCTTGCAAGATGATCGCGCCGGTCATTGACGAATTGGCCAAGGAATTTTCCGGAAAAATAAAAATCGGGAAGGTTAATGTCGATGAGAATTCACAGGTGGCCACCCGCTACGGGGTAATGTCAATACCTACTTTGATTTTTTTTAAAAATGGTAAAGTTAATGAACAGGTCGTAGGCGCCCTGAACAAAGCCGGGTTAAAAAAGAAGATAGAGGATAATCTTTGAAGAAAGTATTTATCGCTGCCACAAAACAGAACGACGGAAAGACTACTGTTTCTTTGGGCTTGATCTGTAATTTTCAGAACAAATTTAAGAAAGTCGCCTTCATAAAACCTATCGGCCAGCGTTACCTCGAAGAAGAAGGCATGAAGATTGACGAAGATTCAGTGCTCATCGAGGAGGTTTGCGGCATAAAATGCGGCTTAAAGGATATGAGCCCGATCGCGGTAGATAAAGGGTTTACCGAAAAATACATCAGCCGCCCGGACAAGAAAACAATCACCAAGCAAATCCAGGATTCCTTCCGTAGGGTCTCTAAGAATCATGATATGGTTATCATTGAAGGGACCGGCCATGCCGGGGTAGGTTCTGTTTTTGATCATTCCAACGCTGCGGTGGCAAAATTAGTGGGCGCTAAGGCCATCCTCATCTCTTCCGGAGGAATAGGCAGGCCTATTGACGAGATAATGTTAAATAAGGCGCTTTTTGAAAGAGAAGGGGTCAAGCTTTTAGGCGTTATTATTAATAAAGTCCTGCCGGATAAATTTGAGAAGATAAATAATCTGGTGAGAAAAGGCTTAAAGAGGAAAGGGGTCAATGTATTAGGAGTAATTCCCTATAACCCTATGCTTTCCCGCCCCACTATTGAACAAATCCTGGAAGAGACAGACTTTGAATTTATCTGCGGGAAAGATTATCTGGAATGCCCGGTAAGCCGGGTCATTGTCGGGGCAATGGAACCGCATGACGCCATAAAATATATAGTCGACGACAGCCTGATTATCACTCCCGGAGACAGGGAGGATATGCTGATGACCGCGTTAGGCTGTTTCCGGGATACCGACGAAAAGAGGCTTAAAGTTTCCGGGGTAGTTTTATCCGGCGGGATCCTGCCTGACCAGCCTATACTGAACTTATTAAGCAAGGCCAACGTCCCGGTCCTATTATCTAAATCCGATACCTATGATGTGGCAACCTGCGTCCATGACTTAACGGTGAAAATCCGTCCCAAGGATGCCGACAAAATTAATGCGGTGGTTAAATTAATCAAAGATAATGTGGACTTAGATAAAATATTGAAAGGAATATAAAATGGATACCCTTAAGAAAATCCGCGCTAAGGCAAAGGCTAATCTAAAGACGATTATCCTCCCTGAATATGATGACGCGCGCACGGTCAAGGCTGCCCGGATTATTGAAGCTGAAGGGATTGCCAAGATAGTAGTCCTTAGCAAGGATAAGATGGACCCTAAAGAGCAGGAGAGGTATATTGACGAATTCTATCAGCTTCATAAAGCTAAAGACATAGAGATTGATGTTGTTAAGAAGCTGTTCCTTGATGATACCCTTTATTACGCGGCGATGATGGCCCGCGAAGGTAAAGTCGACGGCATTGTCGCCGGAGCAAGCCATACTACCCCTGATATGGTCAGGAGCGCCATACGCTGTATAGGGATTGATGAACGCATAACCATTATATCCAGTTGTTTTATTATGGTGGTGCCGAACTGCCCTTATGGCGATGAGGGAACGTTTATATTCGCGGACTGCGGAGTAATCCCTGAGCCGAATTCGCGCCAGTTGGCATGTATAGCTTTATCGGCAGCCGAACTAGGCAACAAAGTTTTGGGTTTTACTCCTCGTATCGCTATGCTTAGTTATTCTACCAGGGGTTCGGCTAAAGGCAGGAATATCGAAAAGATAGTTGAAGCATTAAAGATACTCAGGGAGATGTCGCCTGATGTGTTAGTTGACGGAGAAATGCAGGT
>CAYPRG010000080.1:3936-5440 GCA_964413025.1 uncultured Planctomycetales bacterium
TAAAGATACTCAGGGAGATGTCGCCTGATGTGTTAGTTGACGGAGAAATGCAGGTTGACTCGGCTATTATTCCAGAGATAGCCAAGATAAAATATCCTGACAGCCCTTTGGCAGGGAATGCAAATGTTTTAATATTTCCTAATCTTGAGGCAGGCAATATCGGTTATAAACTGGTGGAGCGTTTGGGAAATGCCCGCGCTTTAGGGCCGCTACTTTTAGGAGTAAAGAAGCCGGCAAGTGACCTTTCCCGCGGGTGTTCGGTTGATGATATTGTTGATTGTGTGGCAGTTACAGCGATAAGGGCGCAATGATCATGAGAATATTAGTCATAAACAGCGGCAGCTCTTCAATAAAATATAAACTTTTCCGGATGCCCGATGAGAGCCTGGAATCAAAGGGTTTGATTGAACATATCGGAGAGGAAGGCTCGGCTATTCAGGACCATTACACCGGCTTGAAGTCGATACTGGAAAAGATTGATGGCGTTTCCGCGGTAGGGCATAGGGTAGTCCATGGCGCTGAGAAATTCCAGAAGCCGGCTATAGTCAATGATTTGGTTATCAAAGATATAAAAGAGTGTTTTGAGATAGCCCCATTACATAACCCGGCAAATTTAGAGGGTATCCTGGCCTGTAAAAAACTGTTGCCGGGAATAAAGCAGGTGGCGATATTTGATACCGCTTTCCATCACACCATTCCGCCTTATGCCTATATTTACGGCTTGCCTTATGAATATTATGAAAAATTTGATATAAGAAAATACGGTTTTCACGGGACCAGCCACGAGTATGTCGCCGGAGAGGCGGCAAGGCTGGTTAAAAGACCATTAAACAAATTAAGAATAATTACCTGCCATCTTGGCAACGGATGCAGTATCGCCGCCATCGATAAGGGGAGGTCCGTTGATACCAGCATGGGATTTACTCCTTTAGAAGGGTTGATTATGGGAACGCGTTGCGGAGACATTGACCCTGCCCTGGTGACTTACATCATGCATAAACAAAAGCTGGATATTCATTCCATGGATAAGATATTGAATAAAGAAAGCGGCTTAAAAGGTATCTCAGGGGTAAGTAATGATATGAGAGAACTGGAAGCTGCCATTAGAAAAGGAAATAAGCGCGCGGCGTTGGCAATCGAGATTTTTATATATCGTATAAAAAAATATATCGGGGCTTATACCGCGGTGATGGGCGGCTGCGATATTTTGGTATTTACCGCCGGGATAGGGGAACATCAGAAGGACGTCAGAGAGAAGGCATGCAAAGGGACATTTGCGCATATGAAGAAAATGCCCAAGGTCCTGGTTATCCCCACCAATGAAGAATTGATGATTGCCAGAAAAACATATCAATTGGTAAGGAGAAAATAAAATGTTCAGGACGATGTTGAAATCTAAAATACACCGCGCGCGGGTCACCGAGGCCAATCTTTATTACGAAGGCAGCATAACTATCGACTCAAAGTTGATGCAGGCAGCGGATATTATTGAAAACGAGAAGGT
>CAYPRG010000081.1:0-5421 GCA_964413025.1 uncultured Planctomycetales bacterium
ACTTTGATATTGCTTAAGAAATTGAAACTATAAAGGCCGTATTTTTTGTTAAAAAGCCAGCCCGCCAGGATAGGCTTAAATTGCAGGTTAAGTTTTCCCTCTTTATCCAGCTTAAACGGCGCCACTCCTAAATTCATAGTCAGCCATATCTGCAGGAATTCCGCGGTCGAGCCGGAGAGGCGGGCGACAAAACCGTTGCCGTGCAGTTTCTTATCCGGAAAAACGCTTGAGACCAGGAATGACGAATTCTCCAGGATGCTGCGCCCGTAATTCTGCGGATTTTGAAAAGGGACCAGGACATTTTTAAAATCCTGATAAAATTCTTCGTAAAGCCCGTGCCTTAAAACTTCCAATAAGTATTTATATTCCATATGCAGCCATATGGACTCATTTTCCAGCCAGCCCGGCGTAAAGGCGCGGCACCTGCCGATTTCTTCGGGCATGCCGGCAAGCGGGGCGGTGACTTTATACATTTTAAGTTTTTTATCAAAAAGCTCGCTGTTTTTTATTGCTTTGTAAAGCGGCCTTGCTTTATCCGCGTCTTGGCTAAGCCTTATGGCGTGCATTTGTGATTCCAGGAAGAAAGGAACTTTTTTCTGGGTGAATTTAAGCGGTTTTATAAATGGCTCTTGCAGGGGTTGGTATTCCGCCACTTCATTTATAAAATAGGCATAGTAAATATTTTTATCTATATCCAAAGCTTTCTTTATCCCGGCGTCTAATTTTTTCAAGGCGTTATCCAGGATTAAGGTAAGTTCCGAGGTATCCATTTCTGATTCATTCCCGCTGAAACCAAGCCTGGTTTTAGCGCGGTAATCTTCTTTTAAGCTGTAACTTTTGTCCCAATATTGAAAGTCTTTATCGCTTGAGCCGCTGTTTAAACATTCCCGGATTGATTTATCAAGCTCAACCAGGAAATCGCGCACCTCCTCGGTAACATTGATTTTCCCGGTATTGGTTTTACCTATGGAATCGGCTATGAAAAGAATAAACCTTTTGAGTTCTAATGTTTCGCAGAGAGAAGAGCCGAACAGGGCGGGCAAGCCGTTCAGGGCGTCATACCAGTTTGGTTTATTGGCTTCCATTTCAATGCCTACGCCAAAGGGGTCAAGCGAGGAGATCTTATTTGCCACCAGGCATAATAGTTTGCTGATCAGGGTGGCCTTGTAGATATCTCCTTTACCGTATTGCGCCCTGACTACGTGCGCCTGCATAGGCCTTGCGGCAATCATTCCTTCTTTTTCATGGTCAGTGGCAAGCGAATGCAGCTGCCTGGGTAAACCGTTATAGAGCAGGTATTTTTCCCGCCTGGGCTTGACAGTTTGGCTGTTATCGTAATATGTAAAAACCTTCTTTTCAAAGAGGATCTCTTTTAATTTTTCAGGGTATACTTCCAGGTAAGTTTCCATTAAATCAAGGTTATATGCCCAGTGGTCGGTCCAGAATCCTTCGCCGTGTTCGGCTTCCTGGATTTCTACCGAAAAGGAGAAGAGCGCCTTCAGAAAATCGTCATAGGATGCGTTTAATTTTATCCTGTTTTCTTCAATGAAATAAATAATATCCCCGGGGGTAAAAGGTTTGTTCAGGTATGAAGCGATTACAGCCAGCTGATTTTTTTCTGCCAAGCCGGCCAATGCCGCTTCTAAATTCACGCCTTCCTTTAATATAAAGCTCGCACCTTTAGTTACTAGGGGATTGAACCCGTCTGCCTGCAGCAGGTTAAAGAAATAAACCAGGTTTTCATCTTTTATTTCGGGGTTAAACCAGATGTCGCACCTGCGGTTCTGGTTTACATCCCGGTAATTGCCGTTACCCTGTGAATAGTAAGTCGGGTCAAGGTGGAATTTATTATAGTCTCTTTCCAAATCGCCGTGTTTTCTGGAATAAAGATAAAATACCGAACTGGATGAATCGGTCTTAAAGACTAAAGGATAACCGCCGCGCAGGATATTGTCCAGGTAGGTCTGTTTGCAATAGAGGTCAAACTCCAGGGAACTGGTTTTGGTTGAGATGTCCTGCTGGAGCCCCTCGATAACTTCTTTATTTTCTTCTTTCTTTTGGGCAAGGTATCCGGGGGCAATGATTTTAGCGATAGAAGAGTTTAGTGCTTCCTGGTTTCTGATATAGCCGACCAGGGAATAAAATGTTTTAGCCTCTCCGGCATTTAATTCAAGGCTTGAAAGCAGGAAGGCGCAGGGAGTTTTGCTGGAAATTATCTCATTCTTGGGGGAAACAAATTTCTTAGCAGCCAAGAATTGGCGGGGGCAGGAGAAGTCGGTAACCGGCCCGAATATATACTCCGGGTCGACTATCGGGCGGATTATCTCCGGCTTAGATTTATTATAATGGAACCCTAAATAAAAGTTTCCTCTTTTAATGTGTATGACTTCCGGCCTGTCGGTAGGGTCAACGTTCAATTTGTAAAAAGGAACTCCCTTTTCCAGGTTATCTACTTTCATCCAGGCCTCTATGGTGCGGCCAAGTTTTTTCAGGAATAGGTTGCTGGTGCCAAAGGGGACGATTTGCGGAAGGCCGTCCAACAATTGAATCTTTTTTGGGGAGCGGCTTAAATTCTTTATAGTGATTACTCTGGCCAATCCGGCATAATCTTCATTGGGGATATTGAAATACTCTATTTTAGTCCTGATTCCCAGCGAGAGGTTGTCTTCTTCAATCGCCAGGCCGTGCGAAGTAATGCACATCTTGTTAGCCAGGTCAAATTCTAAACTGCTAAAACCGTTATGAAAGGGTTCGTAAAACTGGGTTTTTTTAGCGGTGGATACCTTAAGGAATGTCCTGAATCCCTGCGAGGATACTATCTGCCAGGCTTTATTTGCCGGAAAAAACTCCAGCATAGAGTGGTTCTTGTCCATTATCCCGAAGCTGGTGATGGCCTGGCCGCGGTTGACATAGAAGACCCACATCGGTATGCCGTATTTGCCGGCAATCCCGGGGAAGAAATTGGCGAACCGCTTGGAGTGATTATAGTTCTCTATGACAAATTCGCCCTGGGGATTGAGGTAATATTTGACCTTTTTTTCTTTTATATTCTTATGCATATTGTATGCTATTTTACATATTTTTTGCCGTTTGTCCACATATTTTTACCTCTTGAATTCCTTTGACTTTTTGGCTAAAGGGTGTTATCATTAAAAATTAACTTTAAGGATGAGGGGTAACTTATGCCAATTGATAAAGATACAGTCAAATACGTGGCCCATTTGAGCCGGATGGAATTAGCGCCTGAAGAGTTGGAAATGCTATCCGGACAGCTGAAGGATATCCTGGATTTTATTGATAAGTTAACAAAGTTAGAGATAAAAGATATTCAGCCTACCAGCCATATCCTGCCGATTAATAATGTGCTCAGGGAGGATTCTCCGCGGGAGTCTTTGCCGCAGGCAAAGGCGCTCGCCAACGCGCCGCAAAAATCGGAAGGCTTCTTTGTCGTCCCAAAAGTGATAGAATAATATGAACAATAATACATTGACCGCCTGTGAATTGATTAAAAAGCTGGCTGCTAAAGAAATCACCTCCGGCCAGATACTCTCCGCGCTGCAGGGAAAGATCAAAGAAACAGATACTAAGGTTAAAGCTTATGTCCGGGTGGCTGCGTCCGTGGATGATTTGAAAACACAAAAGCCAAGCGCTTCCGGGGCTTTAAGCGGTATACCGGTAGCTATCAAGGATAATATCTGCACCGACGGCCTGAATACTGAATGTTGCTCTAAAATATTGGAAGGTTTCAAGCCGCCTTATGACGCTACGGTAATTGAAAAGTTAAAAGCAGCCGGGGCGGTAATTTTAGAAACCAAAACAAATATGGATGAATTTGCTTTTGGTTCATCCACCGAAAATTCCTGTTTCGGGCCCACGCGTAACCCCTGGAACTTGGAATGCGTGCCGGGAGGTTCTTCGGGCGGCTCAGCCGCGGCAGTTGCCGCTGATGAGGCGATTATGGCTCTGGGTTCTGATACCGGCGGTTCAATCCGCCAGCCTGCTTCTTTCTGCGGAGTGGTCGGGCTTAAGCCTACTTATGGCCGGGTTTCCCGTTACGGGTTAATTGCTTTTGCTTCCAGTTTAGACCAGATTGGCCCTCTTACTAAAGATACCAGAGATAGCGCTTTGTTAATGAATGTCATCTCCGGTTATGACCCCAAGGATTCTACTTCGGTTAATAAGGAAGTGCCTGATTATACCAAGGCGCTGACAAGTGATATAAAGGGCTTGAAAATCGGAATCCCGAAAGAATATTTCATAGAAGGCATAGACCCGGAAGTTAAAGCGATAGTCGTAGACGCGGTGGAGAAATTAAAGAGTTTGGGCGCGTCCTGCCAGGAAGTATCCCTGCCGCATACCGAATATGCCGTGCCGGTTTATTATATTGTGGCTACTGCCGAGGCAAGTTCTAATCTGGCCAGGTTTGACGGAGTGCAGTATGGTTACAGGGCAGGCGGAGTAAAAGAGAAGGTGCAAGGCCTGATAGATATGTACAACAGTACGCGTGGCAAAAGTTTTGGTGAAGAGGCAAAGCGAAGGATTATCCTGGGGACATTTGCTTTATCGCATGGTTATTATGACGCCTATTATCTCAGGGCTCTAAAAGTCAGGACGCTTATAAAACAGGATTTTGACAAGGCCTTCAGCCAGTTTGATTGTATCGTGGCTCCTACTGCTCCTACGGTAGCATTTAAAATCGGGGAAAAAACAAAAGACCCTTTAAAGATGTATCTTTCCGATATCTATACTATCTCGGCGAATTTAGCCGGGATACCCGCGATTTCCGTTCCTTGCGGTTTTGCAAAGAGCGGTTTACCGGTGGGGTTGCAGATTTTAGCCAAGCCGTTTGGCGAAGAGATGCTTTTGAGGGTGGCCCATACTTATGAGCAGAATACCCCTTGGCATTTAGAAAAACCGAAAGTTAGCTGACGAAATTATGGAATATCAGGCAGTAATCGGATTAGAAGTCCATTTGCATTTAAAGACAAAGACCAAGGCCTTTTGCGGGTGTTCAACCGAATTTGGCAGCCAGCCTAATTCGCAGGTCTGCCCGGTGTGTTTAGGTTTCCCGGGTTCATTACCGGTTTTAAATAAAGTCGCCCTGGATTTCGCTATCAAGACCGGCCTGGCATTAAATTGCAAGATACAGGAATTCACCAAATTTGACCGTAAAAATTATTTTTATCCGGACCTGCCTAAAAATTATCAGATTTCCCAATATGATTTACCGTTCTCGAAGGACGGGTTCCTGGATATAGATTTAGAGGATAAAACCAAGCGCATCGGGATAACCCGTGTGCATTTAGAGGAAGACGCCGGAAAGCTGATACATAAGGAAGATTGCAGCCTGGTGGATTTTAACCGCGCCGGTATTCCTTTGCTGGAAATAGTCAGCGAGCCGGATATGAATTCTCCGCAGGA
>CAYPRG010000082.1:0-5297 GCA_964413025.1 uncultured Planctomycetales bacterium
TAGCCGATGATAGCGATGGTTTTATCCTTTAAAAGATTTAAGTCTGCGTCTTTGTCATAATAAATCTTTGCCATTTTACTTCCTCCTGGTTAGTAAGTCATTGCGATTCTGCCTGTCCTGACTAATTCCTTAACCCCGATATTCCCCAGCGCCTCAAGCAGCTGTTTAATCTGCCCCTGGTCTCCTACCGCCTCGATAATCGCGCTCTCCTGCTTGTGCTGAATAATCTTAGCTACATATTTATTCAGGATACTTTCCAATTTAGCTTTTTCTTTTGCGGAATAATTTACTTTTACCAGGACCAACTCGCGGTCGGCGTGTTCTTTCTTGGTAAAATCAGTAATAGAAATAACGTCTATTAATTTATTAAGTTGTTTTTTTATCTGCTCCAATATCTTCTCGTCATTGGCTTCTACCACGATGGTCATATAGGATATGCCCGGGTCAAGGGTCTCACTTACAGATAAAGAGGCGATATTATAGCCGCGGGCGCTGAATAATCCGGCCACCCGGGCAAGCACGCCAAATTTGTTTTCTACTATAACCGAAATAGTGTGGCGCATCAGGCTAATCCTCCGATTATCCGGTTGATTGCTTCCCCTGCCGGCACCATCGGAAACACATTTTCCTCCGGTTCTATATGAAAATCAATAAACACGGTATTTTCTGTCTCAAGCGCTTTTTCAATCGCCGGGCGCACTTCTTCTTTTTTAGTGACTTTTATCCCCACCGCGCCGTAGCTCTCGGCTAACTTCACAAAATCCGGAGAAGTAATACAAACCTGTGAATAGCGCTTCTTGTAAAATAATTCCTGCCACTGCCTGACCATACCTAAATAGCCGTTGTTCAATATCGCCACCTTGACATTTATTTTATTGCAGACGCAAGTGCCTAATTCCTGGATATTCATCTGGATCGAGCCGTCCCCGGCAATGTCAATTACGGTCTTATCCGGACAACCCACCTTCGCGCCAATAGCCGCCGGAAAACCAAAACCCATAGTGCCCAGGCCGCCGGAAGAAATAAAGCTGCGCGGCTTGGTATATTTATACCACTGGGCTGCCCACATCTGGTTCTGGCCTACCTCGGTAGTGATGATGGCGTCGCCTTTTGTAGCTTCATCAATCTGTTCAATGACATACTGAGGCTTAATTTTACCGTCATCTTTATATCTCATAGGATGTTTTTTCTTCCAATCCTCTACGGTCTTTTGCCACTCTGAAATATCGGGGTTACCCTTAACTTCTTCCAGCAATTGCCCGAGTATATTCTTGGCATCGCCGACTATCGGCACATCCACCCGCACATTTTTACTAATAGAAGCGGGGTCAATATCAATATGAATAACTTTAGCATTCGGGGCAAAGGCATCCAGCCTGCCGGTAACCCGGTCATCAAAACGCGCGCCCACCGCGATAATCAAATCTGATTCCATTATGGAATGGTTGGCGTAAGCTGTCCCGTGCATCCCGAGCATGCCTAAGGAAAGTTTATGGGTAGCCGGAAACCCGCCTATGCCCATAAGGGTCCAGGTCACCGGGGCCTGAAGTTTCTCCGCCAGTTCCTTTATTTCATTATGGGCGCCGGAAGTAATAATCCCGCCGCCGGCATAAATAATCGGCCTCTTGGCTTTTGCGATCAGTTTAGCCGCTTTTTTAATCTGCCCGGGATGGCCGAAAAGCGTAGGTTTATATCCGAGCATATTCACTTCCTCCGGCCAGATAAATTCCGTATCCTGCATCTGGATATCTGAAGGAATATCTACAAGCACAGGGCCAGGCCTGCCGGTTGAGGCGACATGAAAAGCCTCGCGGATTATCCGCGCCAAATCTTTTACGTCCTTGACCAGATAATTATGTTTGGTTATCGGCCGGGTGATCCCGGTGACATCCGCTTCCTGAAAGGCGTCATTGCCGATTAAAAAAGATTTTACCTGCCCGGTAATCGCCACCATCGGGATGGAATCCATATAAGCGTTGGCAATGCCGGTAGTAAGATTAGTAGCGCCAGGGCCGGAAGTAGCAATGCAGACTCCTGTCTTTCCGGTTGCCCGCGCGTAGCCGTCAACCGCGTGCGCCGCCCCCTGCTCATGGCGGGTAAGAATAAACCTGACATCCGCGTCGTAAAGTTGATCAAATATGGGCAACACCTGCCCGCCGGGGTAGCCGAATATCACTTCCACCCCTTCGCGCTTCAGGCACTCGATTAAAATCTGCGCACCGGTCATGCTAACACTGCTCCTTTATCCGCCGAAGTGACTAACCTGGAATACCTGCCTAAACATCCTGTTTTTATTTTAGGCGGAACCGGTTTCCAGTTTTTAAACCTTTTTTCTATTTCAGATTTACTTAATTTAACCTCTAATTTTCTATTGGGTATATCCAGGCTGATGATATCGCCGTCTTTTAGGATAGCGATCGGCCCGCCTGCCGATGCCTCGGGAGAAATGTGCCCGACGCACGGCCCCTTGGTGCCTCCGGAGAATCTCCCGTCGGTTATCAGGGCAACCGAATCAGCTAAACCCATGCCAACGATTGCCGAGGTAGGAGCTAACATCTCGCGCATACCCGGGCCGCCGGATGGGCCTTCGTAACGGATGACTATACAATCGCCTTTTTTAATCCTGCCTTTTAAGATTGCCTGCATGGCTTCTTCTTCGCGGTTAAACACCCTGGCCTTGCCGCTAAATTTCATCATCTTAGGGCTTACTGCCGCCTGCTTGACCACTGCGCCGTCAGGCGCCAGATTCCCGAATAGAACCGCGATCCCGCCCTGCTTATGATAGGCCTTATCAAGAGGACGAATAACGTCTTCATCAAAAATCTCAGCCTTCTGGGCGATTTCAAAAATCCTGCTGCCGCTTAAGGTCATTGAATTATTCAATTTATTTTTTAAGCGTTTCAATACCGCGGGAATCCCGCCGGCAAATTCCAGGTCTTCCATAAAATGCGCTCCTGCAGGTTCTATGCTGGAAATGTGCGGGGTATTTTTACCGATATCGTCAAAGGTTTTAAGGTCTAATTTTATACCCGCCTCATGGGCTATCGCCATCAAATGCAAAACCGTATTGCTTGAGCCGCCAAGGGCCATATCCACCACTATGGCGTTCTCCAAAGATTTTTTGTTGATAATATCTAACGGCTTAATATTTTTTCTGGCCAATTCTACAATGCGCTCGCCGCTAGCCGATGCAATCCGGCGCTTTTTAGCGGAAACCGCTAAGGCCGTACCGCAACCCGGCAAAGACATCCCCATGGCCTCGGTAAGGCAGGCCATGGTATTGGCTGTATATAAACCCTGGCAGGAACCTGCCCCGGGGCAAGCCTCCATCTCCAAACAAGATATCTCTTCGGGAGAAATCTTACCTTTACTAGCTAACGCCACCGCCTCATAAGTATCGTGCACAAAAGCCAGTTTTCTTTGCTTAAAACGCCCGGAAAGCATCGGGCCGGCAGTAACAATGATTGCCGGAATATTTAACCGCGCAATCCCCATGAGCATACCGGGGGTAATCTTATCACAATTGGTCAGGCAGATAATACCGTCTAAACTGTGAGCATTACAAACTGTTTCAATAGTGTCCGCCACGATTTCGCGCAGGGCCAGAGGATAACACATTCCTAAATGCCCCATTGCCAGGCCGTCGCAGATACCCGGCACTCCGAAGAAAAACGGAACACCTCCCCCGTAACAGACGCCGCGTTCAATATAGCGTTCCAGGTCGCGCATGCCGATGTGGCCGGGTATTAAATCGGTAAAAGAAGTAGCCACTCCGATAAAAGGCCTGTCCAGGTCTTTTTTGCTTAAACCGGTAGCGTGCAAAAGCGCCCGATGCGGGATACGCTCTATGCCTTTCTTAATTTTGTCTGAACGCATATTCCACCTCTTAAATTAATCTGCGCCCTCGCCGTCATGCACTATCTGTTCTTTTTCCTGGCGCTTGCGCAAAATCACCCGTTTTAAAGTGACATATTTATCCACGACCTCTTTATTATTCACCGCGTTTAACTGCTTAAAGAGAAAATCAAATTTCTTTTCGATTTCCTGGGCAATGGCGTCCCGGACTTCCTGGGACAAACCCATGATCTCTTTCTTAAACGGCCCCAGCGCTTTCTTACGGGTCTTATAGAAGAACTGCTCTTCGGTTTCGCCTTCTTTTTTCTCAGAGGCGGCACTTATTTTAAGCCACTCGTAAATTTTGGCCTTTAAATCCTGGGGAAAATGCTTACTCTCATAAATCATATTCTGGAATTCCGTGGCCAGGTGCACCTCGGCAGTGTCGACTTCCGGAAATTTATGGAATGCCTCAGCGGGAAGGGTGGATGCCCCGTGCTGCACTGCTCCGGCAAGGCCGAATTCTTCCTTGGCGATTTTGGATAATGCCCTTAATGTTTCAAAATCCAGCTTAACCTGGGCTACTGTCCCGTCGGGTAAAACTACGCCGCCGTGAGAAGTGCCTGTCTGGATGCTTATCTTGCTGATCCCTGTGCGGCCTTTACGCAGCCTTTCTTTATAACCTTCCATAAAAGCCCGTAAATCTTCTGCCGTGGAATTCTTGCTGCCGACCTCGCCTATCTCGCCACCGACGGAAACTTCAACCCCCCTCGGCTGGACTTGGCGGATAAACTGGGTAAGCTTGGCGCAGACTTCATAATTCCAGTATTGTTGCTTTTTAATATCGCTCTCGGATAAATCTACCAAGGTCGACGAATCAATATCTATGTTATAGAATCCCGATTCAATGGCTTCGCCGATCAGAGCCTTTAAGCTCTCCAATTCTTTTTCAGGATTCTCCTTAAACTTTTTGGCGTTAAGCTGGCAGTGGTCGCCCTGGATAAAAACCGGCCCCTGGTATCCTTCTTTTATGGCTGCCGCTAATATTACGCTTGAATATTCAAGCGGCGGCTGATTGGTGTAGCCCATCTCGGATTTAGCGATCTCAAAAATGAACGCCCCGGAATTATTAGCTTTTGCCACCCTGAATATCGCCCGGGCCAGATCATAAGTCATACTCCTTAAATTTATCGCCGGGACGGTAAAGCCGGTGAATTCACCTTTACCGCGGGCCATGTAAAGCTCGTGGATACTGGAAAGATAAATCCCTTTTTTATAGGCTGCCTCAAGTATTTTTTTGGCCAGGGGTTTCTTTACCGCCGCATCATCGCTCATAATTAAATCCATTGCAATTTTTTCAATATCCAAAGGCCTTCTTCCCATTTTACCTCTCCTCGCTTTAAGCAGTAAGCTTATCCCGAACTATCCGATAAGTTCGGGGATTAAGTTAATACTTTGATCAG
>CAYPRG010000083.1:0-5150 GCA_964413025.1 uncultured Planctomycetales bacterium
TGACCATCACCGTCAATGGCCTCTCCAAAAGCCATTCCATGACCGGATGGCGCATCGGTTACCTCGGCGCTCCACAGGATATTGCCGACGCTATAAGTAAAATACAGGACCACTCCACTTCAAACCCTTCCTCAATCAGCCAAAAAGCGGCAGTAGCTGCCTTAAAAGCGCCGGATGATTTTTCTAAAACTATGGCGGCAGAATTTCAAAAGAGAAGGGACTTTGTGGTAAACAAGCTGAGACAAATCAAAAAACTTGGAGTCGTAGTCCCCCAGGGGGCATTTTATGTATTTTGCGATATTTCAAAAACCGGGATGGACTCAAACACTTTCGCCACCCGGCTGCTCGACGAAGCCCTGGTCGCGCTTATTCCGGGAAAAAGCTTCGGCAGGGACGACTATATACGCATAAGTTTTGCCACAAACATAGAGCAATTGGAAAAAGGCACGCAGAGAATCGCGGATTGGCTTAAAAAAATATGACACCAAAAACTATCGCTGAAAAAATACTGAGCGCCCACGCAGGTAAAGAGCTGAAAGCGGGGGATTTCGCTGTCTGCAAGGTTGACTTCACTTTTGGCCAAGACGGTACATCTTCAATTATCATAGACAGGATAAAAGAGCTAGGGGCCCCAGGTTTAAAAACAAAATTCTGCATGGTCATCGACCACAGCGCTCCTTCTCCCAACGAAGGCGTCTCAAGGGTGCACAAAAAAATGCGCGCCTTTAGCCAGGAATATAAAACACTGCTTTACGATATCGGATGCGGGGTTTGCCATCAGGTTATCCCGGAATCAGGAGAGATACTGCCCGGAAACCTGGTTTTAGGCGCTGATTCCCACACCTGCACCTATGGAGCGCTGGGCGCTTTCTCTACCGGAGTTGGCTCCACAGATTTAGCTATTGCTTTGGCCACCGGAAAGAACTGGTTTAAAGTCCCGGAAACATTTAAAATAATAGTCAGCGGAAAAGTCCCCAAGGGCATATACGCTAAAGATATAATCCTTCACATTATTACAAAGATAAAGGCTGATGGCGCGACCTATAAAGCGGTAGAATTCTCTGGCCCGGTGATTGATAAATTAAATATGGACGGCCGATTTACCATATGCAATATGGTTGTGGAAATGGGCGCAAAAGCCGGGTTTATGCCGCAGGATAAAACTACGATTGCCTGGTTAAAGCCAAGGGCCGGGAGCAAAAAAATTAAACCGGTTGCCGCGGATAAAAATGCCGGTTACGAACAGGTGCTGGAATTCGATATTTCGAAACTTAAACCCCAGGTTTCCCAGCCGCACAGCGTAGATAACGCCGTGGCCGCGGCTGAGCTTAAAAATACAAGGATCAACGAAGCTTATCTGGGCACCTGTACAAACGGAAGGCTTGCCGACCTAAAGGTAGCGGCTTCCATGTTGAAATCCAGAAAAATATCTCCGGGGGTAAAATTTATTATAGCGCCCAGTTCCCGTGAAATATTTTTACAGGCTATTGAATTAGGTATTGTCGATACGCTGGTTAAAGCCGGCGGGGTAATGGTATCTCCGGGATGCGGCCCATGCGTAGGGACCCATAACGGCGTTCCTGCCGACGGCGAAATCGTAATATCCACCGCCAATAGGAACTTTAAAGGCAGGATGGGCAATCCTAACGCATTTATCTATCTGGCTTCTCCCGCCACGGTGGTCGCCTCGGCAATCAAAGGCCATATCGCCGACCCCAGGGAGTATTTATAAATACAAGGAGGGTGTAAAGATGGAAATAAGGGACTTACTTCTGGCGTCGATTGAAAAAAAAGCATCGGATTTACATCTTACGGAAAATGAACCCCCGATATTGCGTATTGACGGAAAATTACACCGCACCGAACATGAGCGCTTAAATAAGCAGGATTTAAAGAAGATGGTTTACAGCCTGCTTACCAACCCGCAGAAGGAGATATTCGAACGCGACCTGGAATTGGATTTCTCCCTTGCCCCTCCGGGATTAGACAGGTTCCGCGTCAATATACATTTGCAAAAAGGCTCGGTAGAGGGAGCATTCAGGCGCGTGCCCTTAAAAATACCCGATATCCAGGAACTGGGGTTGCCTCCCATGGCAATAGAACTGGCGCGCAAGCCTAATGGACTGGTTTTGGTTACCGGCCCCACCGGAGTAGGAAAGACTACCACTCTGGCAACCTTAATTAACCTAATCAATGAAGAAAGAGAATGCATGGTCATGTGCATCGAGGATCCTATTGAATTCATTCATACCAACAAAAAGAGCGTGATCAAACAGAGGGAGGTTTACGCGGACACCCTGTCTTTTGCTGACGCTTTAAAGCACGCCCTCCGCCAGGACCCGAATGTCATTGTTGTAGGTGAGATGCGTGACTTAGAGACTATATCCACCACTCTTACCGCGGCGGAAACCGGGCATTTAGTTTTGGCCACCCTGCATACTCCTGATGCCCCTCAGACTATTGAAAGGATCATAGACGTATTTCCGCCCCACCAGCAGCAGCAAGTCAAACTGCAACTGGCAGACTGCCTGCAGGGAGTAATCTCGCAGCTACTGCTTCCCAAGGCCTCAGGGCAGGGAAGGGTCCTTGCCACCGAAATTATGGTCGCTACTGCCGGCATAAGAAACCTCATCCGCGAACAGGAAATCGAGCAGATACCCACACTCATGCAGACCGGAAGCCAGTACGGGATGAAAACAATGGATAAATCATTGAAAGAACTTTTCCATAACGGGCTGATTACCCTGGATACAGCGATGTCTAAAGTAAAGAACCCTGATGAATTCAAACAACTATGAAAATAAAAGGCAAATCAATAAAATTAGGCGATAACATAAATACCGATTTTATAATCTCCGGCAGGTATAAATTTTCCATCACCGATATGAAAGAACTGTCAAAGCATATCATGGAAGATATAGACCCTGCTTTCGCTTCCAAAATCATCCCCGGAGAATCCATAATCGTTGCCGGGAGTAATTTCGGGATGGGTTCTTCGCGCGAACAGGCGCCGCTGGTAATAAAGGAATCCGGGATCGTGGCTGTTTTAGCCGATAGTTTTGCCCGCATATTCTACCGCAATAGCTTCAATATCGGGCTAGCCCTGATTGAGACCGATACAAAAAAAATAGGAGAAAACGATTCACTGGAGATAGATTTAGACAGGGGGCAGGTCATTGACCTGACCAAAAATCTAGAACTAAAAATCCAGCCTCTTCCTGATTTTATGCAGGAATTATTAAAGGAAAACGGAATAATCAATTATTTTAAAAAATACGGGGAGCTAAAAGTCTAAATGAAACATAAAATAACCCTTATTCCCGGGGACGGAATCGGGCCGGAAGTATCTTTGGCGGCAAAAAGGTGCATTGACGCGACCGGAGTAAAAATTGAGTGGGTTGAGGCGCTTGCCGGAGAAGATGCCCAAAAAAAGTTTGGTGAATTGCTGCCTCAAGAGACGATAGATTCGGTAAGAAATAACAAAGTGGCCTTAAAAGGCCCTATTGTCACGCCTATAGGGACGGGCTTTCGTTCGGTAAACGTAGCTATCCGCCATGCCCTGAATCTATACGCTTGCGTCCGCCCGGCCAAGACTTACAAAGGCGTAAAGAGCCTTTATAAGGATATTGACCTGGTAATCATCAGGGAGAATAGTGAAGATTTATATTCCGGTATAGAGTTCCAGGAAGGCTTAGCCGAGACTAAAAGAATCATTGCCGAAATAGAAGCATCTACCAAGAAAAAGATCCGCCCCGATTCGGGGATATCCATAAAACCCATCTCTGTGTTCGCGACAAAAAAAATCGTGAAGTTTGCCTTTGAGTATGCCCTGAAGTGCAACAGAAAAAAAATCACCGTGGTTACCAAGGCAAATATCATGAAATTTACCGACGGGTTATTCCTTAGAGTAGCCCGCGAAGTAGCCGAGGCATACAAAGGAAAAGTAAGTTTTGATGAAGCCCTGGTAGATAACATGGCCATGCAGTTAGTGCAGAAACCGCATAATTTTGATATCCTGGTCCTGCCTAATCTTTACGGCGATATACTTTCTGACTTGTGCGCGGGTTTAGTCGGCGGGTTAGGAATGGCCCCGGGCGCTAATATCGGAGAGGACACGGCGGTTTTTGAGGCAGTGCACGGCTCGGCTCCAAAATATAAGGGAATGAACAAAGTCAACCCCACGGCCATGATTTTATCCGGGGTGCTTATGTTAAGGCATCTCAAAGAAGAACAGGCGGCGGATAAATTAGAAAACGCGGTCAAAGAAGTAATCGCTGAAGGTAAAACAGTGACCTACGACTTGAAGCCTGACCCCAAAGACCCTACTGCAGCAGGCACACAGGAAATGGCAGACGCTATTATCGATGAAATTCGTAACTAATAACTAAAATGAAAATCAGTATTATCGGAGCAGGTAATGTAGGAAGCTTGGCGGCAATGCGTATCGCCCAAGAAGGACTGGGAGAAATTGTGCTGATTGACATAGCAAAAGGGCTGGCCCAGGGAAAAGCCTATGACCTGGAAGATGCCCGCTCCATCCTGAAGCAAAATTACAATATCCAGGGCACAGAAGATATAAACCTAGTTAAAGATTCTGCTATCATCGTGATTACCGCGGGGCTGGCCAGGAAACCCGGGATGAGCCGGGAAGAATTGTTAAAGAAGAACTCACAGATACTAAAAGATATCTGCCTGAACATAAAAAAGTCAGCTCCGGATTCCATTGTTATAGTAGTGACAAATCCCCTGGACTTAATGACCCATTACGCCTTGAAGATTACAGGCTTTAGCCCCCAGAAATTATTCGGGATGGGGATAAGCCTTGATACCGCCAGATTCGCTAACCTGGTAGCAAAAGAATTAAATATACCTAATACCGATGTAGAGGCTTGCGTAATCGGAAGCCACGGCGAAAGCATGCTTCCCTTGGCCCGTTTCACCAGCATAAAAGGGGTCGGCCTGGATGAGTTTCTTGATGATAATAAAATAAAGGCACTGCTGGATAAAACCGTAGGAAGAGGAGCTGAAATAGTTTCCTTGCTAGCCAGCGGCAGCGCGTTCTTCGCGCCCTCCGCGGCAATTGCCGCAATCGTAAAAAGTATTGCCAAAGATGAAAAACGCACCCTGGGAGTATGCGCCTATCTAAACGG
>CAYPRG010000084.1:0-5149 GCA_964413025.1 uncultured Planctomycetales bacterium
GGAGCGTCAATACTGGTCCCCATATTCGTGCCTACCCCGAAGTTATCTACCATCGCCCCTTCTTTAAGCAGCTCTTTGATTTTGAATTCATCCAGGTTGCCGCTGGCAAAAATCTTGACAAACCCCAGGCCCGCCGCGTCAAGCATCTTCCTGGCCAACTTGGATAACACGGCGATATCCCCGCTGTCCAATCTTATACCCTGCAGAAAATACCCCTGCTCTTTAAGATACAGCCCAAGGGTGACCGCATTCTCAATACCCTTTTTAGTATCGTAAGTATCCACAAGAAGGGTTGTTGCCTTGGGAAAAGTGTTAGCATAAGCTAGGAAACTATCCATCTCCTGCCTGAAAGACATCACAAATGAATGCGCCATTGTTCCGGCAATTGGGATTTTATACAGCTTTCCCGCTAATACATTGGATGTCCCCCTGGCCCCGGCAATATAAGTCGCCCTCCCTACTTTTATTCCGGCTTCTGAGCCATGGGTCCTCCTCAAGGAAAAATCGTACACCCCTTTATCTTTGGCAGCGTAGATTACCCGGGAGGCCTTGCTGGCAATCATGGTCTGAAGGTTCACCGTGTTAAGAAGGAAACTCTCAATAATCTGGGCTTCTATGATGGGAGCGGTAATCCGGATAACCGGCTCATGGTCAAAAAACACAGTACCTTCGGGCATTGCCCAGGCATCGCCGCTGAATTTGAAACCAGCCAGGTATTTGAGAAAGTCCGGCGAGAAAAGCTTTTGTTTCTTCAGGTAATCTATATCGTCCTTATCAAATTTCAAGCCTTTCAGATAATCCAGGATATCTTCCAGCCCGCAGAAAACCAGATAGGCGCGGTTTTCGGGGAGCTCCCTGACAAACAAATCAAAAGTGGCAAAGGTATCTTTTTTATATACAAAGTAACCTTGAGCCATAGTTAATTCATATAAATCTAACAATAGGGAAATTCGCATCTTATTCTTTATTCAACTATGAGGCTTTTGTACTCCTGAGGAAAGTAATTATCCTTAAAAACAATGTTTCCTTTTTGGTCAATAAGGACATAGGTAGGGACACCCGAAACTCCGAAAGATCTGGCCACGGATTTATCCTGGTCTAGAAGGACCTTGTAATTCAAAAGGTATGACTTGATAGCATTATTTACTTTATTAAAAGACTCCCCCACATCCACGGCAAATATTTCCAAGCCATCATTAGCAGGCTCGCCGCGCATATCCTTCAACTGCCTTAATTCATCCCTGCAGTAAGGGCACCAGGTTGTCCAAAAAAGCAAAAGCACTGCCTGTTTATCCTTGTAATCGCCAAGGGTAACCGTTTCCTTGTTTGTATCCTGCAATGTAAAATTAGAGGCAAACCCGCGATCTCCGCATTCCGCGGGCGAAAAAAACAAAGAAACAGAAAGAATTGCCAAAGGTATCAAAACCAATAATCTTCGCATGTTTAAATCCTCATTAATCCCACGATGATAAAATATATGCCCATACCGATAAGGACTAGCGCCCCGGCCTTTTTTATATATTCCATCCATTTGCCTGACTTGGGGAGAGCGGCCAATATGCCGCTGAATGTCCCGCTTAAAATAAGGATCAGGCCCATGCCATAGGCAAAACTAAATAACAAACTTGCCCCATATATCAGGTTCTTTTTTAACGCCAGGTACGCCAGTATCGCGCCGACTACCGGGGTAAGACAGGGAGAAATAACCAACCCTGAAACTAACCCCAGCACAAAAACGCTAAAATGGTTTTTCTTTTTTAGCAGCCCAGACTTTATGATATTAGGCAGGGGTATACTGAAGACCTCCAGTATAGATACCCCAAAAAGAATAATCACAACACCTACTGATATATAAGTCAAGGGGTGGGCACTTACCGTGCCGAAGATCTGGCCGGTCAAAGATGCCAAAAGCCCCAACAGTGAATATACAACCGCTATGCCGGTGACATAAGACAGGCTCAAAGTAAAACCTTTAAGCTTTGAGCCGGCAGAACTTGCCCCGATATAACCTACACTTACCGGGATAAGCGGATACACGCAAGGCGTAAAACTCGCGGCAATTCCGCCCATGAACGCAACCAGATAATCAACGGGAGTTCCTGACAGATTCATCTATCCACTTTAAATAATTTTTGTCTCCGCCGATTATCGGGAAAGCGATAATCTCAGGGACCTGGTAACTATGCGCTGACTTGACAATCTTAATAATCCTGGGGAGCTTTTCTTTTTTGGATTTTATGATTAAAAGCGCTTCTTTTGAGCAATCTACTTTGCCCTTCCACCAGAAAAGAGACTCTATCTTATCAATAATATTCACGCAGGCGGCAGCTTTATTCTCTACCAGCTTCCGGGCAATCCGGGCCGCCTCTAATTTACTGGACGCTGTCACAAAAACCGCGATATACATATGATAATCATACCATGAATAAGCATGGCGTTCAAGAAAATCGCCTCATTCTCTACTTTATCTTCACTGATTTTATCCTGCCGAACTGGGCGCAGGTATCAAATATTACGGTGGGGTCTTCGGTCTGTATGTTGATTTTAAAATTTTTCCCCTGGGGCAGATTATCCTGGCAATCGCTGATTTCCAAAGCCTCTCCCAGCTCCGAGATATTTTCCCTTATCGTTTCCTCGGAAGCGTTCTGGATATGCAGGATAAATTCAAGATTATATTTTTGCATAGCTAACCGGTTAACATGATTACCGACATTATCCTGCCGCTGGAGTCTCCTTCTTTGCGGTAGGAAAAAAACTCTTCATTTTTACAGAAGGTGCAGCCTCCGGAGTCAAAAATATTCGCCTCTTTAACCCCGGCATCCAACATCTGCTTTCTATTTATTGCCGGTAAGTCAAGGTAATGACGGCCGCCCCGCTCAATCAACCCCCCCGGAAAATAATCATTGAAATCATCGCCGACTTCACAACAACAGCTTCTTATTGCCGGGCCAAAAGCCGCCTGTAAATATTCCGGCCTGCTGCTGAATTTTTCCCTCATTGATTGTATTGCCTTGGCAATAATATTTTTACTGCTGCTTTTCCAACCCGCGTGGACCAGGCCTATGGCCGGCGTCTTTGGGTCATACAGGAATACAGAAAGGCAATCCGCGGTAAATATAGCCAGAGGTAAATCGGGCTCATCGGTGATAAGGGCATCGGTGTCGCCTATCGCGGTGTCATAGGATAAAGCGCCTTTCCCTTTATCTTCTTTGCCGACGCATCTGGTTTTATCGGCATGGGTTTGTTTGGCGCAGATTAAATCGCGGTAATCAATCCCCAGTTTCCTTAGGAATTTTTCACGGCTGGCTAATGAATTCGCGGTATCGCCATAAGACAAAGACATATTGTTAAAATGGCGGCGGCTGACAGCGCAGATTAATCCTGATTCAGGGAAATTGGGGAAAGGCTGCTCAGGCATCGGATATTTGCACGAGTTTATTTCTTGAGGTTTCGCCTTTAAGAATGATGACCTGATATTTCCTTACCTTAAAGTGTCCGGCTAATAAACTTATCAATTGGGCGTTAGCCAAGCCGTCCTGGGCGGGCTTAGTCAGATAAACCTTCAGGTGGTCGCTTTCTTCTTTGACAAGCTTCCTGCTTGCCTTCGGGATGACCCGGACATTAAAGATCATTCCCTGGATTCAACCTGCTTGCTTTGCACGGTACTGGCTAATTTATCGGTAAACCCTTCCAGCTTTGCTTTTGCCTCGGTGTATTTTTTGGCGGCATTTGAAAGATGCCCGCCGACTAGATCAAAATCTTCCTGGAACTTTTTAAAATCCAGCTGCAGCCTGCCCAGGTCGGAAAAAATTTTTTGGATATTCTTCTGGATATTCACCCCTCTTAATCCGTAGAGGATTGCCTGCAGGTAGGCGTAAAATGTATTGGGCGAAACAAAAATGACTTTTCTGGATTTAGCGTAAGTGCCCAATTCCTCGTCTTTACTTATCTGGTAATATACCGCCTCCGCTGGTATATACATAAGCGCGAAATCAAAGGTCCCCTCGTCCGGCAGGATGTATTTGGAACTAACCTCATCAATGCGGCCTTTTACGTCGCGGACAAAAACGCGGTAGCTGGTTTTTCTTTCGTCTTCGGTAACCGCCTCCTGGGAGCGTTTAAAATTCTCCAAAGGAAATTTCGCATCTATGGATATCAGGCTCTGGCCGATGACAATCGCCGCGTCGGCTATATCGCCGCTCTTAAAACGGTGCTGCAATTTTATGTTTTCTTTGGGCAGAATATCTTCTAACAACCTGCCCAATAAAGTTTCACCGATCTCTCCCCTGAATTTCGGGGCACGCAGGAGCTCTTGGAGGCTGGAGATATCCTTGCTTATCTCATAAATCTGTTTATGGGTCTCCTCCAGGCGGCCTAAGCTTTTCTGCACATCGCCAAAAACCTTGTTCGCCGAATCCAGCCTTTCTCCGACAGTCTTATTGGCGTCCTGCAAGGCCTGGGAAGTCTCTTTGAGGCGGTCGTTTAGCTGCTGAGTGACTGAAGCTAACTGCTGGTTTACCGAAGCAGAAATCTTTAAAACTATAAAGATAACTGCTATCAGCCCGGTCACAAAAATTCCTATAATCAATCCATTCATGTTTTACCTCTTAATATATGAATTATACCACTACAGATTACCTTCTTAAAGCAGATAATCCTTTTTAATGCGCTTTACACTCCTGAATATATTTTTCTTCACTTCCGGACAAATGGTTTCCAAATCCCTAATAATACTTTTCATCTTGGTGCGTTTAGAGGTAATGGAATTCGGGCAGGCGCATTTATGATGCGGGAAATCCAGGGTTTTGGCGAAACGCCTGATCATATCTTCTTCAACATAAGCCAGTGGCCTGATCAAGGTAATCTTACCTTTAAACAATTCCTGTTTGGGGCACATGGCAGAAATCTCCCCCTGAAAAAATAAATTCAGAAGGATTGTTTCAACAATATCATCCTGATGGTGGCCCAGGGCGACCTTATTATAGCCAAGACGGCCGGCGACCTCGAACAAGGCCTTTCGCCTGTTCCAGGAACACCAAAAACAGGAAATATCCTTGCGCGATTTCCCCTTCAGTATATCTATTTTTTCGATGTGGTAATTTACCCCCATCTTCTTGAAATGCTCGGCGAGGATCTTGGGATGCTGGCA
>CAYPRG010000085.1:0-5125 GCA_964413025.1 uncultured Planctomycetales bacterium
CCGCGGTGCATATAGCCGATGACTATATCTATATCAACTACCTTTTCCCCTTCCACATAAAGCCGGAAAAATTCCGGTTCTTCCTGCAAGGGATGATACGGGCCTATCGGTATAATAACTTTATGGCTCATTTTTATGCCTCAACGGAAACTTTCCTTCTGGCCATTCATCGATCAGAAGAAGATGCTTTAGGTTAGGATGCCCCTTGAAATTAATCCCCAACAGTTCCCACATTTCGCGCTCAATCCACTCCGCTCCTACAAACATAGGCGCCAGCGATTCTATTTCAGGTTTTTTCTTATCTTCGATTAAAACCCGTAAAGATATAATTTCTCCGGTAGAATCAAAACTAAAGTGATAAAGTATCTCCAGGCCTTCCGGGGTATCCTGCCCGGAAGCAGTGACAAACCTCAGTTTAAGTTCCCTGAACAAAAGGTACACTATTTCTTTTAAATCCTGCGGCTTAATGGAAATGTATATCCTGCGGGGCGAATGTTCATGCCAATTGATTACTTTACTGCCCAGCCTGTTTTTAATCTCGTCCTGTATCAACATTATTCTTCACCCCGTACTTTCTTTATCAACTTTACCACTCCCGCGATAATTGCCTCTGGTTTCGGCGGGCAGCCCGGGATATAAACGTTGACCGGGACTATCTCATCTACCGCGCAGGGGCTGTTATAAGATTCCCTGAACATTATCCTCCCGCAGGCGCAGCTGCCTACCGCAATGACCAAACACGGCTGGGGCGCCTGGGCATAAAGTTTCTTCAACCTCTCTTTTGTTTTATAGTTAGGCACCCCGGTGACCAAAAGCACGTCGGCATGGCGGATACTTCCCACCAAGACTATCCCGAATCTTTCCAAATCATGCCTGGGAGTAAGGGCATCCAGGATCTCAATATCGCAATTGTTGCAGGGAGAAGTCGCGGCATGAAATATCCAGATAGATTTTGTGAGTGCCTTAAGCTTTAGGTCCATTTTATAATCCGAATACGGCTAAGATAACAGATACGCCGGCTAATAAAGTAACCGGCCCCCAGAAAAATCTCATCGCCTGGTCAATGCGCAGGCGGGGATTAGTATTTTTAATAAGAATCATAATCACTAAAATTAATACATATTTACCTATGATAAATAACGGGCTTATATCCTTACCCAAGAACAGGATTATCAATAACAGGGGCATGGTATAGAGCATAATTGCCTTGGTCAATTTAAAGATGGCTAGCGGCCACCCCGAGTATTCAATTAAAACTCCGCCCATTATCTCCTGCTCTGCCTCAGAGGCGTCAAAAGGAGCAAAGCCTACCTTGGCCTGCACGCAAAGAATAGCTACAATAAACGCGGCCAGCCCGGATAAAGAAGCTATGTTTGAACTAGAGCTTATTTGATGATTCAGGATCGAGCCAAGTTGTATATTGCCTGCGGACTTTATAATCACCGCAACCAGGGATAATATAAAAGGCAACTCATACCCTAAAACTAATTTCAACTCTCTTGACGCGCCTACGGAAGCCAGGGGATTTTTTGAGCTGGAAGCCCCCACGATTAACGATATAGCCGGAATGACTAAAAGATATACCACAACGATTAAATCGCCGTCAAAACTCTCCGATAGCGATCCTAGGCTGATACCTAAAATAGTAGCCACCAAAGCAGCGCTTAAAAGTCCTAAATAAGGGGAAAGCAGGAAAGTCAGTTTCGCGCCCTCGGGCATAATAGTTTCTTTACCAAGTAATTTTATGATATCCATGAAATTCTGATACCATGGCGGCCCTACGCGCCACTGTATCCGGGCAGTGACCTTCCTGTCTATCCAGCAGGCGAATAACCCCGCGCAGGCGCAGAATAAAAATCCCGGAAAAATCAGATAATTAAATAATAGTCTCATCTTTTTTTAGGCGGCTGAATATCTTCTCTTGACCACTTCCGGGTGTGCACTGCCAGATGCTCACCGACAAAATAAATATTCTGTTCTAAATTTTCTTCTACCTCTTTTATCTCAATGGCTTTTTCAGGGCAATTAACCGCGCACTTGGGCAATTTTCCGCTTAAACCGATACAATAGTCGCATTTAGAATCTAGGTAAGGGATAAAGTCCTGGAAGATTACCCCAAAAGGGCAGGCAATAGAACAAGACTTGCAACTGGTGCAGCGCATCTTGTAACGCTTAAGGTGCCCGTCAGAGGTGCGCTCCAGGGCGTTGTGATAACAGGCATTAACGCAGGGCGCCTCATCGCAATGCCGGCATATAGTAGCAAAGGTAGCGTATTCCCGCAAAGAGGTTATGCCGTTATTCTGCGGGTGGTAAAAATAATCACATGCCACCTTGCATTCCTCACAGCTGCTGCAAATATCCAAGTCCACGAATAGACGTTTCATCTTTAATCCCAGATATCGTAGATATCTTTTAATTGCTCATAGGTAAATACCGGGCCGTCCTTGCAGGAATAATATTTCCCGATACGGCAGTGCCCGCATTTTCCTAAGCCACAGGACATATTCTTTTCCATTGATAAATAAATATCCTGCGGCTTAAAGCCTAAATCCAACAGCTTTAAAGTGACAAACTTCATCATAATCGGCGGGCCGCAGACTACCGCAACTGCCTTGCTCATATTTATCGGCATGTCCTTTAATATGGTGGTCACCAGGCCGACATTCCCCTGCCAGCTGGGGTCCCCCACGTCAACGGTAGTGAGCACATCCACTTTATCTTTTTTCGCCCATTCCGGTATGGCATTTTTATAAATCATATCCTGGCCTGTGCGCGCGCCGTAGCGCAACAATACTTTGTTATATTTATCTATTTCTCCAAAAAGGGTGAACAACAGGGACCGCAGAGGAGCCAAGCCCACGCCGCCGCCGACAATCAAAACATCCTTGCCGTGAAAATTTTCTAAAGGATAACCCTTGCCGTAAGGCCCGCGGATACCAACGGGGATATCCATGGAGATACCGTGCAAAAGGCTGGTTATCCGGCCAACTTTCATAATAGTGACATCAAACCTGTCTTTAATATTCGGGTCGGAAGAAGGAGTAAATGGCGCTTCTCCTATCCCGGGAAAAGTCAACTCCACAAATTGCCCGGCGCGAAAAGAAAATTCTTCTTTTGGGCGGAAAACAAAGGTCTTAATCGTCGGTGTCTCAACGATGATATCTTCAATTGTAGCCTCTATGGGGCGAAAAATATTCTTCATGTTCTAGTGGCAATCTTACTAGCCAAATCTTTAAGCACTTCTCTTATGTCAATCTTGCCCGGGCATACTTCAATACACCTGCCGCAGCCGCAACAGGCAGGCATCCCCAGGTTATCTACGAAAAAGTCAAATTTTTTCATAAACCTGTTTCTTAGCCTCTGGGACCTGGCCCTTAAAGGATTTGCCCCTCCGGCAACCCGGGCATAATTAGCATAAAGGCAGGCATCCCAGGTTCTCAATTTTGTATTTTTCCGCTCAGAGAACCTGGCATCAGACAATAAGAAACAGTGGCAGGTATCGCAGATTAAATTACATCCGCCGCATTCAACACAAGTAAGCATAAACTGCTTCCAGGTATCCAGGCCATACCCTTCTTTAACTAATTTCTGGACAGACCCTTTAGAAACTAATCCCTGCGGAGCCAGATGCCTTTTAAGCCTACTGATAAGATTTTCTCTCTTTACTTTACGCGCCGCCACCTGGGCGTCTTTAGCTAAAACAAAAAATTCCTTATGTTCCCTGATAAGTTCCGCGCCATTTTGCGAGTTTACTTCCACCAGGTACCCGTCGTTTAAAGGCGAAAGATTCAAATCAAACCCTTCTGTCGGATAAGGTAAAATATCCCAGGCCAGGCAATGACAAACCTGCTTGAAATCGGTACAATCGCTGCTTACCAGGATCGTATTCTCTCTTCTTAACCTGTATAAAGCATCAACTTCTACTCCTTCCAGAAAAACAAAATCCTGGATTTTATGCCCCGCGATATCGCAACTTTTAACTCCGAAGATAACCGTCTTTTCCGCCACATCGGTTATATCTTTTTCAGGAGTAAAATAATCTGTTACTTTTTCGCATGGATGGGTAAAGAAAGCCTTAAGCGGCTCGACTGCGCGGTAAGAATTATATACAAGGGGCGCGCCTTCAGGCGTATTCTGATAATAATAATCTGCCTCTTTGCTCTTTGGTTCTTTTACAGCCGGAGAGAATACCCTGTAGCTATTTTTTAGCTGATTGAAGAAAGTGTTTAATTGCGCGGATTCAACGTAATATATTATATTCATTTATCAGGAGTTAATCTTTAGGTGGGGTTCAACTTTGTGAAAACTATCACAAAAAGGCCCTAAAAAAATAAGCTTAACGCTTTGAGAATACTATATTTGCCGAGGGTTGTCAAGCAAAAAGTCTATGCAAAAAGCCTACGCAGCAGGAGCAGGGGAAAGCTTTGCCCTTACCAGTTCGCTTACCAATTTCCCATCAGCGCGGCCTGCGATCTTAAGGTTAACTTCCTTCATAACCTTACCCATGTCTTTTATACTCGCTGCCTGGGTAAGAACAACCGCTTCCTCTACTATTTTCTTTATTTCATCGGAAGAGAGTTCCTGAGGCAGATAGGCCTTCAATATTTTAAGCTCCTCTGCTTCTTTATCCGCCAGGTCCTGGCGGTTCCCTTTTATAAACTGCTCAATAGATTCTTCGCGCTGCTTCATCTGCTTTCTTATCACCGCCAGGCAATCGCCATCATCCAGGTTCTTTTGCTTTTTAGCGAACGCCACGTTCATAAACTCCGCGCGCAGGAAATTTAAAACCGAACTCTTCAGGCCATCCTTGTTTTTCATCGCTTCCTTATAAGCCTCAAAAATCTTTTCTTCCATCATGGTAATCTCCTTCTTATTCGGATCAGAACAAAACATATTTTTTAAATTTTCCCAGCCTGTTTTCCAGGTCTCTTAATTTTAACCTGCTGGTCCGGTCTGGGCCGAAATCTTCTACATTAAAAGATGCGGCGATTGTCCCGTAAACCAGTGCTTTTTTTATATTCGCGGCGCCTATTTTCTTTACTTTAGTCAAAAAACCCATAAACCCCCCGGCGAAAGTATCACCTGCGCCCGTAGGGTCGATAACCTTATCCGTAGGGTAAGCCGG
>CAYPRG010000086.1:0-1714 GCA_964413025.1 uncultured Planctomycetales bacterium
GATTTTAGAAGAGTGGCGCTTTATGGCATTAAGAAACTTATCGCCGCGAAAAATAATGACAAGAAAATATTGGAAGACGGCTCTACTCAGGAAGCAATAAAGTTAAGAGAAGAGATTGCCGAGCAGATTACCGCGTTGGAAGATATCATCAGGTTAGGGAAGATGTATGGCTTTGACCTTTCCCGGCCCGCGGAAAACGCCAGGGAAGCGGTGCAGTGGATATACCTTGCTTACCTCGCCGCGGTAAAGGAGCAGGATGGCGCAGCCATGAGTTTGGGTAGCGTGAGTAATTTCCTGGACATTTACATTGAGAATGATTTAAATAAAGGCTTGCTCACTGAAGAAGAGGCCCAGGAATTAATAGATGATTTTGTAATCAAACTGCGGTTAGTCAGGCATCTGCGTACTAAGTCCTATTCTGAAATTTTCGCCGGAGACCCGGTCTGGGTAACCGAGAGTATCGGCGGAGTAGGAATAGACGGAAGGCACAAGGTTACAAAAAGCTCATACAGATTCCTGCAGACGCTTTATAATTTAGGCGCGGCGCCTGAGCCAAACCTTACCATACTTTGGTCAAGCCGTCTTCCTGAGGCATTCAAGGAATTCTGCGCCCAGGTATCTATTAAGACCAGCTCTATTCAGTATGAAAATGACGATATGATGAGGCTTATCGGCGGGGATGACTACAGCATATCCTGCTGTGTTTCTCTTTTGAAGAATGGCAGTGAGATGCAGTATTTCGGGGCGCGCTGTAACTTGCCTAAAGTGCTTCTCTATGCTTTGAATGAGGGCAGGGATGAAATAACCGGAGAAAAAGTCGTGCCGGATATAGCGCCCATGCAATCCAATCCTTTGGACCATAGCGAAGTAAAAGAAAAGTTTATGCAGGTTTTAAGGTGGACGGTTAAGAATTATGTTGAAGCCCTGAATATTATCCATTGCGCCCACGATACCTATTATTATGAAAGAGCCCAGATGGCGCTTTTGGATAGCGAGCTTACCCGTTATATGGCATTTGGTATCGCCGGGCTTTCTGTGGTTGCTGATTCTTTGAGCGCCATACGTTACGCCAAGGTAAAGGCGGTCAGGAATAAAAAGAATCTGACTACCTCTTTTAAAATTGAAGGCGATTTCCCTAAATTCGGCAACGACGATGACCGGGTTGACGGAAGGGCAGTTGATTTGGTGAGTATATTTTTGGCGGGGCTGAAGAAACACAAGCTTTACCGGGGTTCACTGCCTGCGATATCTATCCTTACCATAACCTCAAACGTGATGTACGGCAAGAAAACCGGGGCTACTCCTGACGGGAGGCTGAAGGGCATGCCTTTTGCCCCGGGAGCAAACCCTATGCACGGCAGGGATGAAAACGGGATTATCGCTTCGCTTAATTCAGTGGCGGGAATTCCTTACACTGAATGCCGCGACGGGATATCCAATACTTTCTCCGCGCTGCCTGAAGCATTGGGCAGGACGCCGGAGAATAGGATCGCAAATTTAAAAGGCCTGCTGGACGGTTATTTTATGAAGGGCGCGCATCATTTGAACATCAATGTCATTGACAGGGAGACGCTTAAAGACGCAATCAAGCATCCGCATAAATATCCTCAGCTTACTATCAGGGTTTCCGGCTACGCGGTGCACTTCAATAAATTATCGCTGGAGCAGCAGAGAGAGGTTTTAGCAAGGACCTTTCATGAAAACATGTAAGCCC
>CAYPRG010000086.1:1814-5111 GCA_964413025.1 uncultured Planctomycetales bacterium
CTGGAGCAGCAGAGAGAGGTTTTAGCAAGGACCTTTCATGAAAACATGTAAGCCCGGAAAGATTACCGGTAATATCCATTCCTTTGAGACATTTGGCACGCAAGAAGGCCCGGGCATCAGGTTTATAGTTTTCCTGCAGGGCTGCATCGGACGCTGCCTTTATTGCCAAAATCCGGATACCTGGAAAGAGGGCGTTGGCAAAGCCATCAGCCCCGAAGAAATAATGGCAAAGCTGGAAAAATGCCTGCCTTATATTGTCTCTTCAAAGGGAGGAATAACCGTTTCCGGAGGAGAGCCGCTTTTGCAGATGGATTTTTTGAGCCAGCTCTTCCGGCTCTGCAAAAAGAAGAAGATACATACCGCCATAGATACCAGCGCTTTTTACCGCCTGAAAGATAAATCAAAACTACCCAAACTTTTAACTTTAACCGATTTGTTCATCGTGGATATAAAAGCCACCGATGAAAAACTGCACCAGCGTATGACCTCTAAGGAGCTGGAGCAGGTGACGCGTTTTATCACCCTGCTTGAAGATAACAAAAAAGAATACTGGCTGCGTTATGTTTTAGTCCCCGGCTTGAATGATTCAGAAAGAGATTTAAAGAGGCTGGGGAAGCTGGCGGCTGCCTTGCGTTATTGCCGCAATTTGGAATTCCTGCCATACCACACTCTGGGAAAACATAAGTGGGAGCACCTCGGCCTGGCTTACCCCCTGGAAAATACAAAAGTAGCTACGGCTAAAGATATAAAAAGAGCTAAAAGGAATTTGACTTCTTAGCTCTCCGTGACAAAATAAGTTGCAGGTAGATTTTATTTGGGGTAAAATAAAATCTCGGTAAGGAAAAATCTGTCAAACTATGAAGAGTAAAGTCTATTTCACCAGCGTAAAAGATTCAGATGATATCCAAGGTGTAAGCGTTAAGCTTAGAGCCCTGATTAAAGAAAGCAAGGTAATGGATTTTATCCGCAGGGAGCATAAGGCCGCGCTAAAGATACATTTCGGCGAAGAAGGTACCAATGGTTTTGTCAGGCCGGCATATGCGCGCCTGGTTTGCGATGAAGTTATTAGTAAAGGCGCCAGCGCGTTTTTATCGGACGCCAATACTTTATACCGAGGCAGGCGTTTAAACTCGCAGGACCACTTAAAGCTGGCAGCGGAGCACGGTTTTACCAAAGAAGCAATGGGTGTTGAAGTCATCATCCCTGATGAGGCCAGAAAAGAGGACACCGCGGATATTCAGATTAACCAAAAATTCATCAAGTCAGCTAAAATCGCTTCAATTTTTACCAACGCAGACGCGCTTATCGCGATAAGCCATTTCAAAGGGCATATATTGACCAGCTTCGGGGGCGCCTTAAAGAATATCGGCATGGGTTGCGCGACCAGGGCGGGGAAGCTGGCTCAGCATTGCGATGTTTCGCCGGTTGTCTACGCCGATAAATGCATCGGCTGCGCCGAATGCCAGAAGGTCTGCCCTGTAGGGGCAATCCAGATTAAAAATAAAAAATCAATCATAGATACCGTAAAATGCATTGGCTGCGCAAGCTGTATGGCTGCCTGCCCAACCGGAGCCATGTTCATTGATTTTGGAGCAGGGGATAAAGTGCAGGAAAAAATGGTTGAATACGCCTTGGCGGCTCTCTGGGGGAAAAATGGCAAGGCAGGATTTTTGAATTTCGCTGTCAGGATCAATAAGGAATGCGACTGCTGGCCTTTTGATAACCCGCGCATCGCCCCTGATGTCGGGATATTCGCTTCGCTTGACCCTGTGAGTATTGATAAGGCAAGCTTTGATTTAGTAAATGATGCCTGCGGGAAGGATATTTTTAAAGAAGCCCATCCGGATTATGATGGAGTCAAACACCTGAAGTACGCCCAGGAGATCGGCCTGGGTAATCTTGATTACGAATTGGTGCGTTTGGGTTAAGCTCGCTAGAATTATATGGTAATGAGTTAATATCCGGAGTATAATAAAACTATGGAGAAAAAGCTATTATTCAGGTTGGCATTTTTAGTTTTATTCTGCGGCCTAAGCTGTTCTTTATCTTTCGCCGAAGAGAATAAGAGCGTGACCGTCAATCCGGTCTCAAAATATGAAGTCGCTGTTTTTGTCAACAGGGCGGCAAATTATGCCAGGAGCGCCGGAAAAGAAACTGCCCTTAGGGAGTTTATGAATCCCAAGGGGGAATTCGGCAAAGGCAAGCTCTACATTTTCGCTTACGATTTTAAAGGAACGGTCCTTGTTGATGGCGGCCAGCCGGAGTTAGTCGGCAAAAACCTGATTGATATGAAGGATGATAATAACGTAGAGGTTGTAAAAGAATTGATTAAGCTTGCCCAGCAGGGGGGCGGATGGCTGCGGTATCTTTGGCCTAACCCCGCGGCTGGCGGAAAAATAGAGCCTAAGTTCGGTTATGTCTTGAAAGTGGATAACGATTGGTTTTTGGGGTCAGGACTCTACGAAGTAGAAAAAACTAAAAAGTAGCAAATGCACGCTTTAACACTGCTTATAACCAGCCTGCTTGTGTTCGCGCTGGCCTACCGTTTTTACGCGAAATTCATCATCACTAAAATCCGTATCTTAGATGATAAAAGGGTTACTCCTGCCTAGATGGGTTACTGGTATCATTTCGCAATTATGTTTGAGGCCTTGTTCATACTTACTACAGTTGATACAGGCACCCGGGTGGCACGTTATATTTTTGAAGAGCTGGCAAAAATGGCCAGGCCCAGGGGGAAGGCGATTAAATCTTTCTGGGGCATTGCTGATAGGGACCTTATAAGATGAATATAAAAAGCCTTGCCAAAACAATACTTCCATATGTTGGTTTCGCGGTTGTATTGGGGGTAATCGGTTATCTGGCCTGGTTAAACCATAATGATTTTGAAAAGACAATAATCAGGCAAACCCAGAATCAGCTTTTGGTAACCGCATTATCTGAGGCGCAGAGTATTGAAAAGTATGCTGAATCCGGCCCGGTTTCCACTACCGGAATAAACGCGCTGGTCAAGCATATCAATGACCTGGAGAAAGCCTACACTTTCATAGTAGATAGTGACGCCAAAATCATTGATTACCCTTATGCCAGCTATAACGGTAAAAATATTTTCGCGCTTATAAAAGGAAAAATTATTGAGCCCGAACAACTAAAATTAAACGCGGTCATGCAGAAAATCAGGAATGGGGAGGAGGGGACTGCCATTCTGGATTTTCTTTCAGAAGATGCGAGCCCCAGGGCCGCCAAGACATTAATCGCGTTTTCTCCTTTGCGTATCGGCAGCAACAGGTGTTCAAT
>CAYPRG010000087.1:0-5008 GCA_964413025.1 uncultured Planctomycetales bacterium
TATCTTTATGCCTGTGGCTGTGGATATGCACCAGGTTATGCGCCATAAGAAAAGATTCATCGGATAATAAATCTTTGGGATTTGCGCTGCGGATAATTTTTTTCTGGGCGCCAAAAACATGCACTATATCGGATATCTCGTCAATTATATGCAGGTCGTGGGTGGCGGTAATAATAGTTTTACCCGCATGGTTCTCGGCAATAAGGATATCAATAATATCCCGGGTGGTTTGGGGGTCGAGCCCGGCTGTCGGCTCATCCAGAAGCAACACTTCCGGCTGGATAGCCAATACCGAGGCAAGCGAAACCTTCTTCTTCTCTCCGATACTTAACTGATGCGGCGAACGCTCCAATAAATCCCCGATTTTAAAATCATCAGCTAACTTCTCCAGCCTGTTTTTTATCTCGGGATGAGGCACTCCCAGATGAAGCGGGCCGAAAACAATATCTTCTTTTACCGTCGGGCAGAATAACTGTACTTCGGGGTTCTGAAATACAAAACCTACCCTCTTCCGGAAAGAATGCGAAAAACCGGTGTCATTTAATGCTTCCTCATCCAGCCCCCTGCCAAAGGCTTTCAGGCTGCCTTTATCCGGAAATATCAAGCCGTCAAGCATGGTAAGAAGAGTTGATTTCCCTGTCCCGTTTGCGCCGATAACCGCTACTCTGGAGCCCTCTTCAATAACCAGATCCACTCCGCATAAGGCGGGGATCTTGCCTAAGTATGAAAAATATATATCTTTTAGCTCAAAAATTGTTTTTGCCATAAACTTAACCCCAACACTAAAATTGCCGCCGCCAGCAAAAGCCAGTCAGCGACGGTAGCGCGGAATTCATCCATTACTTTTGGCTCTCCGTCATATCCCCGGGAGAGCATGGCCTCATAGACCTGGTTATGCAGCGCGTAAGAACGCTGCCATAAACTGGCGATATTCCAGGCAACCACTCCCTGGCCTTTTTTTACCGAAGCAATATGGCCTACCCTGCTTTTTATGGCCAGGTGAGTATTCTGCAATATCTCTATAAAAAGATAAACATAACGATAGCACATCCCCAGTGTCATCACAAAAACCTGGGGGATTTTAAATAAACGCAACACCTTCAATAATACATTGTGCCTTGTAGTCAAAACCAGGAGGACACACAATGACACCGAAGCCAGGACGCGTGAAAAAAAGAAACCCGCGCTGGCCAAGCCTTGTTTAGTAATAATTAAAGGTAAGGAGAATATTCTTATGGACAAAAGCGGCTCGCCCGGGGTAAAGATATCGAATATTGCCGGGATAGCCACGAAAAGAGAAAACAGCGGGATAAAAATCCAGGTGCGCTTTAAGAAATAACCCAGGCCTATCGATGAAACACAAGCAAGCAAAAGGCAAAGCGCGTAGATTCCGAAGAGAAAACGAATATCTCTGGAAAACATCACAGCCAATAGGAGCATTAAGATAATCAACACCTTGATCCTGGGGTCGCGCGCCTGCAAAAACCCCTTTTTCGACGCGTATTCATCAGAGAATATTGATTCCCGTAAGAATGAGAAAGTTCCGGCCAGAGAACGCTCAATAAAATTTTTCCTCTTCACGCGGACCCCCCTCCCTAATCTATTTCTATTGATTTAATCAGAAATTCCTGGTGGTTGAGTATTTCAAAATCAGCCCCTTTACAGGCAGGACAAGTAAATACCGGGCCGGAGATTTTAGTAATCGCTGAGCATTTCCTGCATTTGATCGAAACTTCGCCTTTTTCAACATCAAGGGCAACATCTTTAAATCCATCTTTATCGGCGAGAGTTTGGAACGCCGCGCGTAAGCTTTCCGCGGTAACGTGGCTTAACGGGCTTAAGCAGACCGCCACCTTGACATTCCCCGGCGTCACTTTACCTGGGAATTTTTCTTTGAGCAAAACTATGATTTTATTGGCGTACATTATGTCGTGCATTTGGTTTCTTCGTATTGTAACAGCATCTTCCAGATAAATAAAGTCTCTTTTTTCCAAATGCCCGATACTTATCGCGAAGTCAGTCTTTTCTGCTTAAAAACTTGCCGATTAAAAAGATTACGCAGGCAACAACAAGTATGCCGATTATTGCTGAGGCTATATAAGCAAAACTTAAACCGCCTAACCCTTTTTCCTCCCACCCCTTAAAGGCGTAATCCGGCAGAGGCGCGCTCCAAAGGCTTGAGAGCTTTTCCAGCCCCTTAGGGATGTATCCCACTAACTCTTTGAAAACATCAGCCCCCCACTCACCCCAGGCATCGCCTGCCTTGAAATATGCA
The DNA here is from genome assembly GCA_964413025.1 of uncultured Planctomycetales bacterium. Classification (GTDB taxonomy): domain Bacteria; phylum Omnitrophota; class Gorgyraeia; order Gygaellales; family Profunditerraquicolaceae; genus CAYPRG01. Next base: position 2,276 of record CAYPRG010000087.1, read on the forward strand.
GGAAGTATCAACCCCAGAGGTGAAAGCAGTATCAAAACTCCTATGCCAATCCACAATTTAGTCGTAGTTTTCATGCCGACACCCCCTCACCTGCCTTAAGAAAAGACGGGTCTTGTTTCTGCAAGTATTTAATGACTAGCGCGGTAACAATTGCCTCTACCCAGCCGAATATTAGCATATGCTCGCCCAGCATCGCCGGAATAGCCACATTTAGGCCGTAAGGACAGTATAAGGATTCTCCACTGGCAGCTCTGTGCAACAACGGCTGAATACCAAACATTATCGCGGCTGAAAGCGCGGCAACATTTATTGCTACATATCCGGCAATACCGGCAGCGATGATCCGCCTGCCCGAAATGACCGAAGACGAGCCACTAATAAGCTTATATAGGTAATATCCGACAAACACTTCCACAAACGCCATATTGAAACAATTCGCGCCTATAGCGGTGATACCTCCGTCTCCGAAAAGCAAAGCTTGAACAACCAAGGCAACGGTAACCGCGATACACGCCGCCCAGGGGCCAAGCAGTATCGCTACCAATACGGCTCCCACCGCATGCCCGGTAGTCCCTCCGGGGATAGGGACATTAAACATCATGATTACAAAACTAAACGCCGCGCCTATTGCCAATAAAGGAACTTGTTTGGCCTTAAGCGTCTTTTTAACAACCTTTGAAGCTATCGCCCATATCGGCAACATCACTGCGTACATTATACCGCTTGTCGCCGGGCCTAAATAACCGTCGGGTATATGCATAACTCTCCTCCTTTTAGAAATCTACCTGCGCCCTCATGCCACCGATAAAAATTCCGCCTGTATCATCTGCCACATCCTTGCCAAAAGGATTCCAGATATACTGAAAATCAGGGCTTAAAGATAAATATTTGTTTACGTATATCTTATAATAGGCTTCAAGATGCCCTTCAGCTTTAGCTCTGCGCGCCGGATCTAGAGCTTCGCCGGCTCTTTTGTAGTCATTGGACGGGAACACCTGCCCGGCTGCAAAAGCTAAAACATCGTTCTCTCTGCCCCAAGGCTTACCTTCAACCTGCAGGCCCGTGCTCCAAGACTGCTCCAGGGAATAATTCAGGCCTCCTGTAGCGGTGATTTCAGGATTATAAACTTCCGGGCTCTGCCAGCCATAACGGCAAAAAGCAGTAACGACATCATTGACTTTCTGGTCAAAGCTCAGGCCAAACCCGTATGCGGCTTCTTTATTCTTCTCTGTATTCAGCCACTCGGTATGTTCAGCATTGCTATTCCAGCCGTAGAAACGGTAATTCCCGGCCAGGTTAAAGAAATTGGCCTTAAAATGCAGCTGTCCGACGTTAAAAAGGTTATCCCCGATTTTATCCCAGCTGCTTTTGCCGTTAAATACGCCATAACCTAATTCCAGCCATTCTTTCGGCATAAAGCCAAGGCGGATACCGGCGTTATTATCCGGGAATTCGATTGCCGGGCTGTTGCGGAAAATCCTGCCCAGAAACTGGGTAGTTTCGTCATTGGCAACTTCGTTTTGATCAAAATAGGCGCTGGGGTCAAGCTTACCAAAGGTAACCGCTACCCTGTCTTTAAATAATCCCTGCTCATACCAAAGTTCGGTTACCCTGATATTTTCATGGTCATCCGAATCACGGTTGACATTGCTATAAAGTGTTAAGGCATCCTCAATGCCGGCGCCCTGGCCGCCCTCAAGGTGTAAAAACGCCCTGCCGTTTACTTCCTTAAATTCCTTGCCTAAAGTTATATCGGCCGAATATGAACCATTGGCCTGAGATTTCTTCTTCTGGACATCCGAGGCGGCGTTATTAATATTGTTGGCTCCCTGAATAATCATAGTCGCGCCTGCGCCTAATTCAAGCCCTTCCATAAGCTGCATAGGAGCGCCGGGAACGCGGTGAAGTTTTACTTCAAATTCGGACAACTTTGACTCGTATTCGGTAATCATTTTCTGCTGCGTCTGCACGGTCTTATCCTGATTACTTATATAGGTATCCTGCTGCGCTACTTTCTTCTCCAGCGTTTCCATGCGCGCCTTTAATTGCGCCAGCTCTTCTTTCAACGAAATATCTTCGGCGAAAACCGGAGCGTTGAACAAAAATGCTCCGCATGCGATAAGTAAAACCAGACTCTTCCTTGCCATGAGCATGCCTCCTCTTTTGTGGTACTATCAATATAGTACTTTTTTTATTTTCGTGCTACGATATGTTAAAAAAAATAATCTCCTTAAATTTCCCTGCCTGTGCTTGACATGCTCAAGGTAGCATGCTTTACCCATCTGACCGCCTTAAGCGTATCGGCAAGCTCCTCGGCATCCTTAGGCCTGCCCTTTACCGCTATTATCTCAAGGCAATTATGATGGTCCAGATGGATGTGCTGAGTGGAAATGATAATGCCACCGAAGCCGTGCTGAATATCCATCAGCTTATTCACTACCTCCCGCTTGTGGTGGTCATAGATCATAGTAATGGTTCCCGCGATCTCCTTATTTTCCTGCCACTGCTTTTTCACCAGTTCCTGGCGGATCAGATCCCTGATTGCCTCGGAACGGTTAGTATAATTCCTGCCTTTTAAAAGCAGGTCAAATTTACGCAGCAGGTCATTTTCCAGCGAAACTCCAAACCTGACTAAGGATGGCACAGTTTTCTCCCTCTAGCAATGTTACATTTATAAGAATAGTAACACAGAAAAATTCTTTGTCAAGCTTTTATTTTGTCGAGTCCCAATTG
>CAYPRG010000088.1:0-4977 GCA_964413025.1 uncultured Planctomycetales bacterium
TATGTCGGTTCGATTCCGATCACCCGCTCTGTGATTAATCGAACCCCAAAAGGGAGCGCTTAGCATGAACCCATTATTTACAAAAGAGACAGAAAAGCTTCTTTCCAAACTGGTCGACGATGCCAATATAGTCTTCCTGTATTTGAACACCAATGGGAATGTAGCTGTCTGTAACAAAAAGGTAGCCGATATTGCCGGAAAGGCCAAAGAGGATATTGTCGGCAAGCATTGGCTGCATGTGCTCTACCATGATATTGATACCGCCATCAAGCAGCAGATGTTTAAGGCGGTCTTTGATGATTCCATAACCTACAAGAGGTCTAATAATTTTGAAGGGGTCATTGTTGACGCGAGTAATACTGAACGGTTTATCTCCTGGAGTATTACTCCGATAGTAGGAGAATCCGGGACAGTGGAAGGGATCCTATTCATAGGCAATGATATTACCGCGCTCAAAGAAAGAGAGCTGCCGCTCAGGAAAATAGATGACACGCTGAAGAATATTTTTACCAGCATAAAAGAATATGCTTTATACGTGATTAACCTGGATGGGAATATTACTTATTACGGGATGGGTTCGGAGATGTTGTTTGGCTGGAAAAAGAACGATATCATTTTTAAACACGCCGGCATATTGCATGCCAAGGATAGCGCGAATTCAGACCTGCCTTCTATTTTAGAGCAGGTAAAGAAGTCCGGAGAGTTTGAATTGGAAACAACCCTGGTAAAAAAGGACGGCCAGAGCTTCCCGGTTATTTTGACCGCCAGCAAATTCCTGGATACCGAGGGAAAGACCACCGGGTATATATTCATGGCCAAGGATGTTACCGAAAGAAAGAAAATGGAATACCAGATATTCCAGTCGGAAAAGTTAGCCGCTATCGGCCAATTAGCAGCGGGCATGGCCCATGAAGTCAATAATCCCTTATTTGTCATATCCGGGAGATTGGAAGTCCTGCTGGGGCAGAAAAAGCTGGCGGTTAAAGTAAGAGAGAGCCTGGAGGTAATGAGCCAGCAGGCAGACAGGATCAGGAAACTGGTTGACCGCATGCTTAAGTTTTCCCGCCAGGCGCCCTTAAGGCTTGAGCCGATAAATATCAATGATGTCATTGAAAACGTGCTCCCGCTTCTGTCGTACCAGAAACTGACCTCTGCCAAGATAGATATAGAAAAAGGCCTTTTAAAAGACCTTCCTCTTATCAAGGGGGACTTGAACCAATTGCAGGAAGTTTTTGTAAATTTATTTGTTAATGCCTACCAGTCAATGTCAGGCGGAGGAAAGTTGATCATAAAAACAAGTAATTACCAGGGTAATTACGCCCAGGTCACCATAAGCGATACCGGCTGCGGTATCCCTCAGCAGAGCCTTAAGAATTTATTTATGCCGTTTTTTTCCACCAAGAAAGAAGGCACCGGCCTGGGGTTATCAATCTGTTACAATATTATCAAGAGCCATAACGGCACGGTAGACATAGAAACCCAGGTTAATAAAGGCACTACTTTTATTATAAGATTACCTTTTGCCAAGTCGGAAAAAGGGGGCGGCAGTGCCCAATAAAGTTTTAGTGGTTGATGACGAAGTCCAGGTAGGGGAATTGCTTACCGAGTTGCTTAAGAAAGAAAGGTACGCCGTTAAATGCGTCTCAAGCGGCGAAGAGGCGGTAGAGGTAATCAGCAAGGAAGATTTTCACATAGTCCTTCTGGATATAAAACTTTCCGGCATCAGCGGTATTGAGACCCTGGAAAAGATAAGGGCCGTTAAGCCCGAGCAGATTGTGATTATGATTACGGGTTTTGGTTATGACGAGAAACTGATTAATAAATCAAAAGAGCTGGGTTGTTCCGGCTATATCAGCAAGAATATGCCCATCCGCGAAATCGTGGAGAATTTCAGGTTGTTCGCCAAGACCGCGAAGAAGAAAGCTACGGAAAGATAAAAGGATAAAGTTATGAATGAAGAATTTTTAAAGCCGGTTTTTATAGACGCCTTTGATTTGGATGATGCCTGGTTCCAGTGTTTGTGCAATATCCTGGAAAAAGGGCACGTCTATACCATTACCAGGGGCAGCTATGAAGGCCAGAAGCGCCTGGAGTTTGATTTCGCGGCAGTAAAAGTAAAGAAGCCTTCGCATCAGATCATACCGATAATCCCGGAGGGGATGAGTATCCCCGCGCCCACGGATATGGATTACATACAGGGTTATTTGAGTTACCTGTTAACCGGCGCTAAGACCGAAACAGAGGATTATACTTATGGGGAGAGGCTGGTTGACCCCAGGGTAAAAATCAAGCAGAACGTAGACGGCAAAGAAATGTCCAAAGAGATGCCTTTAAATGTGAACCAGATAGAGGAAGTTATCAAGATTTACAAAGAACAAGGTTCCGGCACTAACCAGGCGATAATGGAGATCGGCATGCCCTCGGATATAAAGTTGGTTGACCCGCCCTGCCTGAGGCTTATAGATACCAGGGTGCGTTACGGCAAACTACATTTTATTTTATATTTCCGCTCCTGGGATTTGTGGGGAGGTTTTCCTTCTAACCTGGGAGGGCTGCAGTTGGTCAAGCAGTATATGGCGGAGGAGATCGGAGTCGGCGACGGGGAAATTATCGCGGTGAGCAAGGGTTTGCATATTTACGATTATGCCTGGGATTTGGCGAAGCTAAGGACTAATAAACCCAATCCAGCCGCATTAAAAGGGATTTCATCTAAGGACACAAAGGAAACTGTAAAAAATGGAAAATAATTTTAACGGGTTAGATCGCAGGGAATTTGCCAGGTTGGATCATGTCACGCCTATAATGTTTAAGGTATGCAGGAAAGAAGTCCTGGATAAACTGCTTGCCGGTTACACTTCGGATGTAAGCCAGGCCGGTTTATTGTGCAATATCAAAGAGGATGTCAAGCCGGACGATATCTTATGGCTTTCTTTTGACAGGGCTACTTTGAATATCTGTGAAGAGCTAGACAGGAGAAGCCTGATTTATCAAAACGGCATAATCGGCAAGGTAGCCAGGATAGAGCCGCAGCAGGACGGGACCTTTAACGTGGGAGTCCAGTTTATTATCAGGGAAGAGAAGGACCTGACCCATATCTATCCGAAGATTAAATTCGTGAATAATGAGCTTTAAAGCTAAAAAAATAAATATTAGTGTTATTGGGGACGGCGGATGGGGGACTACGCTGGCAATATTACTTTGCCGCAAGGGTTTTAATGTCAGCTTGTGGGGTGCGTTTCCGGATTATTCCGCTTATCTGAACAAAAGCAGGATAAATACAAAATTCCTGCCGAATATCAGGATTCCCGAAGGAATAGAGATTATCCATGATTTAAGGCAGGCTGTGCAGGAAAAAGATTTGATTATCCTGGCTGTTCCTTCGCAATATTTGCGTAAAGTTTTAAAGAAGATTAAAAACATTGGTTATTCTAAGAGCACGATATATCTTAGCGTGACCAAAGGCATAGAAATAGGCACTCTGCAGAGTATGTTCGGCGTTATCTGCGATGAATTAGGCAGGATAAAATTAGCAGTGCTTTCCGGGCCGACTATCGCCAAGGAAGTCGCCTGCGGTATACCTACTGCCGCGGTGATTGCTTCGCGTGATGTCAAACTGAGGAAGTACCTGCAGAATATTTTCATGACCGAAAAGTTCAGGATTTACACCAACGCGGATGTCTCCGGAGTGGAATTGGGAGGCAGCCTCAAAAATATCATTGCTATTGCCTGCGGTATTTCCGATGGCTTAGGGTTTGGCGCCAACACCAAGGCCGCGATTTTAACCCGGGGGTTGGCTGAAATCTCCAGGCTGGGCGTAGCAATGGGCGCTAAAGCCGGCACCTTTAGCGGGATAAGCGGTTTAGGCGATTTAGTGACTACCTGTATCAGCCCGCACAGCCGCAACAGGTTTGTCGGAGAGCAGATCGGCAGGGGCAAATCTTTGAAAGAAATAAAAGCCCATATGCAGATGGTGGCAGAAGGGGTTCCTACCGCAAAATCTGCCTATGCCTTAAGCCTGAAATACAAAGTTGATATGCCTATAACCAGGGAAATTTATCTTGTTCTTTATAAAAATAAATCTCCTCTTCGGGCAGTCAGGGATTTAATGACCCGCAAGAAAAAAGAGGAGTAATAGATTGCAAATCGGGGAGTAGCGCAGTTTGGCTAGCGCGTTTGAATGGGGTTCAAAAGGCCGTGGGTTCAAGTCCCACCTCCCCGACTTATTTTAGTATTGGTATCAGTATATGAGGGAGGCGTAGAATGGGATATGGAGGAGAAGAAAGACGCAAACATCCCCGGGCGAATGGCCGTTTTGTAGTGCGTTACCGCATGTTTGAAGAAAATGATAATGTGGATATCACCCAGACAAAGAACATCAGTATGGGAGGGATGTATCTTACTACAAACAAGAAATTTGAATCGGGGGTAAAGCTTACTTTAGAGATTAGATTGCCTTTTGACCCTCATCCGATTATGATTATCGGTAAAGTTTTGGATTCGCGTGAAGTAGCTAAAAATCTGATTTACGATACCAGGCTGGAATTTTTGGCTATAGATGAAAAACACGCGGGTATTATCAGCCAGACCGTGGATTATTATATTAAAAAGGGGCCTTAATATGAAGAAAGTAAATATTGGCATAATAGGATTCGGTAATGTCGGCTCAGGGGTAGCTAAGATCCTGCGCGATAAGAAATCTTTATTGAGCGAGAAGATAGGCCTGGAAATAGAAATCAAAAAAATCTGCGATAAGGATATCCTCTCTAAGAGGAATGTTATCGTTGATAAAAACCTGCTTACCCGCAATGCCGCGGAAGTAATCAACGACCCTCAGATAGATATAGTGGTAGAATTGATGGGCGGTATCCATCCGGCAAAGGAATTTATCATTGAAGCGCTAAAGAAGGGCAAGAACGTGGTCACCGCCAATAAAGCGCTCCTGGCCCGGGAAGGTAAAGAGTTGTTTGCTATGGCCGC
>CAYPRG010000089.1:0-4973 GCA_964413025.1 uncultured Planctomycetales bacterium
GAGGAAGGTTTTGAGGATGAGTCGAAAAAAGGATTTTATAAGGTATATATAGAGTATACGCCAGGCCCCAGGCCTGCTTATGAATTAGAGTGCCAGTGGTACCATAAGTATACGCCTGATGCTACTGATGTGCACCCTGCCAAGACCCATCCCAGCTGGATCTGCCCGGTCTGTAAAAAATAGGTATAAAACAAAAAATCCCGGCCATCCGGGACTTTTTGCACGAGCCGGGCCCTCTGAACTTGTGTCATCGGGCCCAAGCCAATGAGTAAACGCTTACTAAAAGTGTGGCATATTTTTAGGCTATATTCAAGAGTAAAACAGGGAAATCGGCAAGCGTTTTCTTAAATAAAATAAAAAAAACTTGACAAGATTTTTTTTTATTCTATAATTAGCACTCTGAAAAGGGGAGTGCTAAACAAACCCAACAATTAGTTAAGGAGGTGTAGCAGATGGAGATCAAACCGTTAGGGGACAGGGTAGTTGTTCAGCCGTTAGAGGCAGAAGCAAAGTCTAAGGGCGGCATAGTATTACCGGACACAGCCAAAGAGAAACCTCAAGAGGGAAAAATCGTAGCTGTCGGTAAAGGCAAGGTATTAGAGAACGGCAGCCTGCAGGCATTAGAGGTCAAGGTCGGCGATAAGGTATTATACGGGAAATATTCCGGTAATGAGATCACCACCAAAGAAGGCGAAGAATTATTGATTATGCGCGAAGAAGATATTTTAGCAATTATCAAATAAAGGAAGGATAAGGAGGAGTTATGGCAAAGCAATTGTTATACAGTGATGATGCACGCCGGAAGATCTTAAGCGGCGCTGAGCAGTTATCTGCCGCGGTCAAGGTGACCTTGGGCCCAAAGGGGCGCAACGTGGTAATCGATAAGAAATTCGGTTCTCCCACAATCACCAAGGATGGCGTGACAGTAGCAAAAGAGATTGACCTTGAGGACCCTTTTGAAAATATGGGCGCCCAGATGATAAAAGAAGTAGCCGAAAAAACTTCAGATATAGCCGGAGACGGTACCACCACAGCTACAATTTTAGCTGAAGCAATTTACCGCGAAGGCCTGAAGAATGTTACCGCAGGAGCAAATCCCATGGCATTAAAGCGCGGGATCGAGAAAGCGGTAGAGAAAATAGTTGAGGAGCTAGGGAAACTTTCCACTCCTATCAAAGATAAGAAAGAAGTAGCCCAAGTTGCTTCAATCGCGGCAAATTCCGATACAGCTATCGGCGAGTTGATAGCTGAAGCTATGGATAAGGTCGGTAAGGACGGGGTAATCACCGTAGAGGAAGCAAAATCAACCGCAACCACTCTTGATGTTGTAGAGGGTATGCAGTTTGACCAGGGTTATCTTTCGCCCTATTTTGTTACCGACGCGGAAAGAATGGAAGTCTTTTTAGAGGATGCTTACATACTTATCTACGAGAAAAAGATTTCTTCCATCAAGGATATCTTACCTTTATTAGAGAAGATAGCCCGCGTAGGAAAACCGCTTCTGATTATTGCTGAAGAGGTTGAGGGTGAAGCTTTAGCTACGTTAGTAGTAAACAAGATCCGCGGGACATTCGTGGCTTGCGCGGTCAAAGCTCCCGGTTACGGGGACAGGCGTAAGGCCATGCTTGAAGATATCGCGATTCTCACCGGCGGTAAAGCTATAACCGAAGATTTAGGCCTGAAGTTAGAGAATATTGATATCGAGGATTTAGGACGCGCTAAAAGAGTAAAGGTAGACAAAGAGAACACCACTATCGTTGAAGGCGCAGGCAAGACCCCGGCAATCAATGCCAGGATCGCCCAGATAAAAAAACAAGTTGAAGATACTGATTCAGATTATGATAAAGAGAAACTTCAGGAGCGTTTAGCTAAACTTGCCGGAGGCGTCGCGGTAATCAACGTAGGCGCTGCCACAGAAACAGAAATGAAAGAGAAGAAGGCGAGAGTAGAAGATGCTTTGCATGCTACCCGCGCGGCTTCCCAGGAAGGTATTGTTCCGGGCGGCGGTGTCGCGTTCATCCGTACCATTCAGGCCTTAGACAAACTAAAGCTTGAAGGCGATGAGAAGATCGGCGTAAGTATTATCAAGCGCGCGATCGAAGAGCCGTTAAGGCAGATCGTGCAAAACGCTGGCTTAGAAGGCTCAGTGGTTGTGCAGCGCATCAAACTGGAAAAAACAAATATCGGTTATGATGTAAATCAGGATGCTTATGTGGATATGCTTGAGGCGGGTGTAATCGATCCTACAAAGGTGACCCGTTCGGCATTACAGAATGCTTCCAGCATAGCAGCTTTGTTATTGACTACCGAGACAATCATAGCTGACAAGCCCGAAAAAGATGACAAGATGCCCCCAATGCCTCCGGGAGGCGGAATGGGTGGTATGGGCGGAATGTATTAAAATAGTCCGTAGTTGACAAAAAAGGGGACGGTTCTCTTTGAGAACCGTCCCCTTTTAATTAAAATAATCGTTGACAACCCTTCAATCTTATAGTAAAATTCACTATCCTTTCATGATACCTCATATAAAATATGTCAAAAATACTTAACCCATTGGAAAATAACAAGTAAGGAGATTTAAAATGGCAGAGTGGATAGGTATAGGCAAACGAGCCCGCAGATGTTATGGTTTTGATGAAATCGCCCTTGTCCCCGGGACACAAACGGTAAATCCCAATGAAGTGGATACTAGTTTTGAAATAGCCGGGAAAAAATTCAAGATTCCTATTCTGGCCGCGGCAATGGATGGTGTAGTTGATGTCAAATTCGCGGTAGAAATGTCTAATATAGGCGGTATCGCGGTATTAAACCTTGACGGAGTGCAGACCCGCTATGAGAATCCCGATTCAGTCTTAGAGCAGATAGCCAAGGCTTCTCCGGCAAAAGCCACAGAGTTGACCCAGTCCATATACACCAAGCCGGTCAAAGAAAAACTCGTTACAAAAAGAATCGAAGAGATTAAGAGAAAAAAAGGCACCGTGGTAGTAAGTTGTATTCCCGCCCACGCGGAAAAATTTGTAAAATTAGCAATTGCTGCCGGCGCGGATATGTTTGTGGTGCAGTCTACGGTTACTACCAGAAAACATATTGCTAAGGAATACCAAGTTTTAGACCTCTATAAATTTTGTAAATCAGTGAAGATTCCGGTAATCCTGGGAAATTGCGTGACCTACGAGACTACAGTAGAGCTTATGGAAACAGGGGCAGCCGGGTTATTAATCGGAGTAGGCCCGGGAGCTGCCTGCACTACCCGCGGAGTATTGGGTATAGGCGTTCCGCAGGTGACCGCGACCGTAGATGCCGCAGGCGCCAGGGATTTTTATTACAAGAGGACAGGTAGGTATGTTCCTATAATCACTGATGGAGGAATGAACCGCGGCGGAGATATCTGCAAGGCATTCGCCTGCGGGGCGGACGCAGTGATGATCGGTTCGAGTTTCGCCCGTGCCAAAGAAGCTCCGGGCAGGGGTTATCATTGGGGTATGGCTACATCGCATGTAAATCTTCCCAGGGGCACGCGTATATATGTGGGCACTACCGGTTCTTTAAAAGAGATTTTAGTCGGGCCGGCTAAGGTTGATGACGGCTCGCAGAATTTGATGGGGGCGCTGAAGACTTCCATGGGTTCGTTAGGGGCGTCAAATATGAAAGAGATGCACGATGTGGAGATCATTATCGCGCCATCCATACAGACGGAAGGAAAAATCTTCCAGGTTGGACAAAGAGTAGGAATGGGAAAATGACCAGACAAACAGTACTTATTTTAGACTTCGGTTCGCAATACACTCAGTTAATCGCCAGGCGGGTAAGGGAAAACAAAGTGTTTTCTAAAATTATACCTTATAATACTCCGGCGAAAGAAATCGCGGCTTTGGCTCCCAAGGGATTGATACTTTCCGGAGGGCCCGCGTCAGTGACAGATAAAAAGAGCCCTTATCCCGATAAAGGGATATTTAAACTAGGCATCCCGATATTGGGCATATGTTACGGCATGCAGGTTATTGCTGAAATGTCGGAAGGCAAAGTCAAGCATACTAAAGAGCGTGAATACGGCAAGATAGAATTATTCGTTGACGATAACCGCGATTTGTTCAGCCATGTGCCGGGGAATTTTACCTGTTGGGCCAGCCACGGCGATTTTGTTTCAAAATTACCTCCTGGTTTTATAGTCAGCGCGCACACCCTGAATGTCCCTATGGCGGCGATTTCCAATAAAAAAAGAAAAATATACGGAGTGCAATTCCATCCCGAGGTTACTCATACCGAAAAAGGCAGCCAAATCCTGGCTAACTTTTTATTTAAAATTTGCGGATGCCTTAGCCGTTGGACCATGCAGTCTTTTATCAAAGAGTCCATTGAAAACATAAAGAAGGCAGTCGGCAAAGACAAGGTGGTTTTGGGTTTAAGCGGCGGGGTGGATTCTTCGGTGGCCGCGTTACTGGTTCACAAAGCCATAGGCAGGAATTTAAGGTGTATTTTCATTGATAACGGGCTTCTGCGCAGGGATGAGCCGGAGCAGATAAAGAAGGTATTCCGCGCTATCTACCATCTTAACCTGGATTATGTAGACAGGAGTAAAAGGTTTTTGGCCCGCTTAAAAGGGGTGACCGATCCTGAGCAGAAGAGAAAAATTATCGGAGAGGAATTTGTTCATGTTTTTGAAGAAGAGGCCAAGAAAGTAAAAGGGGTAAAGTTCTTAGGGCAAGGCACATTATATCCCGATGTGATTGAATCGATATCCCCAAGCGGGGCGCCTAGCAGGCGTATCAAGAGCCACCATAATGTGGGCGGCTTACCTGCGCATATGAAATTAAAGCTTATTGAGCCCCTGAGAGACTTATTTAAAGATGAAGTCCGTCAGATTGGCAGAGATTTGGGGCTTCCTGATGTTATCATCGGCCGTCAGCCTTTTCCCGGCCCGGGCCTTGCGGTCAGGATTATCGGAGAGATTACCACAGAACGCCTGGAGTTAT
>CAYPRG010000090.1:0-4944 GCA_964413025.1 uncultured Planctomycetales bacterium
GGGATATCATTAAAATTTAACTCTTTTAACGATTCCTTTATTATCGATACCAACGCTTCCTGGATATTCTTTTTCATATTAGTTAGGGGGGAGGGAATACTCGAGGAAAATAAATATTAAGCTATTTCTTCGCTTCTCTGGGGATCCTTACCCTTTTCGCGTCGCTCCATAAACGTTCTAAAGAATAAAACTCTCTCATCGGTTTATAGAACACGTGTGCTACAACGCCTCCGCAGTCCAGGGCTACCCATCCTGACTCATCGTTAGGCGAAACCTTCGAGAGAGACTTTATCCTGTTCTTGCTTAAGTCTTCTTCAATTGCCTGGGCAATCGCGTTTACCTGCCTCAGAGAAGTACCGCTTGCGATAACAAAATAATCGCAAAGGCCGGAGAGGCCCCGCATATCCAAGACAATGACTTTCTGGGCTTTTTTGGACCTAGCAACCGCCGCAATACTCAGCGCTATTTTCTTTGTATCTATTTACTGTGCCTCCTTAAATTACTATTTTTTTCCTAAAATCTTGTACATACCGGTGCCGCAATCAGGGCACTTACCCTTCATGGCTGCACGGCCATTTTTCATGGTAACCTTCTGCTCGTCCTTCATGTCTTTCTTTCCTTTACATTTTACGCAATATCCAGTTTCCGCCATTTCCTTCCTCCTTTTTAATAGCCTAAATATTTAAGTCTACTTGATTTATATTATCATACCAAAATCCCAATGTCAATATTGCTGTTAAAGATTAATTTTTATCAGTAGAATGATTAAAATGTTTCTCTTCTATTTCCCCGACTATCTCTTCAACCAGGTCCTCCAAGGTCACCAGGCCGATGGTTTTTTTATGCTCATCCACTACAATCGCGATCTGGACTTTATCAACCTGGAATTTTCTTAAGACTTCATTCACCTTGGCTTCCGCGGGGACATAATAGGCTTCGTGTATTAAATCCTGCAATAAAAACAACCCCTTGTCCCTGAGGATATAAAGCAGGTCATGGGCATAGACTATCCCGACAATTTTCTCCAATGAGCCCTGGTAAACCGGAAGCCGGGCATGGCCTTTTTCTACGAAGATATCCAGCAACTCATCTGAATTTGTATTTATACTCACCGCCACCATTTTTTCTTTCGGTATCATCACGTCGCTTACCTTGATGTCGCCGAATTCAAAGATGCGGTGCAGCATTTTTCCTTCTTCATCGCTGACAAATCCTTCTTCCTTGCCTATTTCTATCATCAAACGTAATTCTTCTTCTGTAATCAAAGGGGATCTTTTCGTTGCCTCTATCCTTAAAATCTTTATAATCAGGTTGCTCGCCGCGATAAAGCCTACAACAAGGGGACTAAAAATCTTGATAAATACCTCCATTATCGGAGCAATAAACAACGCTACTCTCTCAGTGTGTTTTATGGCTATAATCTTGGGGGTTATCTCGCAAAAAACGATGATCAGGGTAGCGCTTATCAGTGTGGCCAAAACTACGCCCCATTCATGCCCAATAGCAAAAACAAGGATGCTGGTAATAATCGCGGATATGGCGATATTAACAAAGTTATTTCCTACTAAGATAGCGGCGATAAATTTATCCAATTTAACGATCAATCGCTGGACGCTCTGGGCCCGCTTAATCCCCCGCGAGAGCATATGGCGCAGGCGGATTCTGCTTAAACCGATTATTGAAGTCTCTGCCAAGGCAAACAAGAAAGATGCCGTTGCCAAAACCAGCAATAAAATCACTGTCACAGGGAAAAAGAATACATCTTCCATCTTAACTTGCTTTTAACTCCTTACGAATATCCCGTTCTATATTTTTGAGCGGCCCGATTAATGCCAGGTTTAGATTTTCTTCTTTGAAGATACTCCGCGCTACCAGCATGAGGTCTTCTCTTTTGATCTTCCTGACTTCTGCGATTATCTCCGGGAGGGTATAAATCTTATCCAGGGTAGAGGTAGTTTCCCCTATCCAAAGCATATGGTCCAGGGTATCCTCCAACGCCAGCTTAAGCTGCCCGGAGTAAAATTCCTTTGCCCGTGAAAACTCACCCTGGCTGACCAGCTGTTGCTTAATCTTTTTGAGCTCTTTTAAAATCAGCCGTATCGCCTCAAGCACTTTACGGTTATCAATCCCGGCGTGCACCACAAAAGAGCCGGTATCATCAAGGCGCTTGACATGGGTACCGATCTCATAAGCCAACCCCCTCTTCTCCCTTAATTCATTGAATAAGCGGCTGGACATATTAGCGCCCAATATTATATTCAGTATGCCTAAAGCATGCTTTAAAGGATGGTTCCGCTTGAAGCCGTGGAAGCCCAAAGCCAAATGCGTTTGCTCAGTATCCTTATCCAGCACCTTAAGCTGCGGGGCTGCCTGTCCCTCCTTAGCCTTGATAAACACATTCTTCCCCTGATTACTATCCAGGGAAGAAAAAGCCTTTGTCACGTTTTTCACCAGCTTATCATAATCCAAAAATCCCGCAGCGCTGACTATAATATTAGGCGCGGTATAATATTTTTCCTTAAAAGAACACAGATCCGCCTTTGTAATATGCTTGACCGAATTAACCGAGCCTATTATCGGCGCGCCCAATGCCTGCTTAGGCCAGAGAAGCTCATCCAACAGCTCATGGACGTAGCTCTGCGGAAGGTCTTTATACATCTTTATCTCTTCTAATATTACCGGCTTCTCTTTTTTAATCTCAACTCCGGGCAATGCCGGATTTCGAACCATATCCGATAAGACACTAAGCGCTGGCTCCAGACGATTGGCCGGTATTTTTACCAGATAACAGGTCAATTCTTCCGCGGTAAAACCATTAAGAGAGCCGCCTATTCCTTCGATTGATTCTTTGATCTTACGGCAGGAATATTTTTTGCTCCCTTTAAAAAGCATATGCTCCAGAAAATGAGAGATACCCTTATTCGCCGAAGACTCATACCTGCCGCCGATATTTATCCAGATGCCCAAAGCCAAAGACTGCATATGGGGCATATGATGGGCAATAATCCTCAGGCCGTTATCAAGGCGTATTTTTTTATACATGGTTTAAGCTGGCGGCGAATTTAGCTACAATTTCAACAAGATTTTTTTTCTGCAGGTTTTCTTTGATTTTTTTGACGATAGCGCTTCCCACAATTACGCCATCAGCTGCTTTCTTAAGCTGCTTCACCTGCCGGGAGCTGGAAACCCCAAACCCCACGCAGATATTCTTCCCGGTAATCTTCTTGATTACTTTCAGATTGTTAATCACGTCCGCAGGCAGCGACTGGCGCGGCCCGGTGACCCCGGTCAGGGAAACATAATAGATGAAACCTTTTGACACGCTTGATATATACTTTATGCGCTCAGGCGAAGTAGTCGGGGCAATGAAACATATTACCTCTAGCCCATGCTTGTTCGCCGCCTTTATAAGCGTCCTGCCTTCTTCAGGAGGAAGGTCGGGAATGATTACGCCGTCCACTCCGCAACTGACCGCGTCTTTCACGAATTTTTCTTCGCCGAAACAGAATATGGGGTTGTAATAGGTCATAAGGCATATGGGAATTTCCGTCTTCTTACGCGCTTTCTTCACCAAGCTCAAAATATCAACCAGCTGTACATTCTTCTTAAGCGCAGCCTGTGATGCCTCCTGTATTATCGGGCCGTCAGCCATAGGGTCAGAAAAAGGAACGCCTAATTCTACGATGTCTACGCCGGTTTTAGCGAATTCCAGGATTAATTTTTCGGTTACGCCCAAGTTAGGGTAACCTGCGGTAATAAAGGCGATAAAGCCTTTTTTATTTTTATTTTTTAGTTCCTTGAATTTTTTATCAATCCTGTTCATAATTTTAACCTCTTTGCCACTGCGTATGTGTCTTTATCGCCTCTGCCCGACAGGCAGACAATGACAATAGAATTCCTGCTGATCTTATTTTTTAATTTGGTCAGATAAAATATCGCGTGCGCCGGTTCCAAGGCGGGGATAATGCCTTCTGTTTCAGAAAGCAGTTTAAATCCTTCTAGCGCTTCATTATCAGTAACCGCCACATAACTTGCCCTGCCTATTTTTTTATAATAAGCATGCTCCGGGCCTACTCCGGGGTAATCCAACCCGGCAGCTATTGAATGGGCGATCTTAACCTGGCCGAATTTATCTTCCAAGAGGCCGGATTTCGAACCATGCAGTACGCCGATGCCTCCGCCTACAAGCGTAGCCGCGTGCTTACCTGAGGTAAGCCCTAAACCCGCTGCTTCAACTCCTATGAATTTTACTTTTTTATCATTAAAGAAAGGATAGAACAACCCCATGGAATTACTCCCACCGCCAACGCAAGCAACTAAATAATCGGGGAGTTTCTTTTCTTTTTTAATAATCTGCTGCCTTGCCTCTTTCCCGATTACCGCTTGGAAATCCCTGACCATCGCAGGATAAGGATGAGGCCCGGCAACGCTGCCTATAATATAATGCGTAGTGCGCACGTTAGTCACCCAATCGCGCAGCGCTTCGGTCATGGCGTCTTTCAAAGTCTTTGAGCCGCTTTTAACCGGGATTACCCGCGCGCCCAAAAGCTCCATCCGAAAGACATTCAGTTTCTGCCTTTCAATATCTTCCTCTCCCATATAGATATCACAACTAAGCCCGAACATTGCCGCCACAGTAGCGGTGGCCACCCCATGCTGGCCAGCTCCGGTCTCGGCGATAATCCGCCTCTTCTTCATCCTCAAGGCAAGTAGAATCTGGCCCAGGGTATTATTTATTTTATGCGCTCCGGTATGCAGGAGGTCTTCTCTTTTTAAATAAACTTTGTTTAGCCCAAGATATTTGCCAAGGTTGGCGGCCAGGTACAAAGGAGTCGGCCTTCCGGCGTATTCCTTAAGGTAATAATCTAATTGCTGGATAAATTTTTTATCATGCTTTGCCTTTTTGTATTCTCTTTCCAATTCATCCAAGGCATGGATAAGCGT
>CAYPRG010000091.1:0-4924 GCA_964413025.1 uncultured Planctomycetales bacterium
TGAGCGAAATCAGCGAATTCCACGAGCGCATCAGGTCCCAGGTCGGGGCAGCTATCACTTCGGTAGAGGCAATCTATGTCCCCGCCGACGACCTCACCGACCCTGCAGTAGTGGCTATTTTTTCCCACTTAGGTTCAACCGTGGTTCTTTCCCGTGACTATGTGCAGCGCGCTATATATCCTGCCGTAGATACTTTGCAGTCATCAAGCGGTTTTATTGACCCTTCTGTCGTCGGGAGAAGGCATTTTGATGTGGTCCAGGAGATGATGAAGCATTTTCAAAAATACCAGGACCTGCAACGTATCGTTTCTATCATCGGTAAAGAAGAACTCTCTAAAAACGAACGGATTATTTTCGACCGGGCGGCTAAATTGCAATATTTCCTTACTCAGCCGTTTTTCACCGCAGAATTGTACACCGGCGTAAAAGGAGTCTATGTGACTTTGGAAGAGTCGATTGCCGGATGCGAACAGATTATTTCCGGAAGGCTGGACGCTCTGCCCGATGAAAAATTTTATATGAAGGGTTCCATAGACCAAATCAAGAAAGAGAACGAAAAATAATGAAGATAGGCGAAGTATTTGTTGAAAAAGGCATAATTACCGCTCAACAGCTGGAGACCGCGCTTAAGGAAACCAAGAAGAGCGGGGAGATCGTCGGTAAGACCCTGGTGCGCTTAGGGTTTATTACCCAGGAGAAGCTGCTTGAGGCGCTGGCTGAGCAATTATGCCTGGTTTTTTACCGCAGTTTAAAAGATGTCCCCATAAACAGCGAAGCTGTAAAAGCGGTCCCGGTAAAGCTCATCTGGCATTATAAATTCATGCCCATTGATTTAAAAAATAATGTTTTGACTATTGCTGTTTCCGATCCCCTTGCGGTATGGCCGATGGAGGATTTGAAGCTGCATCTGGGTTTTGATATAGATAGGGTTTTGGCTTCCGAGAAAGAGATAGGCGACGCGATCCGCCGCTATTATGGTTTGGGGGCCGAGACCGTAGATGAAATCTTGACTCAGGATAAAACAGTAATCCAGCGGCATAAGGTTGAAGAAGTAGAAGCGGCGGATATGGAAAAATCCGCCCAGGATGCCTCGGTAATCAAGTTAGTCAATCAAATCCTGACCGAGGCGGTGAATTCCCGGACTACCGATATACATATGGAGCCCTACCGTGACAGCGTACGGGTGAGGTACCGCATTGACGGAGTACTTTATGATATGCGTGTCCCGGAACAGCTTAAATACCTGCATCCGGCAGTAGTCTCGCGTATAAAAATTATTTCTAACCTGAACGTGGTGGAAAAGCGCCTTCCCCAGGACGGCCGTGCCATTATAAAGGTGCAGGATAAACAGATAGATTTAAGAATTTCCATAATTCCTTCTCTTTACGGAGAGAATGTGGTAATCAGGATATTGCCGGTGCATTTGCTTTTTAACCTGGATGATTTAGGTTTAGCGCCCGATGATCTAAGTAAAATGAATATCATGATGCAGAAACCCCATGGGATTATCTTTCTTACCGGCCCCACCGGAAGCGGTAAGACTACTACCCTTTACGCCTGCCTTAGCAAGTTGAATAAAGAGGGGATTAAAATTATCACTATTGAAGACCCTATTGAATATGAACTGCCCGGGATTTTACAGATTCAGGTAAAGCCTGAAATCGGGATGACCTTCGCTAACGCTTTACGCAGTATCCTGCGCCACGACCCGGATATAATGATGGTCGGAGAGGTCAGAGATTTGGAGACCGCCGAACTGGCTATCCGCACATCCTTGACCGGGCACCTTATATTCTCCACCTTGCATACCAATGATTCGGCAAGCGGCGCGACCCGCCTTCTGGATATCGGCATCGAGCCCTATCTGGTCGCCTCTTCAGTCAATGCTTTCATTTCGCAGAGGCTGGTGAGGAATATTTGCCCGGTATGTAAAGAAGAGAGGAAGAGCAAAGAAATCCTGCCGGATTGTTTTAAAGATATCAAGATTTATCAAGGGAAAGGCTGCGAGAATTGCAAATTTATCGGCTATAAAGGCAGGTCGGCTATTTATGAAATATTCATGGTCACCGAAGAGATCCAGGAATTAATCTTAAATAAGTCCTCGGCCGCTCAGATTAAGAAGAAGGCGCAGGGATTAGGTTTTAAGACCCTTCTTAATTCGGGGATAGAAAGAGTAAAGCAGGGCTTGACTACTCCCGAAGAAGTACTAAGAATAGTGGAATCCTGAAAAGAGAAAAAACAAGGGGGCTAAATTGGGGACGTTTCTATTTTTAAGCAAGAGGTTTTAAGAAAAAAATAGAAACGTCCCCAATTTTAGAAATAATGCCAAAGTTTACCTATAAAGCAAAAAAAGGTTTATATCAAATTCTGGAAGGGGAAATTGAGGCAGATAATCAAGACGAAGCAGTAAGTAAATTGACCTCCCAGGGGTTATTCCCGGTTGCCCTTAACGAAGCCATTCCTGTTGAAGCCCCCGCGCAAAAAACAAAAAAAACTAATAGGCCCCGCAGAAAGGTCTCTACGAAGGAAATCTTTAATTTTACACAGAAATTGACTACTCTCATCCGCGCCCGGGTGGAATTATTATCAAGCCTGAGGATTATTTATGAGCAGACCGAAAACCTCACTTTCCAGGAGATTATCCTGGAAATTTATAATTCCACAAAAGAAGGAAAGGCGTTTTCTGAGTCGCTGGGCAACTTCCCGAAAATATTTTCTCCCCTTTATGTTAACCTTATTAAGACAGGCGAGACCAGCGGTAAAATGGATTTTGCCCTTGAGCAGATAAGTGATTTTCTGATGCGGGATGAAAACTTAAAGACCAAGATAAAAGTTGCCATGGCATATCCTGTTTTACTGTTATTCGTGGGAGTGGCGAGTATCTTTGTGTTGATAAACTTTGTAGTCCCTAAGCTTAAGCCGCTCTTTGAAGGGTTAGGCAAAGACCTTCCCCTGATCACTAAAGTCATCTTAAAGATGAGTGAGCTTTCCAATAAAACCTGGTGGATTACCGGGGGGATAGTTGCCGCGGTTATCCTGATTCTATACTACCAGAAAGGGAGTTCTTTCTTCGGAAACTTACTTACAAAAGTAAAAACGTACATTCCGGTGATAAATAGATTGGCCGCGAACCAGGAGCTGGCATATTTTTCACGTGCTTTTGGTTTACTGCTTAAGAGCGGTGTCCCGGCGCTTAAGTCCCTGGAGATTTCCATTCCCACTATCAATAGCCCCAGATTAAGGGAAGAGCTGAACAAGGTTTGTTCTGAGGTCGCTTCGGGCCAGGCGTTATCCAAGAGCATGGAGGCTTTTACCAGCCTGCCCAAATTTTTTACCAAGATGATTGCTGTCGGCGAAGAATCAGGCAGGTTGAGCGAAGTCCTGGAAGAAATACATAATTCATACGACCAGCAGATAGAATCTGATATAGCGCTAATCACTTCGCTTATTGAGCCGGTAATGATTTTAGTGTTGGGCTTGATTTTAGGCACTATTGTCTTGTCCATTCTTCTTCCTACTTTCCAAATAACCCAGATGGTGCGTTAAAGATGAATCTTAGCGTTGCCCTAGAAATCAATAAACAGTACCTGAAGATTGTCGCGGTCGATTCCGGCGCTAACCAGCAGAGTACCTTTAACTGCATAGTGGAGCCGGTTGTTTCTTTGACCGACGAGCAGGTCGCCAATAAAATCATTGAGATCCTCCGCCGGGAAAAATTAAGGCCCCACGCCATTTACGTCTGCCTTCCCCGCGATTTTGTCACCGTAAGAAACCTGCATCTGCCTTCCCAGGACAATCAGGAAATCACCCAGATGATAGAACTGCATATAGCCAGGGTGGTCCCCTATAAAAAGGACGAGATAGTTTTTACTTATAAGTTATCGGGCATGGACGAGATGGGCTATGCCAGGGTAATCCTGGGAATAATCCAGATAGACGCTCTCCGCCGGCAGGCGAATATAGTCGAAAAGGTCGGATACTTCGCGGATAACGTAATCTTAAGTTCTTATGAATCGCTGCAGTGGATATTAAAAAGCTGTTCGGCTGATATAGACCAGAATGATTTATATGCCATCCTGGACGTTGATTCGGCATTCACCGATTTTATTGTTTTTTCGAAGCAGGGCTTGTTATTTACCAGGAGTATACCCGTAGGAGCAAACCCGATTGCCGCTAAAGATGACGTAGGCTTAATGAAACTTTTAGGCGAGGCAAAGCAATCCCTGATAATTTTTTATAACGAAGCGGTAAATAAAAAACCGGTAAAGATATTTCTTACCGGCGCCAGCGTCGTTGACAGCCTGGCTGCATCAATAGAAAAAGAGATGGATATACCGGTAAAGCTGGTGCCTGCCCCCTATGCCAAGGATCTCCAGAGGCTGGCTAAGATGAATATACCTGTGGACGCCTCAATGATAGCGGTGTCGCAATTAAGCGCGGACAAGGGCGGCCAGAGCATGAATTTCGTTTTGCCTGAACTGCAGATAAAAAGGGCGCTTAAGGATAAAACCAAGGATTTGATTGTCATGGGCACCGGTACGATTTATCTTTTGAGCATTATCTGCGCTATATTCCTGGGTAGGTTTTATAAACAGCAGTCATATCTTGCCAAGCTTAGCCAGCGTTTGGGTGTAATCGGGGTGGAAGCCGAAGACCTGATAGCCCAGTCAAGGCAGACAGAGGTGGTTAAAGATTGCCTTTATAGCCGCAAGATCCCGCTGGCGATTATTTTTCAGCTGCAGAAGGCTATTCCTCAGGATATAGCTATCAGTATGCTGGGGATAGATGAGAAGGATACCGTATCTCTGCGCGGCCAGGCCTTCCAGCTGTCTGATGTATTTAAGTTCATTACTTCCCTTGAGAAAGCGGGAGTTTTTAAGGATATTCAGACTAAATATACGCGTAAAAGGAAATTAAGGGACAG
>CAYPRG010000092.1:0-4636 GCA_964413025.1 uncultured Planctomycetales bacterium
CTCTTTTGCCTCGCGCCTTATGGTGCGCAGCGACACCCTGCCTTCTTCGGACATGGTATGCACTACTTTAGCTAATTCCAGGCGCCTCTCTTTGGATAAAGCAGGAATAGCAAGCCGGATTACTTTACCGTCATTAGAGGGATTTATACCCAGATTGGATTTCATAATCGCCTTCTCAATCTCGACTATTGCCTTGGGGTCCCATGGCTGTATCACAATCAGGTGGGCGTCGGGCGCGGAAATAGAAGCCAGTTGTTTTAATAAAGTCAATGTCCCGTAATAATCCACGTGCAAACCTTCTACTAACGTGGGGCTGGCCCGGCCTGTCCTTATTTCGGCAAATTCTCTAGTTACGGACTCTAAAGCCTTTTTCATTTTTTCGTCGGTATTATGCAGAACTTCTTTAGTAGTCATAACTGACACCTCCTAAGCTATTTCACAATTGTGCCTATCTTTTCCCCTAATACCACACGCTTGATATTGCCTTCTTTATTCAAATTGAATACTACAATAGGTAATTTATTATCCATGCAAAGGCTGATGGCGGTGGCATCCATCACTTTCAGGCCTTTCTTTAAGACATCGATATATTTTAAACTGCTGAATTTCTTGGCATTTTTGACCTTAAAAGGATCGGCGGAATAAACTCCGTCTACTTTGGTGGCCTTTAATATGGCATCCGCATTTATCTCCATTGCCCGAAGCGCTGCCGCGGTATCCGTGGTAAAATAAGGATTGCCGGTCCCGGCGACAAATATCACTACCCTGCCTTTTTCCAAATGCCTTACCGCCCGCCTGCGGATATACGGTTCGGCGATCCTCTGCATCTCGATAGCGGTCATCACCCGGGTAGGCATATTTATTTTTTCCAAGGCATCCTGCAGCGCCAGGCCGTTTATTACCGTAGCCAACATTCCCATATAATCGGCTACGGAACGATCCATATCCAATCCCCGCAAGCCGGTATTCTCCTGGCCGCGGAAGATATTACCGCCACCCAAGACTATCGCCACATCTACATTCAGGCTTCTTATTTCTTTTATCTGGCGTGCAATAGAAAATAAAACAGAATGGTCTATTCCGTGCGGCTGCTTGCCCTGAAGCGCTTCCCCGCTTAACTTTACAACTACCCTTTTATAAACAGGATGACCCATTATATGCCGATTTTATAGCGAACGAACCTGCGGATAACAATATTCTCGCCCATTTTGCCTACCAAGCCTCCCAGGTAATCTTTTATGGTGATACCGGGATCCTTGATAAAAATCTGCTCCAAAAGACAATTATTTTTTATAAAAAGCTCTTTATTTTTCTCGTGGGATAAAACTTCTTCCGGAATTTCTTCTTTCTTTAAATATTGAGGGTTGCAAGCGGCTATCTGCATGGCTAGGTCTTTGGTAAACTGGCAGAAATCAGTATTTTTGGCCACAAAATCCGTCTCGCAGTTGACTTCCAACAAAACGCCGATCTTGCTGCCCTGATGAATATAGGCATCTATCCTGCCTTCTTTAGCAACGCGGTCTTGCTTACCCGCGGCGATTTCCAATCCCCTTTTACGCAAAACTATAACTGCCTTGTCAATGTTTCCCTCTGCCTCCTGAAGCGCCTTTTTACAGTCCGAAACACTGGCAGAACTGATTCTCCTTAATTCTTTAATTGATTCCAAAGATATTCCCATTTTTACAATTATACCTTTCTTCTGGCTTTTGCTTTTTCATCCTGGGCCTTAGTGGTACGCCCTTTTTTTGCCGGCTTTCCTTCTTCATCAACCGGCTCTGTAGTCTCCACTATTTCTTCAATCTCTTTTATCTTCATTTCCTCTTCCGGAAGCAATGCCGGCTGTTCCCCTTCTTCTTTTTTCTCTTTAACAGCTACTCCATCCTGCGAGAGATAAGACAAGAATCTCTTTCTGCCTTCTATCACAGCGTCGGTAAGAAGAGTGGCGACCATGCGTATTGCCTTAGTAGCATCGTCATTTCCCGGAATAGGGAATTTAATCATAGTCGGATCAGAGTTAGTGTCAATAAGGGCTATAATGGATATCCCCAGCCTGCTGGCTTCCTTGACCGCGGTATCTTCCTTCTTGGTGTCTACAACGAACATCGCTTTTGGCATACGCTCCATAGAAGCAATGCCGGAGAAGTTTTTCTTCAGCTTGGCTAATTCTTTTTCCAAGAGAGCCCCTTCTTTTTTGGTAAGGCTCTCAAAAGTCCCGTCTTCCTTCATTCTCTCTATATCTTTTAGCCGGTTTATGCTCTTTTTTATGGTGGCAAAATTAGTAAGCATGCCTCCCGGCCAGCGCTCAGTCACGTAATACATCCCGCAACGGGCTGCTTCCTGGAAAATAACCTCCTGGGCCTGCTTTTTTGTCCCCACAAAAAGCACAACTTCGCCTTTTGAGGTAATATCGAGCAGAAAATCCCTGGCTTTGTTTATACATTCCTCTGTTTTCTCGAGGTCAATGATGTAAATACCGCTTCTTTCTCCGAAAATGAACTTCTTCATCTTGGGATTCCAGCGCTTAGTCTGATGCCCAAAATGTACTCCTGCTTCTAAAAGCTGTTTGATTAATTCTGAAGGCACTTTTTTATTCCTCCTGTTAAATTGTTAAATAGACCCTACCTATTTTTTTGTAATGAGGGTAATTTTGCGATTATAACACAATTATCCCTGCCTTGCAACTATTTTTGTGCTTCCTGCATCTGGTAAAGCTTTTTGTATAAACCGTCATTATTAAGGAGGGAACTATGGTTACCCTGCTCAACGATTTTTCCTTTATCCAGCACAATAATCGTGTGCGCGCCTCTCACAGTAGAAAGCCTGTGCGCGATCACAAATACCGTGCGGCCCTGAATCAACCTGTCCAAGGCCTGCTGAACAAGGCGCTCTGATTCGGAATCTAACTGCGAGGTGGCCTCATCTAAGATTAAAATAGGCGGGTTCTTTAAAAGGGCTCGCGCTATCGCGATCCTCTGCCGCTCTCCTCCTGAAAGTTTAGCGCCCCTGTCCCCTATAACCGCATTATAGCCTAAAGGTATCTTTTTTATGAAATCATGGGCATATGCCTGGATTGCCGCTTGCTCTACCTCCTCCTGTGAAGCTCCCGGCCGGCCGTACAGAATATTGGCTCCTATGGTGTCATTAAAAAGTATGGTCTCCTGAGTAACCATGCCGATATTCTGACGCAGGGATTTCAGAGTTACATCTTTGGTATCAATCCCGTCTATCAGGACCCTTCCTTTTTTAGGGTCATAGAAACGCGGGACTAAATCTGCCAGGGTAGTCTTTCCCACACCGCTGGGGCCTACGATAGCTAAAACCTGGCCCCTCTTTACTTCCAGATTTATCCCTTTCAATATATCCAGGTCGGAGTAACTAAACCATACATTATCAAAAACAACACTGTCTTTAAAGCCGGGCAATTCTGCTGCCCCGCTTTTTTCTTTCACGCTGGGAGAAGCATCTAAAATCTCATATATGCGGCTGCTGGCTGCCACTGCCTGCTCCATTATAGAATTAACCTGGCTTAATTTTTTGAAAGGCTTGATCAGGGAAAGTAATGCCGCCATAAATAAAGTAAACGCCCCGAAGGAAAGCGCGCCGTCTATAACCTGCCTGCCGCTGTAAAATACGATAAAAAGAGCCATGCCTACCCCGATTAATTCGGTGGCAGTACCCACCAGAAGCATTCTCTTTATGGATTTCATGGCAATCCGGTAGTAATCGTGGTTCTGCTTTCTGAATTTAGCCAATTCCCTGTCTTCAGCGCAGAACGCCCGGACAATCCTTACCCCGGTAAATGTTTCCACCAATAAAGAATTTATATCCGCCATTTTTTCCTGGGAACTCTTGCTCAGGCGGCGTAAAACCTTTCCCACTGCCACAATCGGGACTACCACCATAGGCAAGACCACTATGGAAATCAAGGCCAGCCTCCAATTAATCAGGAAAGTCAACAGCGCAAAACATACTATCGTAAAAGATTGATAGACTAAATCGGTGAGGGCGTAAGATACGGCATTTTCTATCAGTTTTACATCATTGGTGATGCGCGAAATTAACTCCCCGCTTCTTTTCTGGGTAAAATAGTCTAAGGATAAAATCTGCAGCTTGGAGTAGATTGAACCTCTCACATCTCTGATAACCTTCTGCCCCACGTCTGACATGATATATGCCTGCAAAAACTCAAAAACCCCCCTTATTATAAGAGCTATGGGCATCACGATAAGGATAAGATATAACACCTTTAAAGGGGTCAGGCCATTTAAAAAGTTCACAATATCGCCTACAAAAGCCGGGAATTTACCGCTGGCATTAAAAACAATCTGCTTATTGGTGAATACCCTATCCACAATCGGCACAATCGCGCTCAAGCGGAAAACATCAAAGAGCGTAACCACGCCCATAAAGATGCCGGAAAGGATAAGCTCCCTCCGGTATGGCACGGCAAACCTGAATAATTTGCGAAAATCTCTCATTTGTCCCTTTCTTATTTTTGGATAAATACTATAGCATACTGATTGAATTTTGTCGAGTGGATAAAATTCTATTTATTTACAAATACTTAGTGTTATAATATAGCCTAACATGCTTATAAATGAAGAGTTAACCCTCTTAATCAAATCCAAATACCCGG
>CAYPRG010000093.1:0-1253 GCA_964413025.1 uncultured Planctomycetales bacterium
AAAGAATTCGGGCCCCGCTATCAATTCCACTGGGCCCAATTTTCTACTTTTGGGAATGCCTTCTCGGATAAGGATTTTTTATTCCACCTCTTGATTATCCCCTTTTTGTCCCTTTCTAATGATATAGTCACGGCAGGTAAGTACGCGGTTATTTTTTATAATATTTTATTTTTAGCCTCCTACATATGGATTTTAAAGAAATACATCCCTAATTTCTTAGTTGCTTTTTTGTTGTTATGCTTGCCGCTCTCCGCCGCCTTCTCGAATTATTTCCTGTGCCTGAGGTCCTTTACCCTGGCAAATATTTTTACTATTCTGGGGATATATCTGCTGATAAACAAAAAATGGCTGTGGCTTTTTATCCTTTCAGTGCTGTACCCTTTGGCCCACATATCGTTTTTTACGGTTATAATTTTTGCCCTGGCTTGCGAGATTATCAGGTACGCCATGACGAAAGAATTTTTCCGGGTGAATATTTACGCCGCGCTTTTCGGCACTATTTTAGGGTGCCTTATCCATCCTAACAACCCCAATAATTGGCTCTCTCTGCATTTAAACGGTGTTTTAGTCCCCTTATATACTTTGAGCGGAGTCAAATTGGGTTTTGGGTCGGAATTTTTTGCATTTACTACCAGTAAGGCCTTATTCAATAACCTGCCTATGTTTATCAGCTTGAATATTATTTTATGGTCAATGTTTTTAACAAGGGTAAAATTAAGTTTCTCTACTATTGTCTGGTGGGGTTGCGTCAATATATACCTGATACTTTCATTTTTCAGCAACAGGTACTGGTATATCACCACGGTTTTATTCTTTATCTTTTTCGCGTCATATTTAAAGGACTGGATCGGCACAAGAGAGCTAAAACAACTTTTGCCAAAAATCAGCCTTTTTGTCTGCGGTTATTTAGCGGTAATCCTTCTTTTCATATCGCCGGTGGCAAAAGAGACCGGAAACTTTATGAAATTTTATATTCAACTAAACACCCATTATGAGAACGCGGCCCGTTGGATGCGCGGGCATATTCCCGCCGGCAAAACAATATATCATGCCTACTGGAGCGACTCCCCCTATTTTATATGCCTTAACCCTAAGAATGATTACCTGGTAGCGCTGGATCCTATTTATATGTTCTACAGCCATCCCAGGGAATACCTTGTTTATAAAGATTTGGAATTCGGCAGGTTAGAGAACCCTTCCCGGGCGTTCAAGGATGTATTTAAGGCCGAATACGGTTATACCAGGAATGATAA
>CAYPRG010000093.1:1353-4396 GCA_964413025.1 uncultured Planctomycetales bacterium
CCCGGGCGTTCAAGGATGTATTTAAGGCCGAATACGGTTATACCAGGAATGATAACATGCTGTACAAACAGGTTACCGGAGATGACAAACACTTCCAGGTCCTTTATGAGGATAACCTGGGGATTGTTTTTAAAGTTTTATGACCCGCTTTTTGTTCCTTGTCTTTGTTATCCTCTCCTTTACCAGTATGCTGGGGGAATCGGTTACTGTCGACGAGTTCGCCCATCTGCCCGCCGGGTACTCTTACCTTAAAACAGGAGAATTCCATCTCTATAACCGGAACCCCCCTCTTATAAAAATGCTGGCGGCAGCCCCGCTCTTGATGCAGAATGTTGTATTTTCTAAAACTCCTAATTTCCAGAAGCAAGACCATTGGATGTTCGGTTACGATTTTATGTATGCTAACCAGGCAATTTATAAGGAGTTATTCGCCTCTGGGCGTATGGTCATTATACTCATCGGTTTATTAGGCGGGTGCCTGGTGTTTCTTTGGGCTAAAGATTTATACGGTTATGCCGCCGGCTGCCTGGCCCTTTTCCTGTATTCCCTGTGCCCCAATATGCTGGCGCATAGCCACTTAGTGACTATGGATCTGGGCTTAAGCGTTTTTATGCTCGCCGCGCTCTATTTTTTCTACAGGTTCGTAAAACAGGGGAGCTGGGCAAATGCCGCCATCGCCGGAGTTTTTTTGGGCATAGCCCAATTAACCAAATTCACCGCGTTAATACTTTATCCGGTAATAATAATCTATTTCCTGATTTTCTATTTGAAAAAAGATAAGCTGGGAAGTGGCTTAGGAAAACTGGCTTTAATTGTGGCCGTATCAATCGTAGTCCTTAACGCCGGCTATCTGTTTGACGGCTGCTTTACTCCGGTGAAAGATTTCCAATTTGAAAGCAAACTTATGCAGGGAATAAGCCAGAAGTTGCCTCAGGGGTTGCCTTTACCTCTTCCCTTTGACTATATCCGCGGATTTGACCTTCAGAATAACGATACCGAGGGAACATTCTTCCAATTTCTGATGGGGGAAAGCTCGGTAAAGGGATGGTGGCATTATTATTTGATCGCTTTTCTGTTTAAGGTCCCGCTGGCGTTTATTGTCTTGTTGTTGCTCTTGGCGGTATTGCGGATTAAAAGAAAACTTCCCCCGCTTTGCGCAGGCGAAAAACTTATCCTTTTAGGGGCGTTGGCATATTTCTTAACCATGTCATTTGTTACCAAGCTTAACGCCGGCATACGTTATGTACTTCCTATATTGCCGCTGTTGTATGTGTTTAGTTCCCGTATCCTCCTGGTGAAATTAAAAACCGTATTCAAGTTTGCCATGCTCTCCGTAATCGTATTGGTTTATGCCGCGGAATCTTTATACATCTACCCGCATTACCTGTCTTTCTTTAATTTATTGGCCGGCGGGCCAAAAAATGGCTATAATTATCTTATTGATTCCAACATAGATTGGGGCCAGGATTTGCCTCTGCTTAAAAAATATATGGTTAAAAACCGGATAGATACCATAGACCTGGCTTATTTTGGCAGGGTTGACCCGCGAGTTTACGGGATTAATTACAGGGTGCTGGAACCGCAGGCCAGGGGCATCAATGCCGCGGTGAGCATAAACTATTATCAAGGGTATCCTTATTTTATTTTAAAAGAAGGAAAGCTTGATCTTTGCCCTCCTGACCATTACTCATATTTGCGCAAGTATCCCATTAAGGAAAGAATAGGATACAGTATGTTAATTATTGAAATCCCCAGCCAATGAAAAAATCCATATTAATACAACTTATTCTGTGGTTTAAAAAAGTATATACAACAAACCACTGCGAAAATTGTTGTAAGTCATTACCTCTAGCAATTTTCTTGATAATAATTTTGGGTTTTGGCGTATACAGTAACTGCCTGGACGGAAAATTTGTTTGGGATGATTTCGGCCTGGTAAGGGATAACCCCTATATAAAAAGCTGGCAGAATATTCCCGAGATTTTTACAAAAGGAATAGGGGGAGGGGGCAGTTCTAATTTTTATCGTCCGGTCCAAATGGCCACCTATGTGGCAGATTATTCTTTATGGAAATTTAATCCCGTAGGCTACCACCTTACCAATACCTTGTTGCATATCTTGGCGGCATTAGCCATTTACTGGTTAATAAATATTATTTTCTGCAGCCGGATGCTGGCTTTTCTTACCGCCGCCTTATTCGTTGCTTTCCCTGTCCATACCGAGGCAGTTTCTTATATCGCCGGCCGCGCGGATTCCCTGGCGGTTATATTTATATTGTTGACTTTAATATTCTATATAAAATCATTGCCTCTTGCCCGGCCAAGGATGTTTGTTTTGGCATTGTTTAGCTGTGTATTCGCGCTGCTTTCCAAGGAGAATAGCGTTATCATCCCGTTGTTGATTTTACTTTATCATTATGCCTTTAAGGCTAAGTTCAAGGCGAAGGGGTTCCTGCTTATTTCCTTCGTAGTCTTAGGTTATGCCGTCTTAAGGCTGACTGTGTTAAAAAATTCAGTTCCAGTCACGCCGATTATGCTCCAGAGGATCCCGGGCTTTTTTGTGGCTTTAGCCGAATATGTGCGCCTTCTTTTACTGCCTTTTAATCTACATATGGAATATGGGGATAAGTTATTCAGTATTTTTAATCTTAAGGCGGTACTGGGGATGGCGGCAGCTGTTTTATTGATAACTATTGCTGTCAGGGAGAGGCAAAGAAATAAATTGGTATTTTTTTCCATATCTTGGTTTTTCCTGGCCTTATTACCGGTGTCTAATATTTACGTTATTAATTATTCTTTTATGATGGAGCACTGGCTGTACCTGCCGTCGATAGGATTTTTCCTGATTTTAGCCAAAGGGCTATGCCTATTATATGATTCGGGGAAGTTCAAATATGCGGCTATAGTTTTGGCAACATCCATTTTAACTTCTTATGCCTGCCTGACCGTAGAGCAGAATAATTATTGGAGAGAGCCGGTTTCTTTTTACAAGAGGGCTTTGCAGTTTTCTCCGGACAGTTACAGGTTTCTAAACGAGCTTGGGC
>CAYPRG010000094.1:0-4393 GCA_964413025.1 uncultured Planctomycetales bacterium
CCTTCTTCGATATCAGGCAAAAGCACATCCTGCTGGGCCTTGTTAAAACGGTGTATCTCGTCGATAAACAGGATGGTTTTCTGGCCGGTGTTGGATTTCTTGATTTTTGCCGAAGCAATCACCCGCCTTAATTCTTCCACTCCGGAAGTGGTGGCGTTGACAGCCGCGTAATGAGACCTGGTTACGTTGGCGATACACCAGGCCAGGGAGGTCTTTCCTATACCCGGAGGGCCATACAATATCAGGGAACTGATCCGGTCCGCTTCTATTGCCCGGCGCAAAAGTTTTCCCTTGCCTAATAAGTGCTTCTGCCCCACGAATTCATCCAGGGTCGCCGGACGCATACGTACTGCCAGAGGAAGGTCTTTGCTGGGAGATTGTTTTTTCTCTTCAAAAAGGTCCATAAATGTCCAAAAAAAATCCCCGCATTGTGCCGTTGGAGGGATACTCTGAACCGGTTTGGTTTCAGGTGGAGCTCTCTCATTAGCGCCGAAGCGCTAAGGAAGTGTGAGCCCCCTTGATATAAGTGTTGGTTCAACAATTATCACTCGTTCCAACGTGCACCGCAGGGATATAAAAGAGCTGTATTGTAAAAGAAGTATAACATATCTTGGAGAATAAGTCAACTAACGCATCTTAGCGCCAAACCGCTCTGTGAGCAAGCCGCAGACAAGATTGTGCGCCGGGCTAATTTCTGTTTCGGTTAAAGTCCGCTCATCCGAACAATAGAAGCATGATATAGTCAAGCCTCTATACCCGGAGGGGATCTGTTGGCCCTTGTAATAATCTACGATGATGACATCGCGCAGCAACTGCCCGCCTTTTTCTTTTATACTATCCAGAATTTCTTTTATAGATATGTCCTCTTTCAGGACAAAGCTTACGTCCCTATTAATGCCGGGATACCTGGGAGGCCGGGTAAATTTTTTAACCAGTTGCGCGCTGGCAAAGACTTTCTCTAAATAAAGCTCTGCTATAAACACATCCCTGTTTTTGATGCCGAATTTATCCAGGGCATCCTTGTCCAGCTCCCTCAATACTCCTATTTTTTCCTGTTTTATATTTATGCTAAAAACAAGCGGGTCCTGGCCGGCGCTAAAACTATATTCCTTTATCCCCATCCTCTCAAACAAAACTTCCAGTATGCCTTTTAAATGCAAAGGGCTGGCTCTGTCTTCTATCCGGCCCTGCTCAAGCAACAAAGACCTGGTTCCGCTTAAGGCCAAGCCTAAAACCGATTCTTCTTTGGGCGAGGAGTGTACTCCTGAAAAGGCCTTGGCAATTTCAAAGACATTGATGTAAGCCTGTTTCTGGTTAAGGTTATGGGCGACGCAACGGGCCAGCCCCGAAGCAAGGCTTGGCCTTAAAACTTCCTGCTCTTTGCTCAGGGGGTTAAGAATCTCTACTAAAGAAGCTACTCCTGGCTGCGCAAAAATTTTTGATGATTCCCTGTCAATAAGGCTATAGGTGATCACCTCATTCAGCCCTAAACCGACCAATATATTTTTTGCCAAAGATATTTTATCCTGTGATTCAGAAATATCTACCCGCGGCTTAGCTGCCGGCAGGGTATTAGCTATGTTCTCGTAACCAAATATCCGGGCTATCTCTTCAATCAAATCGACCTCGGAATTTACATCCAGCCGATGCCCAGGTACTTCGACGGTAAATTTACTTTTTGCCTTTGCTTTTACCTTGAAGCCCAGGCGCCCTAGAATTATTTTTATTTTAGAAGCGGGAATATCTATCCCTAATATTTTATGTACTGCGCAGGCCTCCAGCATGACGCTCTTGCGCTTCTTCTGCGGAAGCCCTGAACTTTTCGCCATAACGCATGAGCCATTGGCCAATTCCTGGATTAATTTCAGCGCCCTTTGGGAAGCTAGTTCTACTATCTCTAAATCTACGCCTCTTTCAAACCTGTACGCCGACTCACTCTGTAATCCCAAACTTCGCCTAGCCTGGCGCACCACTATTTGATTGAATGCCGCTGCCTCCAATAGGATATTTGTCGTAGCTTCTGTAACTTCCGTATCCTTGCCCCCCATCACCCCAGCCACAGCAACCGGTTTTTCTTTATCGGCAATAACCAGGATATTTTTATTCAGCGTTTTCTGCCCGCCGTCTATGGTAATTATCTTCTCGTTATCTTTCGCCCTACGGATAAAAATTTCGCCCTGGCTTAATTTGTCTAAGTCAAAGGCATGCAGAGGCTCCCCTGTTTCAAACAATATGTAATTGGTGATATCTACAATGTTATTCACGCTGCGGCATCCGATTAATTCCAGTCTCTCTTTTATCCAAGAAGGAGAAGGCCCGACTTTTATGCCTTTGATTATTTTTGCGGTATATAAAGAGCAATCTTTCTTATCTTCAATGCAGATTTTTAAACCGCAGGCTCTATCCTTACCGGATATTTGAGATTTGATTTTTGGCACAGGCTGCAGCTTCTGGCCGGTGATAGCCGCTACCTCCCGGGCAATGCCGATAACACTTAACCAGTCCGGCCTGTTCGAGGTAATCTCGATTTCAAAAACAAAATCCCCGGACTTTTTCTCAAAAGAGGTCACTTCCAAGCCTGCCATGGTCAGCTTATCGGCAAGAACCTCCGGAGTAATCTTAATATTTACAAAATCCTTTAACCAGTTATAGGTTACTTTCATATTCTTAGAACTGTTTTAAAAACCTCAGATCATTTTCAAAAAATAACCTGATGTCGTTGATCCCATATTTAAGCATGGCGATCCTTTCTACTCCCATGCCAAAAGCAAAACCGGTATATTTTTTCGGGTCATAACCTACATGTTTAAATACATTAGGATGGATCATTCCCGAGCCCAAGATTTCCAACCAGCCCTTGCGCCCGCATACCGAGCAGCCGCGGCCTTTACAAATTATGCATGAAATATCTACTTCCGCGGAAGGTTCGGTAAACGGAAAGAAGTGCGGCCGGAAACGCATTTTAATATCCTGGCCAAAAACCGCCTTAGCAAAGCTCTCCAGAATTCCCTTTAAATCAGCGAAGGTAATCTTTTCATCCACCATAAATCCTTCGATCTGATGGAACATAAACAAGTGGCTGGCATCCACGGCATCCGGACGGTAAACCCTCCCCGGCACCACTATTGCCAGGGGCGGTTTGCGCGATTTCATCGCCCGTACCTGCACCGGAGAAGTGTGGCTGCGCAATAATAATTTATCGTAATCCTTCAAATAGAATGTATCGAAAGCGTCACGGGAAGGATGCTCCAGCGGAATATTTAAACCGGTAAAATTATTGTATTCGGTTTCAATCTCGGGGCCCTCAACCACAGAAAAACCCATCCTCTTAAAGATAGCGGAGATTTCATCTATAATCTGGGTTATAGGGTGCAGCCGGCCCAACTCCTGGG
Source organism: uncultured Planctomycetales bacterium (assembly GCA_964413025.1). Lineage (GTDB taxonomy): Bacteria > Omnitrophota > Gorgyraeia > Gygaellales > Profunditerraquicolaceae > CAYPRG01. The sequence goes on from CAYPRG010000094.1 coordinate 3,393, forward strand.
CAATGCCCGGCATATTGATATCGCAAGCCGCCTTACCCGATTCATGGGGTTGAGTAACCAAGGATTTTTCTTTTTCGCTAAACAAAGAAAGTAATTTATTCTTTAAGGCATTGACCTGCTGGCCAAAGTTACCCCGTTCCTGGGGAGGCAAGGTGGGTATGGAATTAGTAAGCTGGGCAAGGGCACCCTTCCTGCCCAGATATTGCACCCGCAATTCCTCCAGGGCTTCCGGTGAATTTACGTTTGCTATATCAGAATCTATTTGAGCCTTAAGAGTTTCGATATCCATATTAAACCTATTATCCCCAAAAATATAAAAACCTGGTTTCTTTTATCAACGTTTAATTTTTCCTGCAGCTGCCTTCCTGCGCCGGTCTTGCGTATGGATTGGGCGTGTATATCCAGGTCTCCGCCGTGTTCCGGGCAAGCCCGCCTGAAAACTCCGGTGACCTCAATCCCATCGCCTACGGATTTATAACTGCCGGCGTAACTTACATCTCTGGCCAAAACTGAATTTACCCAGATGCCTATTGCATTCTTGCCGTCATTAACATTTATCCAGGTATAATCGCCTCGCTTCATTATATCACCAATAACTTCGCCCTCATAGCTTACAACTTTGCCGTCGTAAAGCTTAGCGTTATTTATCAACTCCGCGCTTGAAATTGACTGGGCATAACAATCAAATGCCGGGACAGAAAATACCAAAAATAATATAAATAGGCTTAATTTCTTCAACGTTTTCCTTTAAATATCGCCACAAAAAATCCCAGCAAAGTAAACACCGACATAAATTCCAAGCGGCCTGCCCACATCTGAAGGATGTAGGTGATTTTTAAAAAAGATGGCATATTCGTTTCGGTGATCCCGCAGGATAATCCTACGTTAGCAGCGGCTGAAGTGGATTCAAACAAGGACTCCAGGAACGGATAGCCATAAAACATCCCCACTATAGCGCCAAGACCGTAAAGCACCAAATAAGCCATAGTGATTATCAAGGC
>CAYPRG010000095.1:0-4318 GCA_964413025.1 uncultured Planctomycetales bacterium
TATTAGACTTTCCGCCGATACGGTTCATGGCGATGGCAATAGTCTCATGCGCAGCCGCGCTGATCGAACCAAAACTCATTGCCCCGGTTACGAAACGCTTCATAATATCTTCGGCCGGCTCAACCTCATTAAGAGGAATAGCATCTGTTTTCTTGAACTTAAACAGGCTCCTCAAGGTAGTTGGATTAGCTGACTGGTCATTAATCAGTTGCGCAAATTTTTTGTAATACTCCTGGTTATTTTCTCGGGCAGCATCCTGCAGGCTCGCGATACTATCCGGATTCCAGAGATGAAATTCTCCGTCTTTTTTCCATTGATAAACCCCGCCGCTATTCAGGCATGCGCCGGATACCCCTCTTTCAGCATAAGCCTCCTGGTGCCTTTTGATAGTCTCATCAATTATTCCCTCAAGGCTGGCCCCGCCGATACGCGTAGCAGTCCCGGTAAAATATCTATCGATAAAATCATTATCTAAACCCAGCGCCTCAAATATCTGCGCACCGCGGTAGCTTCTTAAGGTAGAAATGCCCATCTTGGATAATATTTTTAATATCCCGTCGGTTAAGGACTTAATATAATTATTCTGCGCGGCTTTAAAGCCCAAGCGGACTTCTTTTTCAGCGATAAGATACTCTATCGCCTGATAACTAAGATAGGGATTAATACAATCGACGCCATAACCAAAAAGTAAAGCAAGATGGTGCACCTCTCTCGGCTCTGCGCTCTCTACTACTAACGCCACTTGAGAACGAATAGTCTTTTTTACCAGATATTGATGGATAGCGCTGGCAGCTAAAAGCGCCGGCAAGGCAATATTATCTTTATTCGCGCCCCTATCGCTTAATATGATAAAAGAATAACCTTTATCAATAGCATATTCTGACTCAAAACAAATCCTTTCCAGCGCGCGCAGGAATCCTTCCTTGCCGCTATTGGCATCAAAGAAAGTGTATATCATCTTGGTTCGGAAACCATTTATGCTGATATCGCGGATCTTCGCTAACTCCTCATCGGTTAAGATAGGATTTCTTATCCTGAGTTTATGGCTATGTTGCGGAGTCTCTCCCAGGACATTTTTTTCCGGGCCGATAAAACTCTCCAGGCTCATCACTAACTTTTCTCTAATAGAGTCTATCGCCGGATTAGTTACCTGGGCAAAAAGCTGCTTAAAATAACTATAAAGGATCTGCGGTTTCTTTGATAAAAAAGCATGCGGGGTATCGCTACCCATAGAGCCTATCGGCTCTTTAGCCTCTTCTGCCATGGGTTTTATGATCATTTTCAAATCTTCACGCGAATAACCAAAAGCCTTCAGCAGCGAAATGATATCTTCGGGCTTCTTGTAGTCAACGCTGCTAGCGGCAAGTTTATCAAAATCAACCATGCTCTCCATATTCCACTTTCCGTATGGGGCACGGCTTGACACGCGCTCTTTTATTTGAGCGTCTTCTACGATACAGCCAGACTGGGTATCGATAAAAAACATCTTTCCCGGTTCAAGCCTCCCGGAAACCTTAATATCCGCGGGGTCAATATCTAAAACACCCACTTCGGATGCCATAACTACAAAACCTTTCTTGGTGATAATATAACGCGCGGGCCGAAGGCCGTTTCTATCCAGCACTGCCCCGATATTTCTGCCGTCGGTAAAAGCTATTGAGCTCGGCCCATCCCATGGCTCCATGAAACAGGCGTGATATTTGTAAAAATCCCTGAGCTCCTTGCTCATAAATTGATTGTGCTCCCAGGCTGCGGGGATAAGCATCATCATCGCGTGCTCCAGCGATCTGCCGGATAAAACTAAAAGTTCAAAGAAATTATCGATGGCTGCCGAGTCGCTGCCTCCCTCCACAATCACCGGCTTAAGTTTTTCTATGTCTGTGCCGAATAATTCACTGGCTAATAAGCGTTCCCTCGCGCTTACCCCATTGACATTACCGCGCAAAGTATTGATTTCTCCGTTATGGGCCAAGAACCTGAAAGGTTGCGACAGGTCCCAGGTAGGAAAGGTATTGGTGCTATAGCGCGAATGCACTAAGCATAAAGCGCTCTTTATGCTTTCATCTCTAAGATCGAGGAAAAAATTCTCAAGCTGATCAGGCATAAGCAGCCCTTTATAAGCAATAGTGCGGCAGGAAAGATTAGTAATATAAAATGATTTCTTCTGTTCCAGGCCGGATGCGCGGATGGCGTTTTCAACCTGCTTTCTGATAATATAAAGCTTTCTTTCAAAAACCAGCCCGTCTGTTTTTGAGGGTTTGCATTCTCTTTGCCCAATAAAAATCTGCTCAAAGGCCGGTTGAGTAGCCCGGGCGCCTTTACCGATACTCGAATTATCAACAGGGACGGGCCGCCAACCCAAAAGCATCTGGCCTTCTTCTTTAATCGCTTGCTCAAATATTTCTCTGCAGAATTCGCGCTCTTTAATATCTTGAGGCAAAAAGATCAACCCTGTCCCGTATGAACCCGGAGCCGGCAACTCGATCTGAAGGCCTAGGGCCGCCTTTTTAAAAAAATCATGCGGAATCTGGATTAAAATTCCTGCCCCGTCGCCTGTCTTTGGGTCTGAGCCCACTGCTCCACGATGCGATAGACGATGTAAAACCTCGATGCCTTGTTTTAGTATAGCGTTAGACTTTTCGCCATTGATATTGCAGACGAACCCCACCCCGCAGGAATCGTGCTCAAACCGCGGATCATAAAGCCCTTGTTTTTCGGGTAGATGGCGATATATCATTTTATTTTATAAACAACATCTCTCTGTATTTTGGCAAATCCCAGGTATCGTCTGAGACTACGCACTCTAATTCATCCACGTGTTTGCGGATATGCCCCATCAAGGGCTTGAGTTCCTTAAAATATATTTCGGCGCGTTTTTCATCGCTTGACTTACCGGCCTTCTCAAGCAGCTTATCCATATCATTGGTATTACGCCTGACATAATAAATCTTGGAAACCACCTCGCTTAGATGTGTTTTTTTATCTTCCAGCGCCGCTGGATCTATCTTAAGCCCGGAGCCTTTTTCCAGCTCCACCAGCTCATGCAGCGTATGGGCAAGAAGTTTTTCGTATTGATAGCCCGCGGGAACTATCGAGGCATTCACCATTTCCTTTAAGGTGTTAGCTTCAATTTCCAGGGTCAAATTGTACATGTGAATCCAGATATGGTAGCGGGCGATTAGCTCCTCCCTAGAAAAGACTTTATATTTCTCAAAGAGAGCAATGTTCTTTTCTTCAGTAAAAGCCTCTAATGCCTCATAGGTTGCTGCGACATTGGGCAGGCCTCTTTTCTCGGCCTCTTTTATCCATTCTTCGGAATAATTATTGCCTTCGAAACGGATATCCTTGGTCTGCCTGACAATATTACTAATCACCTTCAAGATTTCAGAATTAAAATCCTTACCCGTACCTTTGATTGTTTTGATCTGATTAGTAACATCCTCCAGGCTCTCCGCAATAATAGTGTTAACTATGGTGATTGGCGTAGATATGTTCTGCGATGAACCGACTGCGCGGAATTCAAACTTAGCGCCAGTAAAGGCAAAGGGCGAAGTACGATTTCTGTCGGTCATATCCTTGTTAAATCTTGGCAGCCGGGCAATCCCTAAATCAATGATGTCTCTCTTGGAAACCTTGGACTTAACGCCATTTTCAAACATATCCAGAATCGCGGTCAACTGCTCACCAAGAAAAACACTGATAATCGCAGGCGGCGCTTCATTTGCGCCTAAGCGATGCTCGTTGCCGGCTAAAGCCACACTCGCCCGTAAAAGGTCGGCATGCAGATACACTGCGCGCAATACCGCCGCCAGGATTGTCAAAAACTGCAGATTTTCTTCCGGGGTCTCTCCCGGGTTCAAAAGATTATTTCCCTGGTCATCCGAAAGCGACCAGTTCAAATGTTTGCCGCTTCCGTTAATCCCGCTAAAAGGCTTTTCATGTAAGAGGCAAACCAGGTTATGCCGAAGAGCTACTTTTTTCATCAGCTCCATCAACAGTTGATTATGGTCGCAGGCGATATTAGATTCCTCAAAAATAGGGGCAAACTCATACTGATGAGGAGCAACTTCATTATGCCGGGTCATCACAGGAATTCCCAGCTTGTATGCTTCCTGGGCAACTTCAAACATAAAATTAATCACCCGTTCCTTAATTGTACCGAAATACTGGTCCTCTAACTGCTGCCCTTTGGGCGAGGAAGCGCCGATTAAAGTACGCCCGGTCATCACTAAATCCTGGCGCAGATTGTAGTAATTTTTATCAATCAAAAAATACTCCTGCTCCGCTCCGCAGGTGGAAAATACTTTTTTTACATCCT
>CAYPRG010000096.1:0-4213 GCA_964413025.1 uncultured Planctomycetales bacterium
AAAAATCCCGCAGCTCCGGTTACCGGCAATTTAGCGCTTAGCCCTCCCAGCTTACTTAAGCTGCGCGTGCCGCAGGAATATTCGATTGCCCCGGCATCCAAAAATAATAAAGATTTAAAACAGGCATGGTTGAATAAATGGAACAGGCCGCCTAAAATCGCCAAAGGAGTGCCGATACCCAAGGCAAAAATAATGTAACCTACCTGGCTGATACTGGAGTAGGCAAACATCCTTTTAATATCGTCCTGGACAATAGCTAATACCGCGCCCACCACCATAGAAACAACGCCTAAGACCATTAAGATAAAAAGAATTTTGGGGCTCGCTCCCAGGATATTAAAAAAAACTCTGGATAAAGCGTAAACACCTACGGTCTTAATAAATACTCCGGAGAGGGTAGCGGAAACCGGCGCGGGAGCAGAAGAATGCGCGTCCGGAAGCCAGGAATGAAACGGCACCAGCGCTGTTTTTAAACCGAAGCCGGTCAAAAATAATACCGAGACTAAAATAATCAGCATCCCCGGCTGTTTATCCGAGAGAACCGAAGCAATATCCGCCATATTTAAAGTTGAAGTATAGCTATAAAGCAGGCTGATGCCCATAAGGATGAATATCGAGGCAAGCGAACCCATAATCGCGTATTTAAAAGAAGCCTCCAGGTCTTCCGGCTCAACCCCAAAAGCAACCAGGGCATAACCGGAAATAGAGGCGAGCTCAAGAAAAATATACAGGTTGAATAGATCCCCGCTTATAACTACCCCGTTCATTCCGGCAAGCATAAGCATAAATAAAGCGTGGAATTTCCATTTGTCGGTATAGCCCTGCATATAACGGATAGCATAAACCATGACCAAAAAAGCCACCAGGTTCACCACTACCAGCATAAAACTGGATAGGCCGTCTAAAACCAGGGAAATCCCAAAGGGCGGCATCCAACCGGCTAAGTTATAAACTAACACCTGGCGCGCGCGTACTAAAGGCACGGCACTCAATGCCAATAATAGTAAACTTAGTGAACTCAAATTTACTATTACGCCGCTGAAATATTTAATCCTTCTTCCCGCCAGCGCGCAGAGAAACGCGGCAGCCAAAGGAATTATCACAAAGAATAGTAATACCTTCATCCCTTTAATCTCCGTATCTTGGTAATATCAAATGTGCCGTACTTTTCGTAGATCCTCACCGCTAAACTCACTACCAGCGCCGTAAGCGCAAGCCCGATTACAATAGTAGTCAAAACCATTGCCTGCGGCAACGGATCGACCATATTTAAAATATCCTGCTTATTATCCAAAATGGGGGCGCGGCCCTGGGTACGGTATCCTATAAGAATAATAAAAAGATTCACCGCGTATTCAATGATGCCCAAACCGATGATGATTTTGATAATATTTCTTTTTCTTAACACGCAGTAAAGGCCTACGCAGAATAAAACAAAACACAAAAAATATAAACTCATTTTTCTCCCTTTAACTCGCTGGATGAAATCAAAGCCAGAAATATGGCGAATATCCCCGCGCTGACCATCAAAGCCACGGCGATATCACATAAAGGAATCAGCCTGGCGGTGAAACCGCTTCCCAATAAAACTAAAGACATAGATATCAAAAAGACGATTATGCCGATAGCCGATAAAAATAAACTGCGTTTAATATACAATTGCTCTAAAACTGATTCCCGGCCGAAAGCAAGTAAAAGCTGGATAAAAGAAAGAGCAATTATTAATCCGCCGGCAAAGCCGCCCCCGGGGGCATGGTGGCCGTCAAGCACAATAAAAATCCCGTAGACAAATATCAACCCGAATAAGATACGGGTAGCGGTCTTGACAATCAAAGTCATGCCTTTTTGATTATCTTTCATGGCTCTTCCCTGTTTTTCTGGTTACTGCCAATACTCCGATAACGCCGGCAAAAAGCACTGCCGCTTCAGCCAAGGCATCATAACCCCTGAAATTCAAAGTTATGGCAGTAACTAAATTAATTGCTCCGGATTTAGCCAAGCCTTCGGCAATATACCCCTGCGATACCCTCATCAGCGGTTCGCCGAAATTAGGCAGCTCTTTTAAGGCAAAATAGGCAAAGACTAAAAAACATGCGATGAACAGGAATGTAGCGATAGTATTAAATAACCAGCGGCCATCCCTGACTAAAGGCAGGTCTTTATTAATGGTGCCGCGGATAAGAATAATCACGCATAAAATTTCCACTACTAATTGGGTAATAGCTAAATTCGGCGCCTTAAGGATTAAAAAAGCTAAAGATAAACCCAGCCCTACCGCGCTTAAAGCGATAACGCTAGAAATCAAATCTTTGATTTCTACCGCCACTATCGCCCCGAAGATCATGAATAATAAAATTATGTGCAGTTCCATATTATTTTAATAGCGCCCAAAATAAGACAATCGTACCTAAAAGCATCCAGACCAAGTAGGTCGGTAAAACACCGTTATGCAAACGCTGGAAACATCCTCCAATACCAAAAATCATGACCTTACCCTGCTCGTAGATATCGAAAAATCCGGCCTCTGCTTTTTGGTAAATAGCTTTCAGCAGCCTGAATTCCTTGACCGTATTGTAAAATTCAGTGCCGGTGACCCTGTTTTCCTGCAGGTCCATCGGTTCGCATCCGGTAAAGGGATCATCCTGGCGCAAAGTGGCTTTCAGGTTTTCCAGCTTGAATATCAATAAACCCAAAACTAACCCGATAATAATCAACGAAGTGGATAACCCGGCGTACCATGTACCGATATAACCAACTTCTCCGGTAGCAGGTAAGATAAAAAATTTAAGCGGGATCTGGGTAGCGAATACGCCGAAAATAACACAGAGAAAAGCTAAGGTAACACAAGGCAGCCACATTGTCCAATGCACTTCGTTTATCTTTTTAGATGCCTGCCTGTCCGGCTGCTGCCCCAGAAAAACAGCATGGATAAGCTTCATAAAACTTGCCAGGGTCAGGCCTGAACCAAACATCGCTGCCACTAGACATAGGACATAAACCATCACCAGCCACTTGCTATCCGCTGCCTGCCATTTAGTGATCAGCCCCTGATATATCATCCATTTGGAAACAAAACCGTTAAAAGGCGGCACACCGGAAATAGAAAGGCTGGCAATCAAACAGGATATATAGGTAAGCGGCATAAACTTGCCTAATCCACCCAATTTATCCAGATCCGTGGTACCGGCATTCTTTTCCACATTGCCGCTGGTTAAAAAAAGGCAGGATTTATAGATAGCGTTATTAAGCATGTGGAATATACCTCCGGCAATGCCGATGGGATTCCCGGTACCTATGCCTAAAACCATATAGCCTACCTGGGAAACCGCATGATACCCCAAGAGCTTTTTCATATTATGCTGTACCAATGCCATCATTACTCCGCCGATTATGGTAAGGATACCGATAAGCATCAAGAATATATTCAAAACCTGGTTCATCACGAATAAATCTAAAGTCATCCTAGCCAAAAGATAAATCCCCAATAACTTATCTAATGAAGCGGGTAGAAAGGCTACCACTGGGACAGGGGCTTTTTCCGCGCAGGCGGGAATCCAGGTATGAAAAGGCATAGCCCCGCTTTTGGCAAAACATCCGATAGCAATACACAGATAAGCCGCTATCGCTAAGCCATTGTTTAATTCCAGCTTTATAGCGTCCATCCGCAAGGTCCCGGAGAGGGAATAAATAATAGCTATGCCCAACAGCATAAGCGCGTCCGAACCTCCTACGATAACAAGAGTTTTTTTCGACACTAAACCCGTGTTATCGTCGCCCATATTAATCAAAAGGTAAAGGGCCAGGCCCAAGAATCCCCAGAAGACCAAAAGTAAAACCAAATTATTGGCTAAAACCACGCCTATTGAGGCAATTGCGGTTAAGGCGATATAAATATAATATTGTATTATTCTTTTATTACCCTGCATAAACTTCAGGGAGTAAATCGTAATCAGGGCAAAAAATAGGCCAATAAATAAAGCCACGAACCCGTTTAAAGCGTCTAATTTGAATAAAGAATTCATCGTCTAAAACTCTTTTTTAATTCTTCCGTCTTATCTTGCGACAGTTTTATTAAATCCCACCCGTTCATGATTTTTTTGTCGCTTTGCTTATCTAAAACCATCACTCTCTCGGTACAGCAATAACAAGGATCTACCGCAGCCAGAGTGATCGCGGTATCAGAAATAGTCTGGCCTACCGCGGCAACTTTATT
>CAYPRG010000097.1:0-4181 GCA_964413025.1 uncultured Planctomycetales bacterium
AAGAACACCCAGCCGTTTTACGTAAGGTCAAAAATCGGCGATATCGCTATTGCTCATAACGGCAATCTTACCAATACCCCTGACTTGCATAAGGAGCTTGAAAATAACGGCGCGCTCTTTCAGACCACCATGGATTCGGAGATTATCGCCCATCTATTGGCGCATAGCCAGAAAAAGGATTTTAAAGAAGCTATCACCTGGTCGCTTTCCAAATTAAGGGGGGCTTATTCTTTAGTTTTAATGCTAAACGATGTTCTAGTGGGGGCAAGAGATACTTTTGGCTGGCGGCCGCTTTGCCTGGGTAAATTTGACGGCGCGTATGTATTAGCCAGCGAGACTTGCGCCCTGGATTTAATCGGCGCCCAATATATCAGGGATATTCAGCCCGGAGAAGTGGTCTTTATCAGAAAAGACGGGATAGAATCATTTAAACCTTTTAATGAAACAGCCCGGGCATTCTGTATTTTTGAATACGTTTATTTTGCCCGGCCGGACAGTAATATCTTTGAGCATAATGTGTACATGACGCGTAAAAGATTAGGCAGGCAGCTGGCAGCTGAATTTCCGGCTGAAGCGGATTTAGCAATGCCTATCCCGGACTCCGGCACATACGCGGCTTTGGGGTTTTCTGAAGCCTCAAAGATTCCCTTTGAATACGGGATGATCCGCAATCATTATATCGGCAGGACCTTTATCCAGCCGACTCAGGACCTGCGCGATTTCCGGGTCAAAGTAAAACTTAATCCTCTAAGGGAAGTATTGAGGGGAAAAAGAGTAGCCATTATCGAGGATTCCATTGTGCGCGGCACCACCAGCCGGATGAGGGTGAGAGCCTTGCGCCAGGCGGGGGCAACAGAGGTGCATATGCGGGTAAGCTGTCCGCCGCTTAAGTTCCCCTGTTTTTACGGCATAGATTTTCCTACTCAAAAAGAACTGATTGCCTCTAAGCACGACATCAATTGGGTCAGGGATTTTATCGGCGCGGATAGCCTGGAATACCTGAGCCTGGAGGGAATGTTAAATTCCATGCCTCTTCCAAAAGAACAATTCTGCACTGCCTGTTTTACCGGCAAATATCCTACTGATGTGACCTGCCGTTTATGCAAATGCATCCTGGAGAAATAAATCTCTTAATACCTATATATATGCCTTTTTGACCTTGTTTTTTGGGCTTTGGCGTGTTATTATAATGAAAAAGCATTTCCCCAAAGGAGGGGATTGATGATTACTATTGAAGATTTCAGGAAATTAGAATTAAAAGTCGCTGAAATAAAAGAGGTTATAGAACATCCTAATGCCGACAGGTTGTATATTGTTACCGTTGACCTGGGAGATAAGTGTAAACAGATTGTGGCGGGAATCAGGGGTTCTTACCAAAAAGAAGAGCTTATCGGCAAACAGGTAGTGGTGATTGACAATCTTGAGCCGGCAGTTTTACGCGGAGTGGAAAGCCAGGGGATGTTGTTGGCTGCTTCTGATGAAACAGGCATGGCCATTGTCAGCCCCGGCAGGACAATTAAATTAGGCAGCATAGTCAAGTGATCAAGCAGCTTATCCCCGATGAATACTGTTTAAAGTGCCTTGGCTGTTGCAGGTTTGCCGAACAGTATTCTGCCTGGTCGCCAAACCTTTTAGACGAGGATATGGAAGAACTTGCGAAAAATAATCTTGCTCCGTCGGTTGTCTCTGTGCATAAGAAAATCCGCCTGGTGCTTTTTCAAAAAGAAAATAATTTTACCTGTTCTCTTCTGGGGCAAAAGGATAACAGGTGTAAAATTTACTCTTATCGCCCCTTTGAATGCCAGCTTTACCCATTTTTAATCAATAGAAAAGGAAAAAAGGTTTTTCTGGCGCTAGATTTGAATTGTCCTTATGCCAAAGAAAACCTCCAGGCCCCTCTATTTAAAAAATATACCCGGTACCTAAACCAGCTTCTCAGCAGGCCTCGCCGTTTAAGCATTTTAAAAAACAATCCTCAAGTTATCCAGGAATACCCCGAAGCCTTAAACCTTGGGCAATTAAAAGTTTAACTTATGAAGTTGAAAAAACTGGCAGTTAAGGATAAAAAATTATTTGATAAATTTTTCGGGTTAACCGAACACGAATTATCCGTCTATGCCTTTGAGAATATTTGTATCTGGCAGGGGCTGTTTGATATTGAATGGCTGGTTATCGACGATTGCCTCTGCGTATTTTTTAAAGACAAGTTTGGTTGTTTTTTGAACTTCCCTCCTTTGTGCCGCGAGGCAAACCGGGAGGTTATAGAAAAAGTTTTTGAAATTTTAGACGGCTTTAATAAGAATAAAAGCATGTCTCGGATTGAAAATATTGAAGCCGGTATTTTGCCCTTTTATAAAAAATCAGGCTACGAATGCCTGGAGAAATATTCCGACTACCTTTGTTTAAGAGAAAACCTGGCCGGGCTTAAGGGGAATAAATTTAAAACTAAACGCGCCTGTTGTAATTATTTTGTAAAAAATTACAAGTTTGAATATGCCTCTTTTTCTTTGAAGCATAAGGATGATTGTTTAGGGTTGTATGATTGCTGGATGAAAGAACGCGGCTTAAAAAATAATGAGCATATCTATCTTGGCATGTTAAAAGACAGCCGGGTTTGCCTGGAAAAACTATTGGATAATTACCCGAAACTGGACTTTACCGGCAGGGTGGTTAAGGTGGATGGAGAAATAAAGGCGTTTACCTTCGGCTACAAGTTAAGCCGCAGCGTATTTTGTATTTTATATGAAATTGCCGACCTTAGCCAAAAAGGCCTGGCCCAGTTTATATTTCGCGAATTTTGCCGGGAATTAAAAGATTACAAATACATAAACATTATGGATGACTCCGGGCTCCAGAACCTTAAACAGGTGAAGCTTTCTTACCATCCGTCGAGGTTAGCCCCGGCATATATTGCCAGGAGAAAAAATGAATAGAAATATCGAGGAAATAGAATTTACTATTTTTGATACCGAGACCACCGGTTTAGACCCGGCTGGCGGAGACAGGATAGTAGAGATTGCCGGGATAAGGTTTAAGGGCCAGGAAAAAATAGCTACTTTCCAAAGCTTGATTAATCCCAAGCGTCCCATCTCCCCGGCTGCTTTTGAGGTAAACAAAATCAGCGAAGAGATGCTCCGGGATGCTCCCGGCGCAGAAGAGGTCATCCCGAATTTTCTGGATTTCATCAAAGATAGCTGCGTATGCTCTTACAATGCCGGTTTTGACCTGGCTTTTTTGAATAACGAACTCGCGATTATAGGCAAAATCCTGCCACAGGATTTAATTATTGCGGATGTGTTAAAAATGGCAAAGCGCCTTTTGCCCGGCTCGGAACGCTATGCCCTCTGGTTTATTGCCGACAGCCTGGGCATAAAAATAGAGCAGAAGCACCGGGCTTTTTCCGACGTAGAGCTCACCCTGGGAGTATTTAATAAGCTGAAAGAGAAACTTAAGGCAAAAGGAATCGTTGATTATAAGAATTTTTCAGGGCTGTTCGGCCTTGATTCCCGGCAACTGGCAGATATGAACAATCAAAAAATCTCCGAGATACAGGAGGCAATAGATGCAAAGGTAAAATTAAAGATAAAATACCTCTCCAGCAGCAATGCCGAGGTTTCCGAGCGCGAAGTTGTCCCTCAGTCGATTAAAAAAGAGAACAACCGCGCTTATCTGGTGGGGTATTGCTGCTCGAAGAGACAGGAGCGTACCTTTAGGGTAGATGGCATATTACATTTCGAGGTCGTATAAACTAAAAATTGAGCCTTTTCGGATTTTCCAGGCTTTGACCCGCCAGAAAAACTGCTTTTTCCTGGATAGCAGCCTGAACAAAAATTGCCTGGGCAGATATTCTTTTCTGGGGGCAAACCCTTTCCACATTTTAAAAACAAAAAATGAAAACCCCTTCCCGAAATTACGCAGCCTGCTGGATAAATATAAGATAGATGTTCCTAAAAACAGCCCTCCTTTTTCAGGGGGTGCGCTGGGGTATCTTTCCTACGACCTGGGCTTGATGTTAGAGAAAAAAATAGAAAGCAGGCCCAAGGAGGATTTAAAAATCCCCGATTGTTTCTTCGGTTTCTACAATACCGTTATTACCATAGATCATTTAAAGCAACTGCTTTATATATTCTCTGTGGGTTTTCCCGAAACAAATCCCCGCCTGGCAAAGTCGCTCTGCCAGT
>CAYPRG010000098.1:0-4142 GCA_964413025.1 uncultured Planctomycetales bacterium
TCGGCGTATGCCTGGCCAATGCTATCTGCGGGACAAAATATATGGAAGAGGAATTTGCTTTAGTTACTGACAACGGTAAGAATCCTATTGACCCCTCGCGGGTACGCCCGGATTTATATGACGCGGCGATGTTTAATACTCCGTCTATTGAGATATCAACCAGGTATGGTTTTAAAGGAATCTGCGATACGCTTTCTACGGGTTGCACTGCCGGTACAGATTCCGTGGGGTTTGCTTTAGAGACGATCCAGGACGGGATCCACGATATTATGGTTTGCGGCGCGGCTGAAGCACCGATTACCCCGATTACTTTTGGGGCTTTTGATGTGGTAAGTGTTTTGTCCTGCCGTAATGATAACCCCGAAGCGGCATCCCGCCCCTTTGACAACAAGCGCGACGGGTTTGTCTTATCCGAAGGCGCCGGTATCCTGGTTTTGGAAGAATTAAACCACGCCCTAAAGCGTAATGCCCGCATTTACGCCGAGGTGCTCGGGTTCGGCACCAGCTGTAATGCTTTTCATATGACCGACCTTCCTTCCGACGGAGGGGCGATGGTCAGCTGCATTACCCTGGCCTTAAAGGATTCCGGAATAAAACCGCAAGAGATAGATTATATCAGCGCCCATGGCTCATCCACCCGGATGAACGATATCTTTGAGACTAGCGCCTATAAGACGGTCTTTGGGGATTATGCCTATAAGCTGCCGATAAGTTCATTGAAGTCTATGATCGGCCATCCACTGGCCGCGGCAAACGCCATAGAATTGACCATCTGTTCGATGATTTTCGAAAAAAATATCCTTCCTCCGACCATAAATCAGGAAGAAAAAGACCCGCAGTGTGATTTAGATTATATCCCCAATAAGGCGCGGGAGAAAAAAGTGAATATCATATTAAAGACCTCAAGCGGTTTCTCCGGGATACATTCATCGTTAGTAATGAAAAGGTTTGGTGGATAATGGATAAAATTGCAATTACAGGAATCGGCGTGGTTACTCCCTCGGGAATCGGCAAACGCCAATTCTGGGCGAATATAAAAGCCGGGCGTTCTTTTATCAAAGAGATCACCCGTTTTGACGCTTCAAAATATCCCTCGCGTATCGCCGGGCAAATAGATGACCTGGAAAAATACAGCAATGTTTCCGAGCGGCTTTTAAAGAAGATAGATGCCTTCTCGCATATGGCGCTGGTAGCTTCGGAGATGGCCTTGGGAGACGCAAAAATCGATATTAAAAATGAAGACCCTAATCTGGTGGGGATATTTTTAGGCAATGCCATCGGTGGTTGGCTCTACGCCGAAACAGAATTACGGGATTTATATATTGAGGGCCGCGAGGGAGTTTCCCCTTACATGGCCTCAGCCTGGTTTCCCGCCGCCCCGCAAGGGCAGGTTTCCATTTATTACGGGATAAAGGGTTTTTCTAAAACAGTGGTCGCGGACAGGGCAAGTTCTTTGATGGCAATCGGCTATGCCCGGCATGTCTTAAGCAAAGATAAATTAAATATGATCCTCGGCGGCGGGATGGAAGCGCCGGTGACACCCTATGCGCTTTTGTGCTGTAATACCTACGGAGCGCTTTCAAAAAATAACAGCCATCCCCAGGAAGCCTACCGGCCTTTTGATAGAAAAAGCGATGGCTGCGTGATTGGAGAAGGCGCGGGGATATTAGTAATGGAAGGTATCGAACGGGTAAAGAGCCGGGGAGTCTTGGCGCAAGGCTACATCAGCGGTTATGGTACTACCTGCGATGGCTACGATAGGATTAACCCTGACCCCAGCGCTAAACAATTAGCCCGGGCAATCCAGATGGCGCTTTCTGACGCTAAAGTCAACCCCGGAGAAATCGACTACATCAGCCTTGATGGGTTGGCCGTAGGCGTCTGGGATAAGACTGAAATTGCCGCGATTAAAAATGTTTTCGGCAACCGCACTAAAGATATCCCGGTCAGCTGCCCCAAGTCAATGTTCGGCAATCTCCTGGGCGCATCCGGAGCAATAGATTTGATAATTACAATTCAGGCGATGGAACACGGTTTAATTCCTCCGACCTTAAATTTGAATGAGCCTCTGGACGGATTGGATTATGTCAGGGGTGAAGCCAGGCCTCATCAGGTAAATAAAGCGCTGATAATTTCCCGCGGCAGGGGTGGGATAAATTCAGTGTTAGTAGTGGAGAAACCTTAACAAGAAATACCCCGCGCTTATAAGGAATTGCGCGGGTGTGCCCTTTCTGGGCTAGGAGAGCGCAATGAAGATTTTATTCGTAATGCCGAAAGTAGGAGCCTGGGCAACGCACGGAATACACCGGTCTCCAAACCAGCTCTACGCCCATTGGGCAGCTTATGTCCGGGAGAGAGGCTATGAAGATGTGGCGGTAATCGACGGCAAGGCCGATCAGATCTCCATGGAACAGTTGATTGAACAGGTGAAAGCTAAAAATCCCGATATCGTGGTAATGGGCGAGCAGCTGCATGGTTATGGCGGGTACGGGGTTTTGCGCCATTTTAAAGATGCCGCGGTGGGGATTAAAAACGCCCTTCCTAGAACAAAAATAATCCTCGGCGGATTGTGGTATTCGGCAATGCCTGTGCCTACATTAGAGGAGAATCCGGCGGTTGATTTTGTGGTTATGGGCGAAGAGGAATCTTTTGGTGATTTGATTGAGGCGATAGATAAAAATAAAGATCTTAAGGATGTAGGCGGGGTCACTTCCCGCATTGACGGAAAAATCGTGATGGGGCCGCATAAACCGTTGTTGGAAGACTTGGATAAACTGCCTTTACCTGCTTACGATTTATTTCCCATGGATAAATATGTCGGCCACACCTATTGGAAGCCGTTTGTGGATATGGTCACTTCCCGCGGCTGCCCTTCTGCCTGTACATTTTGCTACGAATGGGACCAGTTTGACCCCCGCTCTCCGTCGGACTTCCTGAAATGGCGGGCTAAGTCTCCGGAAAGAGTCATGGAAGAGCTAAACCTTTTGCACAGAAAATATGGAGTTAAGGTAGTAGTCATTCAGGATGATAATTTTAATGTAGACCCTAAAAGAGTTCAGAAATTCTGCGAACTTAAAAAAGCCTCCAATAACCCTATCAAATGGGTATCTTTGGGAAGGGCTATTGACTGGGTCAATTGCGAATCAATCCTGCCTCTTATGAAAGAGAATGGTTTGTTTATGGGCGTTTTCGGCATCGAGGTAACTACCCAGTCAGAGTTGAAGAAGATCGCCAAAGGCATAACCCTTGACCAGATCAAGAAGACCATAGAGATTTTACGCAAGAATGATATCGCTATCGTCGCGGATATCATGATGGGTTTTGATTATGATACCGAGGCAATCGTCAAGCAGCGTTTTGAATTTACTGATGAGGTTGACCCGGATATTTTATGGGTAGGTTATGTTACTCCTGCTCCGAATTCACCGATGTGGAGGATTGCCTTAAAGAAAAACTGGATTGATCCTAAGAAAGTGGATTTTTCGCAATGGGATTTCTTGCATCCGGTCATCCCGACTGACAATCTTTCTACCGATGATTTGGGCCGCTTAGGCTCTTGGTGTATGCGGGAATTTTTCTCCAAGCCGGGGAGGATCAACCGGATTATGGAGAGCGACTTTGACCCGCTGGCAAAACTCTGCTTCAAGGATGTCATGGACGGGATAAATAAGTGGGAAGCCGGGGCGACAAAAGGCGAAGTACACATTTGATGGAATTATAGGGACGGTTCTCAGTTCAAAGCAAAACTGTCCCTTTAAAAGGGACAGTTTAAGATTGTCTTGAGAACCGTCCCTAAAGATGGAGGAATGATGGAGACAAAAGCAAAAATAAGGGAATTGCTGGTAAAATTATTAAGGGTAAAGCCGGAAGAGCTTAAAGATGACCTGAATCTGGCCGACGGGATCGGGGTGGATTCTACCGAAATGGTCGAGACGGTGATCGCCCTGGAGAAGGAATTCGGCACCAAGTTAAACCCCAAAGAGATAACCAAATTCTCTACCATTAATGACATAGAGAAAGTTATCCAGTCAAAAATAGCCAAATGAAGATAATTGACTTAAGCATCCCAATAGACGAGAAGGCATTCGAGGTGCACAAGGTAGAAATCGAACGGATAAGCCATCAGGCCGGGGTGGAGAAGT
>CAYPRG010000099.1:0-4140 GCA_964413025.1 uncultured Planctomycetales bacterium
CCGGGATATTTACCCCTTTATGTTCTTTGAGCAGGCCCGGAACGGCTACTTTTGTCTTCAGGCGGCCATTAGTGCAACTCAGGACTTCAAGGGCAATGTTACCATCATCAATGAATACGTGCTGCCCTTTTTTGATAACGCTTAAGCGCCCCTGGTAATCAAAGGGAATAATTGTTTCTGTGCCGGTAATATTTTTCTGAGTAAGCCAAATTATCTGATGTTTTTTAAACGCTATCGGTGCGGAGAGTTTGCCTATCCTGATGCGATGGCCCTGCAGGTCCCCAAGCAGCTTTACCCGCCTGCGATATTTTGCGTTCAGGCCACGGATAAGATTTATCCGGTGCAGCAACTCCTGCGGTTTTCCGTGGGAAAAGTTAAGCCGGCCGACATCCATACCGGCAAGCATCATCTTTCTGACTGTTGTTTCGCCGGATGATGCCGGGCCGAGAGTGCAGATTATTTTGGTCTTTACCATGATTATAGCGCCGGGGTTAATTTCTCCCGAGCAAGGTCGCGTAAACGGCCATAATCGCCGGGCAGGTATTTAGAGGTATCAATCGGAGGCAGGACTTTGATCAAGAATGAAGCCTTAGTGGTAAAACGCCAGCTTCCTTTGGGGATGGCATCCCTTGTCCCCTGGATAAGAATCGGCAGCACCGGAACCTTTTCTTTTATGGCTAATTTAAACGCCCCGTTCTGGAATTCTCCCATTGCCAGATCGTTGGTTCTCGTGCCTTCGGGAAAAAATACTACTGAAATTCCCTTGTGCAGCCAACCGGCAGCTTCCCTATAAACCTTTTTTATGCTTGAGAAATCCCCCCGCCTTAACATGATGTGTTTGGCAATCATCATATTCCACCCCAAGACCGGAATCTTAAAAAGGCTCTCTTTGGCAACCCACTTAAACTGCATCCTTGTTTTATACATAAGAACGATATCCGCCAGGCTCTGATGATTGGATACGCAGACATATGTCTTTTTATGGTCTATATTTTCCAGGCCCTCGGCTTTAAAATCCCAATAGGGATTTAAGGCGATTACCGCGTCAGCCCACCAATAACACTGGGCATGGGCGAATTTACGTTTTTTATCAAAGGGAAAAAGGATTATTGAAACCAGCGCCATGACAAAAAATAATACTACTGTCAGGAAGATTCCCACAAACCAGATTATTACCGATTGTATGCTTTGTTTCATATCTTAGCGGTAGAACTTCTTATGCTCCTGCCTGGGGCCGCGGTGAAATTTATCTCTACTTCTATTATCCTGATGTTGACGACGGCCTGGTTTTCCTTGCGGGGCTTGCCTGGAAGAATCAACAAATTGTTCCGGAGGAAACTCGGGGTGTTTGGTGACTGGAAGCGTGGATCTAATAAGTTTTTCTATATCGCGGACATCACGGCTCTGGTCAGGCATAGCAAAAGAAATCGCATGCCCCCGGTGGCCCGCCCTTGCCGTACGGCCGATGCGGTGCACATAATTTTCCGCATCCTCCGGAAGATCATAATTAATCACCAGCTCTATGCCGGTAACATCAATACCCCTGGAAGCAATATCAGTAGCAACAAGCACTTTATACTTCCCGGATTTAAAACCCTCTAAGGCCTCCCTGCGCTGGCTAAGGGAACGGTTAGAATGAATTTCGGCGGCGCTGTGGCCCAAGTCTCTGACTGAACGCACGATTTTTTTGGCGTTATGCTTGGTGCGCGAAAATAAAAGCACCGGGCCATGGTATTGAGCGAGCAACTTGCCCAAAAGCCGCGGCTTAGCCTCTTTTTTTATGATAAATAATTCCTGGGTGACAAGCTCTGAAGTCGTGCCTGAAGGGGCAATTTCTACAGACACAGGAAGTTTCATGTGCTTGACCGCCATCTCCATGATCTCTTTGGGGATAGTCGCGGAAAAAAGCATGGTCTGCCGCTCTTTAGGCAAGAAACGCAGAATCTTATCGATCTGCGGAGCAAACCCCATGTCCAGCATGCGGTCCGCCTCATCAAGCACAAGCATGACTACCTGCTCCGGCACAAAACTCCATCTCCCCATATGGTCGATAAGCCTGCCGGGAGTAGCAATCACTATCCGGGGATCCTTGCGCAATGCCGTAAGCTGATGTTCCATCGGCGCGCCTCCGATAAGGCAGGCAGTCTTCATTCCGAAAGAACGGGCTATCTCCTGATAAGCTTCGTCAATCTGGATGGCTAATTCACGGGTAGGCGCCAACACCAGGCCTACTCCCTTCTTTTGCGCCAGGAGTTGGACCATGGGTATGGCAAACGAGTGCGTCTTACCTGTACCGGTCTGGGCGACCCCAATAATATCCTTGCCCTGTATGGCTAAGGGAATCGCCTTTTGCTGGATCGGAGTGGGCACCTTAAACTTTATCCGCTCTAAAATATCCAGGATTTTCGGGGCAATGCCCAAGCCAAAAAAACTGCTTGGGGGATATTTGCTCTGGTCGGAATCGATTTTTCCGGATACTTTATGGCTATTCATCTTTTTATGGGCTTTTCTTGTCTAGCTTTTGAACAACCTGCCCAAGGTGAAAATGACAGTAAGACTCATGGTTATAGATGCTGAGTATATGCTTGCAGTGAAGAAATCTGCACTTCCTGCCTTTAAGCGAAGTTTTGACTTTTTTCATGGCCTATTAATTATTCCTTCGCGAGAGAAATGCTGATAGCTCTGGGGCCTTTAGGGGAATTTTCAATCTCAAATTCAACTTTCTGCTCTTCCTTTAAAGCGTCAAACTGTACACCAACCAGCCCGCTCTGATGAAAAAAGACTTCTCTTCCGTCAGTATCGCTGATAAAACCGAATCCTCTTTCGTGGACTACTTTCTTTATTTTCCCTGAATGCATTTTACTCCTCCTTCTCGCTATATAATTATAGCGGTTATATAACTTAGACAAAAAAAGCCGTAAAGGTTAGTTAACTCCCTTCTACGGCTCTAAGTTTGCCTAATCTTTTTTGTTCGCTTACAAAGGTATTATACTCTTTTATCCTGCCTTGTCAAGGTAATCTTTCACTTTCCGGAGGCGCCTTCTATGTCTTTGGAATAATCTATGATTGCCTGGAGGATTTCTTCAGCGTCTTTTTTACCTTCTACAGTTACGCCCACGCGCACTGATATAGCGCATCTGGTGTCGCTGATTTTACGGATATAGATACGCACGGTCTTGTCGTCAGTATACTTTCCTTTTGCCACGGCAATATTATCTTTTATCTCTGCTTCCAGAAACTTTATGCCCTGTATCTTCATGGCAGCCTTAACAATATCCACTGCCTGAGAATAGTTAATATCCAGCTCCTGCTTTGCTTTCGCGGTATCAGCCATATAAGCCATAGCTGCTATGCATCCGCAGAGAGTTACAGTTAAAAACCCCGTAAAAATCAACGTTGTTAATTTCTTAAGCATTGTATCCCCTTTGAGTTATATTCTACCATCTCCAGCCGGACCCTGCAAGTATTGCTGTTTCCTTCTTTGATTCAAGCAGGCGCAGAAATGCCTGGCCGTCTCCGCCAAAAATATTCCGCGACAGCTCCAATTCAGCCCCTATCTCTTTATTTAAACTATTCCTGAGGTTAAATGTCAGGCTGTTTTTATCTGCCAGCTTTACTTCCGCGCCAAAAGTAATTGCTTGTATTTTCCTTCCCTCCCGCTTAACTTCAAAAATCAAACCAATATTCTTCTTAACTTTCCATTCCCCGAAGAAAGTAATCGTCTTACGCAACAAGCCTATGCCCAACTCATATTTGATATAATTATCTCTGAATATGCCTACGCTGGTTTTAAAATCAAATCCCGAAGCGCTATTGCTGTCTATTAAATAGGATAACCTGGTTTTATCCCTTATATCCCAATGCCCTTGGAGAGTCAAAGTATGCAACTCTTTTTTCTTGCGCGCCAGTTGCTCCTTATGATAACTGTATGTAATCTGGTAGCTTTTATCTATCTGCCATATTCCGTCGAATGTCAAGTAGTCAAAGCGGCCGCGCTCTTTATTTATCCTGAAGGTGAGCCGGTTATCCTCATCCGCCTGCCAGGAGCCTACAAGCTCAAGGATATATACAGAAGGAGTATTATCTTTTGTTTTAGTGGTAACCGCGAAGAGTAAAGAATTTTTCCGGGCGTCAATTATT
>CAYPRG010000100.1:0-4000 GCA_964413025.1 uncultured Planctomycetales bacterium
TGATATAAAAGGAAGGGGCTAAAGTAAAAATATTCTTGTAATAACCGCCGACATCCAGCACCAAGCCGTATTTCTTTCCTTTGTATCTTAAATCGCCATCAATCCCGGCCTGAAATATCTGATCCACTAATTTTCTGTTCGGCGTAATGCCGTCTTTCTGGCAGACCTCAATGCGGATAGCCAGCCCCAACCCGGTAACTTCCCCGATTTCTTTGTATTTCTTTTGCAGTTTTTTGAGCGCGCCGACGATTTTTTTGCCGCTGGCGTTGATCCTGCCGGGCAATGTTTTATCCTGGAGTAATTTCATTACTTCCAGCCCCGCGGCTGTACCCATAGGATTGGAAGAGAATGTTGAATGCGTAGACCCGGGAGGAAAAGCCTTAGGGTTGACCAGTTCTTCCTTAGCCCAGAATCCCCCCAGCGGGTTCATGCCGTTGGTGAGCGCTTTGCCAAAGACCAGCACATCGGGCGTGATGCCAAAGTGCTCAAGCCCCCAGAATTTCCCTGTCCGGTAGAAACCCATCTGCATTTCATCATCAACCAGGTAAATCTTAAAACGGTCAAGGATATTTTTAATCTTCCTGAAGTAATCGGGAGGCGGGATAATATAACCGCCGGTGCCCTGGATAGGCTCGATATAAAATGCCGCGAATTCACATTCGCCGGTCTTAGTATCGATAAACGAGTTGTATTCTGTTTCAAACAATCTTTCGAATTGTTCCACGCAGTAATATTTACAAGAACCAAAGTGCTTGCCGTAATGGCAGCGGAAACAATAAGGGTAAGGGATAAATTGCGCCCTGTTGGAAAAGTGGCCGTAGGGTTTTCTGTAACGGTAACTTGATGTGATTTCCGAAGCGCCGATGGTCCTGCCGTGGTAGCCTCCCTGGAAGGCGAAAAATTGTGTTTTGCCTGTTGCCCTGCGGATGAGCTTGATGCTGTCTTCAATAGACTGGGATCCGCCCACATTGAAATGCACCCTGCCCTTGGCCCGAAAAGACTTTTGTGTTTGTTTGGCAATACTGGCGGAGAGCTCGATCTTCCCCTGATGCAGGTATTGGCTGGCTATTTGCGGCAGGCGGTCAATTTGGTTTCTTACCGCGTCATTCACCCGGCTGTTTTTGTATCCCAGGTTTACCGCCGAATACCACATCTGAAGGTCGAGGTACGGTTTGCCGTGGTAATCATATAAGAAAGATCCCTCGCAATCTGAGAAGATCTTCGGCTTTTTCAAATAATGAACGGTATCTCCGTAAGAACAATACCTGGATTCTTCTGCTAAAAGCCTTTTTTCTAATTTTGTCGATGTTGGCATGCTATTTGTCTTTTGTTACAGGAATTTTCATGCTGATGCGAAGCGCGCGGTTCTTACTTACCTGGTCAATACCCCTGGCCAGGTAATCACCGGCTTGGGCCGGGATAAGAAGTGAGCTGCCTTTATGTAAATGAACAAGCCAATCATTTTTTAAAGAAACCAACTCGATCGACCCTTCAATACCCATTAATACTTCA
The DNA here is from genome assembly GCA_964413025.1 of uncultured Planctomycetales bacterium. GTDB lineage: Bacteria > Omnitrophota > Gorgyraeia > Gygaellales > Profunditerraquicolaceae > CAYPRG01. The sequence goes on from CAYPRG010000100.1 coordinate 1,513, forward strand.
AATGTCTCACGGTTACGGATCTTAACCGGATCGCCGTCTACTCCGGCCCTTAAGCGTTCTACCCTTAAGGCATTATACGTTTCAACATAATCAAGCCCCTTAGTCAACTCCGGTTCCCAGGTACCCCGGCACTGTTTTTCCAATGCCGTACCTTGGTTAGATTTATAATTAATCGCGGCTAATCCTTTTTTAATATGCATCGGCCTTTGCCGGTGGAAATCATACATACGGTAGGTCAGGTCGCTGGATTCCGCTATCTCTATCGCTATTGAACCTCCCGTCCAACAATGCAAAACGCCTGAGGGTATACGAAAGATATCGCCCGGATTAACATAAATTTTGTGCGACAAATCCAGGATGTTTTTTTTCCTGTTAATAGCAGCTTTAAAATTTTCTTTGGTTACCCCCTTTTTAAAGCCCAGGTATAACGCGCTTTCCGCGTCTTCATGTAAGTCAATGACTATAAATACTTCTTCCTTGCCCGGGTCTTCTTCGCCTAATGCCTGTGCCGTTTCATGGGAGGGGTGCAGGTGTACCGACATGTGCTGATGTACGTCAATAAACTTGACCAACATAGGGAAATTCTGCCCAAAATGCTCCACTACAGCCTCTCCCAGGATCAAGCCTGCCAACCGCCTGTCCTTGAGTAAATCTTTGAGGGTAACGATATTGCCGCCTGGCATCTGAATGTGCGACGGATATTTTTTATGCCCGGAGGCTTCCCATGATTCGGCTGCGACCGGCGCATTCTCTTCGTGAAGCATCCCTTTCATGGCATAAAGGTGGTATCCTCCCCAGGTATAATTCGCGAAATTACCTTCTATGAATTTAACCGGGGACTTGGTCAGGAAATCTACGTCTTTCAGGCTAAGGCTTAAAACGCTTTCAGGGTGTTTTAAGCCTACAGATTTGGCAGCATTAATCTCCGCAATCTTTTTCTTCATTAAGAATTCCTCGTCTTTGAAAGCAGGTAACGGATCCCTTCGTCAAACGGCCTGGGGGTATCCACATTTACCATATGGGTATTGAGAGGTTTGCCTGCGATACCGGCCTGCTCAATGCCGATAATGGAGCAAGAGTAAGCCCGGCCGGTGAGTTCGTTTTTCGCCGCGCCGATACGCTTAGCCATCTCCTGCTTGTTCAATCCTTCGGGGCCATTGGCCTGGTATATTCCGGATGCCCCGTAATCAAGGAGTTTCAATAATGTCCTGGCAGCATCTTCAAGCAATATCGGATGCTTGATCTGAATATTATCCGCTTTGAGCGGCTCAGGCTTATCCAGGCCGGCAATAAGTTTACTTACGGTTGTTTCTTTATCATCCGGGCCGTTATAACCATAGAGAGCGCCCAAGCGTATAACTAAAGCGCCAGGAAAACTCTTCAAAGAAATCTTTTCGCCCTCGAGCTTAGTGCGCCCGTAATAATTGATCGGATTAGCCGCAGACCCCGATCCATAAGGCCCGCTGTTCCCGTCAAACACATACTCAGAGGATATATAAACAAATTTACAATTCTTCGCGTAGCGGGCGATAAGAGAAACTGCGTCGGTATTCAACGCCCGCGTCCTGTCTCTTTCTTTCTCAGCCAGATCCGCGTTAGCTTCTCCCGCGATATAAACCACAATATCGAAATCATTCTGACCGGAGAAATATTGTTTAATCTCCTCTTCGGATGTAACGTTCAGCTTGTCAAAGCCTAAATGAGCCGCTTTGCTAAAACCGGTACCCAAGACATTTTGGTATTCCCGGCTAAAAAGATCATATACCGCATTCCCAAACAGCGAAGTTGCCCCAATAATAAGTACGGACTTATCGCGTTTATTTTGGAGCCCCTCTCTCTCGGCAAGGATGAATTGGAGAAGGCTTGAAAGTTCCGGTTTTTCTTCCAGCTTACGGAACCCTTCCATGTCCGTGATGCCTAGAACAGCTATAGATCCTTGCTCTATAACTTCACGGAACATAGAAACCATACGGTTATCTTGCGCAATCTCCTGTAAGCCGACGATAATCAGGCCGATTTTCTCTTTTGACTCTTGAAGGCGATGGATAATGCCTTGGAAATTAAACCCGGCCTGGTCTCTATTCGTGCCTATCAATGCTTTAATATCCAGCTGGACAGCTTGCCGGTAAAACCCGTCGTTACTAAGCTGTGCTAATGCCTGGGCGGCTAATCCATCTCCCTGCGCCCGGGATTCTGATATAAATACAACGTTGCCGAACGATTTAACAAGGCTTAACGCGCGGCCAATATCATTGTTTGAACCATCCGCCTGGGGATGGACGCTGTCCAAAGAAATAAGCGTTGTGCCCATGCCCGAATACTTATCCTGTATAGAACTCAATATTTGCGCAATAGTATTATTGACTTTGGGCATGAGATTAAGCTTAAGAGTGCCGGTATCAAAGCACAATGTTAAAGTAGTATAGGATAATTGCTCCTGTTTGTCAAGGTAGGTTTCCTCAGCTAAGGATTATTACAGTAATTTTGG
>CAYPRG010000101.1:0-3948 GCA_964413025.1 uncultured Planctomycetales bacterium
TCAAAACTACAGCCAAGAGCCTTTATATCCTCAACAAAAAGAGGCATATTCATATGAGGCAATTCCTTGACAATCTGGCACTGAAAAAAACCTACTTTAAACATTTTTCTCATTATTCTATTCTGCTAATTCATCCAGATAATTCCATCGCTCGTATGCCTTTTGTAGTTCATCAGACAGAGTCGCGGACCGGGCCTTGGTTTGGCTGACCTCCTCGGGGTCCCGCTGGTAAAAGGAAAAATCCGCTAAAAGGGCATAGATTGCTTTTTGTTCCTCCTCTAATTTCTCGATTTTTGAAGGAAGCCTGTCTATTTCTTGCTGCTCTTTATAGGTAAGCTTGCGCGGGACAATAGGTTTTTCTTTTTTTGGGCGTTCAATTTTTACTTTTATTTTCGGCAGCTCAAGCGTTGTTACCGGCTGGTGCTGGCTTAACCAATCATCATAGCCTCCGGGATATTCATTGATTACCCCATCTCCTTCCAGCGCCATGGTCGAAGTTACCACATTATTCAGGAAAGCCCGGTCGTGGCTGACTAAAAGCAGCGTGCCGGGATATTCAAGGAGTAATTCCTCCAGAAGTTCCAAGGTCTCAATATCTAAATCATTCGTAGGCTCATCCATCACCAGCACATTGGAAGGCTTAGAAAACAATCGGGCCAAGAAGAGGCGGTTGCGCTCTCCTCCGGAGAGGACTTTTACCTGCGTACGGCTGCGGTCAGGCGCAAAAAGAAAATCCTGCAGATATCCCAGGATATGCTTGGGCTTGCCGTTAATAATTACGACATCGCTTGTACCGCTTATATTCTCGGCAACAGTCTTATTTTCATCCAACTGCTCGCGGAGCTGGTCGTAATAAGCAATTTCCAGGTTTGTTCCCAAGACTGATTTTCCTCTCTGGGGCGCGAGTTTTCCCAATAAAATACGCAACAGCGTAGTCTTACCGCTGCCGTTAGGGCCGATCACTCCGATTTTATCTCCACGCATGATCTGTGTGGAGAAGTCGCCAACCAAACACTTATCTCCGTAGCTAAAACTCAAATGGGCTGCCTTGATCACCCGATGCCCGGAAAGAATGGACTTTTGCGCGCGCATACGCACCCTGCCTTCCTGCTTGCGTTGGGTTTTTTTCTCTTCCCTTAAACGCTCCAGGGCCTTGACCCTGCCTTCATTACGCCGCCTCCTTGCCTTGACTCCCTGACGGATCCATATTTCTTCCTCGGCTAAATTTTTATCAAAATGATTCCACTCCGCTTCCTCCATATCCAATGCCGCCTGTTTACGCTCAAGAAAAGTCTTGTAATCGCATGCCCAGCTATAGATTTTTCCCCGGTCAAGCTCGACAATCCTGGTTGCTAAATGCGTCATAAACATCCTGTCATGGGTAACAAAGAAAACCGTGCCCGGATAGTTGATTAAAAATCCTTCCAGCCAATTGATTGAATCAATATCCAGGTGATTAGTGGGTTCATCAAGGAGCAAAACCTCGGGCTTTAACACCAACGCCCGGGCTAAAAGCACCCGGCGCTTCTGGCCGCCGGAGAGGCTCTTGAAATCCATCTCCCCGTCAAGCTTCATCTGGGCAATAACATATTCAACCTGATTATTCACATCCCAGCTCTTGGTGCGGTCTAACTCAGCCTGAATATCATCCAGCTGTTTTAATAATTCCGGGGTGTGTTCTGTGTGAAGACGGTGAGTGGCCTGGTGATACCGGCTTAAAAGATTGGCGCGCTCCCCCAGGCCTGAAAGAACAATATCAAAAACACTTCCTTCCATATCAACCGGGACTTCCTGCGGCAGATGGGTTACCTGAATACCTTTCTGTATGATGATTTTTCCTTCATCAAGCTCAAGCTGGCCGACCATCACCTTCATCAGGGTTGTTTTTCCTGCCCCGTTTCTGCCAAGCAGGGCAACCCGTTCTCCGGGCTCAAGCTGCAGGCTTAACCCGTCAAAGATAAGCGGGCCGCTGAATTTAAGAGTAGCTTCCTGTATACTGATTAATGCCATGAGTTATTTTATTTTCCTTCTTTAAGAAAGTAATGGCCCGGATCTAAAAAAGATACCGAGCCTTGTCCGATGTAGAACTCGACAGTTCCGTCAGTCGTTTTTAATAAAGGTGCGCTTCAGGGAATCTTTAAGCCTGCCTGTTTGTCTTTCCCTTCTGATCACTCTTGAGATGATACGGGGAAAGGCAATGAAAAGAGATAGTATCTCGCCGAAGCTGCAGAATCTTGTTATAAAAATATTCTTCCAGAGTATTTTAATGTACCGCGAAGGGGTGTAAAAAGAAAATTTAATTTTTCTGCCGATTTTTTTCAGGGCATCGTAGCTATAGGTATCGGAATACAGGTCTCCGTTTGCGGTAACATGATAGCCCGGCGAATTTTCCACCAGCTCTTTTAAAGGGGAAAACTTTTCAATCCTCAATTTATTGCAGGCAATAATATCCAGCCCGATCTCTTTGGCAAATTTCGGGATATAGAGCATCTCTTCTTCCGTTTCTCCGATATTCCCGAAGATAAAGTAACCACTGTATAAAATAGGAAATTTTTTCAGGACTTTAAAATACTTTCTTATCGCTTCCTGATTGAAGCCTTTATTAAGCTGTTTCAAGATCCGGTCATGGGGGGATTCTATTCCGATCAACAGCGCTTTGAACCCGGCTTTGACCATTTTCCCTAACAATACCGGAGACTTGGCAATTTCAACGCGCGCCTGGGCGATGAAACGCTTTTTGATTTTGCGCTTAATGATCAAATCGCATATCTCTTCCCCTCTTTTGGGGTCGTTAAAGAGGTTATCATCACTGAAAAGCACCACCCCTGCCTTTAATCCCTGTATTTCATCGACTACGGAATCCACGCTGCGCGCGGAATACTCTCTTTTTTGCCCGAGAGGGTTTAAATTAAAGGTGCAAAATTTACAATTAAAAGGGCAACCCCTCGCGCTCAATACTGAATCAAAAGCAATATTGGCCACATTTACGCCGTTTACCGCCAGCCTGTATTCGCTGCGCCGCATTGCCCGGTCAGGCACCACGAGGCTGTTTACATCCGGGAGGGGACGGTTTGGGTTGTGTTTTATACTTCCGTTTTCCCGGTAAGAGATACCCTGGATATCCTTTAACGCTACATCACTGAATATCTCCCTTATGGTTTCTTCGCCCTCACCCCTGACTATGATATCTATTGTGGGGCAAGTCTTAAAAAGTTCCTCTACTTTTTCGGTGGCTTTATAACCGCCTACCACTAAAGGTATATTACCCGGCATACGGTTAAGCAGGCCGCAAATTGCCTCAAACTGCCGGTCCCATCCGATGCCGACGCAGATAATATCGATTTCACCGGATATAAACTCCAGCAGTTTATCCGTATCGCAAAGGTCCTTCTCATAGCGTAAATCTAAAAGAGTGATTTCGCTAACCAAATCCTTGGCGCTGGTCGCCACATATTCCAGCCCGATAGGCGGAAACATCATCATGGTGTTGTTGGCGTTTTTCTCGATATAAGGATTCAGGAATAAAGCGTGTCTATATTTAGTGCTGGCCTCGATTATCATTTGCTAAGGGTAGTAACCTCGGTTTTAGTTTCTTTTTTGTTCAAAATTTCTTTACATTTTAAGCATACTATCATTCTTTTAATTTTCTCATTTATAGTCGCGAATATTACTACCAGATAATTATGTGATAATTTCTCTCCGCATCTCATACAGCTATTCATTTTGACTCCTTCTTTTCCGCCTCTTCTAAACCCGAAATAGACAAAAAAATAGGGCCCGGCACTTATAATGCCGGGCCCTATTGATTTTTAAAGGTTACAACTTGACGACTTTCGTCGCCTGTTCGCCTTTAGGGCCTTGCTCAATCTCAAACTCGACTTGCTGGCCTTCGGCTAAAGATTTGTATCCTTCACCCTGAATAGACGAATGATGCACAAATACATCCTT
>CAYPRG010000102.1:0-2042 GCA_964413025.1 uncultured Planctomycetales bacterium
ACAAATATGTCCGTGGAGTTCAGCAAAAAATCCAGGTACGCCAAGACGCATTACCGTACTTTAAAACGCGGGAAAGATTTCAGTTTTCTGGAATTGGAGCCTTATACAGGCAGGACTCACCAGTTAAGGGTGCATCTTGCTTTTTTGGGGCACCCTATTTTGGGTGATACTAAATATGGCAAAAATACCCAATTCAGCCGCCTGGCCCTGCATGCCAAATCCATCGGTTTTACCCATCCTCGCCAGAATAAATTCATAGAATTTTCTTCTGATACGCCTCCTGAGTTCATAAATTTCTTGAAATAAAAATATAACTTGACTTTTATATGCCGGATGTTAGAATAAAAATAAATATAAATAACTTATTGGTGCTTAAGAGGTTTCGAAAGGAGGAAGAATGAGTGACAAGATTAAATCGCCTATTTTGTTGTTAATCGTTTTAATAGTAGTCTCCTTATCTTTAGCAGGCGGTGTATTTTACATGTTGCAAAAAGAGCGCGCCAAAACTGTCTCCCTCCAGGAGGAATTGGATGATGTAAAAATGAAGCAGAAGGTCACTGAGGCGAAGCTCGATGAGTCCAAAAAAACCATTTCTGGGTTGGAAGTGAAAATGCAGGAAGCTAAAATCCAGATTGATAAAATAAGCACCGAGTTAATGCAGGAAAAGGCTGCCAGGGAAGATGCCTTGAGCCAGGTAACCCTATTAAAGGGAGATCTGGAACAGCAGAAAACCCTGAGGAGCGATTTAGAAAAGAAGTTGAGCACTGCCCAAAAGGACACAGAAAAAATACAGGTCCAATTAAAGGATTTATCGTCGAAGAAAACGGATTTAGAGAAAAAAATAAAAGATTTGGAAGTCCAGGCTAAGGCCGCGCAGGACCAGGGGGTTGAATTAGGTACGGTAATAGTTACTCCTGAAACCAGCGTTGTCGTGCCGACGCAATCGGGTAAACCCGGGGCAGAAAAACAGGCAGCCGTTGCTAAGCCCGCAGGAAAACAGCCGGTTAAGTCTGCTTCCGAGGGTAAAGTCCTGGTGATAAACAAAGATTATAATTTTGCGGTCATAGATTTAGGCGCCAAGGACGGAATAGAGTTAGGCAATATTTTTACCGTCTTCCACAACAACAAGAATATCGGCGAAGTAAAAGTGGAAAAAGTGCATGATTCTATGGCAGCCGCCGGATTTGTCAGCCCGGACACAAAAGATAAGATCAGCGAGGGTGATAAGGTAGTACGCAAAGCCAAATAATAATGAGGTCTTTTTCAGTCAGGCCTGCCGCTTGCGTCAAAGGTAAAGTTTCTTTTTTAGGCGATAAGTCGATAGCTCACCGTTCTATAATCTGCAGTTCTCTTTCTACGGGGAAAACTGTTATTAAAAATTTCCCTGCCAGTCAAGATTGCCTCAATACACTGAAAGTATTAAAAAAATTAGGGGTAAAAATTACCCAGCATAAGGAAAAAGATAATAATTTACTGACGCTTACTGTCCTTGGAAAGGGGCTTTATGGGTTAAAAAAACCCAGGAGCCCTATTTTTGCCGGTGAATCCGGGACTACCTTGAGGATTATGCTGGGAGTCCTGGCCGGCCAGGATTTTCAGGTTAAAATACTTGCGGCCAGGTCTCTTTCCCAGAGGCCGATGTTACGGGTGGCAGCGCCGCTAAGAATGATGGGAGCCCAAATTTGCGCGGTAACAAAGAAATCGCCTGATGGAAAAATAGACGAGTACCCTCCGATTACTATCAGGGGCGGTGGCTTAAATGCTATTAATTACAGGATGCCGGTTGCTTCCGCGCAGGTAAAGTCAGCCATTTTATTTGCCGGCCTCTACGCAAAAGGAATAACCCGGGTAAAGGAACCAATAAGCACCCGGGACCATACCGAGAGGATGCTGAAACTATTTAAGGCAGGTATAAAAGTCCAACAAAATCAGATACTTATAAAAGGAAAAGCCAGGTTAGTTTCTCCGGGGAACATCTACGTGCCGGGGGACATATCTTCGGCCGGATTTTTTATGGTGTTGGCGAGCATATTACCGGATTC
>CAYPRG010000102.1:2142-3911 GCA_964413025.1 uncultured Planctomycetales bacterium
CCTGCGTAAATAAATCCTTTCCTAATTTCCTGGGCCTTATAGCTTCTTTAAAGCGATAAAGCCAGAAAATAACTTTACTTTTTATTTGACATAGGGTTTAATCTTTGGTAGAATTGCCAATACTAACCTTAGGAGCCTGCCTGCATGCAGGGGGACAGAAAGATGATAAAATTCAAAAATATAGCCAAACAAATAATTAATTATATACAGGGCTTATTTTCCAATGATATAGGTATTGATTTGGGTACGGCTACTACCCTTGTTTATGTAAAAGGGGAAGGGGTTGTGCTTTGTGAGCCGTCAGTGGTTGCTGTAGAGCGCGGCACTTCTCATGTCCTGGCGGTAGGAGAAGAGGCTAAGAGGATGTTAGGCCGCACGCCTGGAAATATTATAGCCATAAGGCCGATGAGAGACGGAGTAATTACGGATTTTGAGATAACTGAGGCGATGTTGCGGCATTTCATCAGAAGAGTGCGCCATCGCCGTTTTCAGATAAGGCCAAGGATTGTTATAGCCATCCCTTCCGGTATCACCGAAGTGGAAAGGCGCGCGGTTAAAGAATCCGCTGAGCGTGCCGGCGCAAGAGAGGTTTATTTAGTAGAAGAGCCGATTGCCGCGGCAATCGGGGTGGGCATGCCTATTCAGGAGCCGATAGGAAATATGATAATCGATATCGGCGGAGGCACTACGGAGATAGCGGTTATCTCTCTGGCCGGTATAGTTTTTTCCAAGTCTATTCGTATCGGCGGAGATGAAATGAACGAAGCAATCATCGAGTATCTGAAAAAGACCTATAATTTGATGGTGGGAGAACGTACCTCCGAAGATATAAAGATAAAAATCGGCTCGGCTTATCCATTGGAAGAGGAGATGACCCTGGAAGTAAAAGGCAGGGACTTGGTAGCCGGTTTGCCTAAGACCGTAACCATAACTTCCGAAGAAGTAAGAGAAGCGTTGCAGGAACCCCTGCGCGCAATATTAGAGATAACCAAGATATCCCTGGAGAGGACACCTCCGGAATTAGCCGCGGATTTAATAGAGCACGGCATTGTTTTAGCCGGCGGCGGTTCGTTGTTAAGGGGGCTGGATAAAATAATCTCCGAAGAGACAGGCCTGCCCGTGCATATCGCGGATGATCCCATGACAGCTGTTGCCAAAGGCACAGGTAAGATTTTGAATGAAATCCGCTATCTTAAAAAAGTCACCGTTGGCATAAAATCAGAATTGCACCTTTAACTTCCTCAGATAGAATGTGTTTAATCTCAAAAAGAAAAGTTTAGTCTATTTTTTTGGCGTTGTTTTATCGCTTCTGCTTATCTGCGGATTAATCCCCGCCCTGAGAGCCCCTCTCTTAAATATCTCGGAATACCCGCTTAAGTTTTTGGCTTTAATCAAAAATGAATTGTCAGGCATAGTTTTTTACCACCGCAACTTCGTCCAGAACGAAAGGATGAAGAAGGAAGCGGATTTATTAAGGCAAAAAATCAATACTCTAAGGGAAGCCGCCCTGGAAAATGTCCGCCTGAAAAATATCCTGCGCTTTAAGCAAAAGTCTTCTTATAAGGTCATCGTCGCCGCGGTTATCGGCCGTTCTCCGGACAGCTGGTCATCCATAATCATTATTGACAAGGGAAGTTCCAGCGGCATAATGCCCGGTATGTCGGTGATTACCTACCTGGGCTTGGCGGGCAGGGTTATTGAAACTACAGAATCGGCCGGAAAAATAATGCTTATAAATGACCCTGATTTCGGCGTTTCCGCCGTAGTCC
>CAYPRG010000103.1:0-3875 GCA_964413025.1 uncultured Planctomycetales bacterium
ATTACTTTACTCATTTTATCATGACAAGCATAAAATAAATACTTAAAAAAATCGGGATAGAAATAAGGCTCAAGATATGGCCGAAGAATATTCCCTGGCTGACCAGAAGGTCTTCTTTTTTATAATGGCGCACAATCACCGATAATGTGGTTGCCGACGGCGCTGCCAATTGCAGAATAATTAATAGTGCCACTAAATGCGGCAGATGGTAGCTAACCACAAACCACAGCCCGATAAGAGGTAAAACTACCAGCTTTGCCAGGGCCAGGTAAATCATTGCCTTGATATCAATATGCTTGAGGCGCATCGAAGCCAGGCTCCCTCCTACTACCAGCATCGCCAAAGGCAGAGTACAATCCCCTATCATGCGCAAAGGATTTAACACCATGTCAGGAATAATTTTAGGCAAGCCGAAGAATACCCCGGCCAAGCCAAGTATACAGGCAATCACCGGCGGGCTGAATAAACTTACCAATTCAAATTTTTTCTCTTTTGAATGAGCTAAAATATATACACCCAGGGAAAACATTACCAGGTTAAAACCAAAAAGGAAAAGGAACAAATATATAAACACCGGAGCTGCCAACTCAGGCGGCAGCAGTGCCGCGATTAAGGCTAAAGGCAGATACCCTGAATTCTGAAAACTCACCAAACTCAAAAACTGCGCTTTATGCTGGCTGCCTTTGATGAGCCAGGAAAAAACATAACCTACTATCAGGGCTAAAATAGTTATGGCTATGCTCAATAACGGAAAAGCCCACCAGTTCACATAGCTGCTGAAACTAAAATCCTTGATCAGCTGGCTGAAGATTAAAAACGGCAAAGTGATATCCAGAGTCAGGCGGCTTATGGTATTCAGGCCTTCTTCGCCTAAAATGTTTTTCTTGGTTAAAAAATACCCTAAAGCGCCCAGCAAAAAAATCTGTATAACCGCGGAGCCGGTAATCTTAAACGATTCCACAAACATAAATCCTCCTTAGTTTGAGAATGTTTATTATAACAGCAAAATTGCCGGTCCGCAATTCTTATTTGATTTGACAGAAATAGAGCGGTAGTATATACTTAAACTGCTTTCGCGGAGGTGGCGGAATGGCAGACGCGCTGGTCTCAGAAGCCAGTGTCGCAAGACATGAGGGTTCAACTCCCTCCCTCCGCACCAAATTGCACACTATGCAGACTAAAGTCATATTTGCATGTTTACTCGCCGTAATTTTAATCTCTCCCGCAAATAATTGTTTCCCGTTCGTGGAAAAGGATCCGGAGTTTAGCCAAAGGCCTTACGCCCCGGAATATATTCCCGGACAAATCATTATTAAACTTAAAAAAGGCAGGAAAATCGAGGATATCAAAGAATTAAATGCCCGCTATTATGTCGTTTCCGCGGAAAAGCTTTTTTCTGATTTGGCTAAACTCGAAGGCCAATGCGATGACTCGATCCGGCAGAAAGAGGAAATAGCAGAAAAAATCAAGCAATTAGCCCGCCAAGGCAAAGATTCAAAAGAATATAAGGATTCTGAAAAAGCCGCATTGCGCTTAGGAGAGATTATTTTAAAGCTGCAAAAAAAACTGGAGGAACAGAATTCCTGCCTTGATAAATTTGAACCGAGAAAAAAAAGGTCAACCGTAAAAAAGCCCCTCCCGGATTTAAAGAATGTCTATTTATTAAAAACCAACGATAAAATCAATATCCCCCTGATGGCGCGAGATTACGCCCAGAACCCTTATGTGGAATATGCCGAACCGGATTATCTGGTCAGGGCGCAGCTTATTCCCGACGACCCGTATTATTATTCGCGTAATTCATGGGGGCAGGGATACGACGATTTATGGAACTTAAAAATCATCCAATGCGGCCAGGCCTGGGGCATCTCGCGGGGCAGCGGCGTAATCGTGGCTTTGATCGATACGGGAATCGACTTTAACCACCCGGATATCTTAGGCAATGAATGGAAAAACAACCTGGAATTATTCCAAAACGGCCTTGACGACGCGGCTGACGATAACGGCTTTATTGACGATACAAAAGGATGGGACTTTGTAGGGGAGAATCTCTATCATCCCCGCCAGGATAGTGACCCTGGCGACGACAACGGGCACGGCACTCACATGGCAGGAATCATTGCCGCAATCTGTAAAAACGCCAGAGGAATCGCCGGCATTGCCCCCGAAGCAAAGCTTATGCCTGTGAAAGGGCTGGATGCCCGGGGGCTGGGCAGCGCCAGTATCATCGCTAACTGCTATAAATATGCCGTTGATAACGGAGCAGATATAATAAACTGTTCTTTCGCCGGCCTTGGGAGATCGCGGCTTATCCGCGACATAACTCAATACGCGGATATTTACGGCTGCGTAATAGTAGCGGCGGCGGGAAACAATAATGACAATGCCCTGAATTATTTTCCTGCCAATATTGATACCGTAATAACTGTCGGCGCGATCACCCGTAATAATGAGAAATCGGATTTTTCAAACTGGGGCGAAAAAATCGATGTGGTTGCACCGGGCGGAGACGATATCCTTTCTCTAAGAGCCGCGAATAAAAATTTTTGCCACGATGAAAACAATATTGTAGGCAAGGAATATTATCGCGCCCGCGGCACTTCAATGGCGGCAGCGCATGTATCCGGGACCCTCGCGCTTATCATATCCAAATACCCCTCTTTCAGCGCTGAACAGGTAAAACAAGCATTAAGAATGTCCGCGGAAAACCAAAACAACAGGCAACATTGGGATTATTTGACCGGCTATGGACGGATAAATGTATTTAAAGCCCTGCGGACAGAGAAACCTTGTTACGCAATAATTAATACTGCCTCCTTCCGGGATGGCTCCGCAAAAACCATCAAAGCCAACATCACTGCCAAAGGCGCAAAATTTTCCTCATATACCATTGATTACGCTTTAGGGAATAATTTTAATGCTTTTACCGAGATAGCCAATTCAACGCGGCCCGCAGAAAATGAAGATATTTCCTTTAATTTACCCGCGGGCCAAGGCATGTGCTTGGTCCGGTTGCGCGTATATGACACTTTAAATAATATTTTTGAAGACCGAGTAATCCGCGATTACGCTACGGTAAAAATTAACTGGCCCTTATCTGACGCGGTTATCACAGATAAAACCATAATAATTTCCGGCAACGCTGCGGGAAGCGATTTTCTGGATTATACGGTAGAATGCGATACCCTCGGCGTAATTACCGGGGATAGGCCTGTCCCGGCAGAGATAGAAAAAGGCCCCCTGGCCACCCTGGATTTAAACCGCATCCAAGAAAATAAAACCTATACTTTGACATTAAAAGCCAGGACAAGAAATCATACTGAAATAGCTACATCTGTAAGTTTCTCGGTTTTAAAAAATAACCTGCCTAATTGGCCATTGGCCCTCAAACCATGGGTCACCAAGGCGCCTCTAATCGCCGATATAGATAATGACGCTTTCCCGGAAATTATTGTTGCCGGATATACCAATTTTAACCCCGGCGATATGATCGCTATCTATCGTAACGATGGCACCCTGCATTCCGGTTGGCCAAGGTATACCGACAAAATACAGCTCAACCAGGAAAATGTCCTGGCGGGGGATTTGAATAATGACAAAAAGATGGAAGTTATAGCGGCATCAGAATCTTCCCTGGACGGCGTAAACAAAATTTTTGCCTGGAAAGAAAACGGGGAAATGTTGCCAAGGTGGCCGATCAGTCTTCCGGAGCCCATTAAGGGAATTACGCTTGCTGACTTAGATAACAACTCGGAATTAGAAATAATCGCTACTACCTTTGATAATTCAGCTACGAGTAAAGAATGCAAGGTAAAGATCTACGTGTTCAATAAAGAAGGTAAAGATTTAACCGGTTGGCCTGTTACCATAACATT
>CAYPRG010000104.1:0-3771 GCA_964413025.1 uncultured Planctomycetales bacterium
ATAAGAAAACCCGGCTCTATCGGAGTGGCCCTATCCAAAAATATAGAACTAAAAATCATAGACGACAAAGGCAATGCCTGCACCACCGGCCAAATCGGAGAATTACTGGTAAAAGGGCCCAACGTAATGCAAGGCTACTTCAGGCAGGAAGAAGCTACCCGCCAAACCTTAAAAGACGGCTGGCTCTATACCGGAGACATGGCAAAGCTCGACCGCAAAGGCTACGCCTATATAGCCGGCAGGAAAAAAGAGATGGTCAATGTCCGCGGCCTTAACGTCTATCCCCGAGAGATAGAAGAGGTACTTTATCAAAACCCTAAGATTAAAGAGGCAGCAGTTATCGGTATAACCGATACCCACAAAGGAGAAGTACCCAAAGGTTTTGTAGTCCTGAAGGACGGAGAAAAGGCTACGGAGCATGAAATCATCCAGTATTTAAGGGACAGGCTGGCTCCTTACAAAATACCCAAATACATTGAATTTAAATTTTCCTTGCCCAAGAATGCTTCAGGAAAGATCCTTAAACGCCTATTAGAAGATGAAAAAGAAAAAAAATAGCCTCTTAAGGTTGCTAAAATTAATCTATATAAAGCTTTTCAGGATTAATGATTCGCCCCAGAAAATAGCCCAGGGGCTTGGCCTGGGCGTATTCCTGGGGATCCTTCCGGGGACAGGACCGATAGCGGCATTATTCCTGGCCGTCCTTCTGAGAGTAAACCGGATAAGCGCCCTGCTGGGAAGCCTGCTCACAAATACATGGTTAAGCGTCTTAACTTTTCTCTTGTCAATCAAGCTGGGTTCAGCTATAATGGGTTTAAATTGGCAGGACACATATAATAATTGGACAAGTTTTTTAAAGAATTTTAGTTTTTCAGGCTTATTTAAATTATCTGTCTTAAAAATTATCCTGCCGGTTATAATCGGATATTTCATAATTGCTTCCTGCGCGGGTTTATTGGCATACCTGGCTATGGTTATAATATTCAAACGCTTTCCCCGCCGCCGCGACAGCCAGCATTAGGAGGAATTACAATCATGAGCAGTTTGATTAAAATAAGGAAAGCCGCAGTTTTATTGTTGGTAGCATTATTTCTCTCCGGTTGCGCGACTTATAAATTCCACCACGGAAAAGCGCCTTATGACAAAGGGTACGTAGTTTCAAGGGATGATTACGCTATCCCGGAATACACCCTGGGAAAAGACAATAAGGTACCGCCGCTTAAAGTTGCCAAGGAACGTTTTAAGAGGCGCAGAAGAGTAGTAGAAGATTACTATAAGAAGATGGGATTTATAGAAAACCACTTCAAAACTGCAGTTTATGACCCGCCGGTTACCCTCATAAAGATGGTAGGAGGAGTATTCTGTCTTCCCTACATAGCGCTATCGGATTATAGATATGAACATAACCCCAAATATAAAGAGAGGGTAAAACAGAACGATGCTAAACAAGATGACCGGGAAGCTAAACGCATAGCAAGCTTGAAAGATAAATTAAATGAATACCTGGTTAAGGACCTTGCAAAAGAAAAACCCTCTGTTGAAGAACCTGTCGTTGAAGAAACCCCGGTGCCTGAGCCGGTAACCGAACAACCGGCTGCCAGCAAAGAGGAGCCCGTAGCTCCACCAGTTGAAAAAATTACTGAACCTCTGCCGCCCGTAGTAGAAGAAGCAACAATAACCCCTGCTCCGGAAAAAGAAAAGAAACCGGTAGTAGTGAAAGAAAAACCGGCTATAAAAGGAGACCTCAAAGTTGCAATCACGGCTAAGCCCCTAAAAGGATACTCCCCTTTAAGTGTGCGTTTCGACGGACGAAAATCATCTTCTCCGTATGGAAAAATAATCTCTTATAATTGGGAGTTCGGAGACGGCGACACCTCCACAAAACCAAACCCGGTCAATCCTTATTGGAGCACCACTTTTGGCTCAAGGTATTTTACCGCTACCCTGACTGTTAAAGACAATAAAGGTAATACCGCAAGCTCAAGCGTAGAAATAGAAGTCATAACTAAATAGAGGGGGCTATGCTTATTAACTCAATGAGAAACTTTAAACTGATCATAACAGCGGTTATTGTCTTGGGATTTGCTTATCCGGCGTACAGCGTTGAGACTACTTCCAAATCCGAAGCCCTGGATCAAGCCCTTGCCCAGGCGGAAAATGACGACGGTTCCCTGCGTCAAAAACTAGAAGCCAGCATAACCACAAAAAAAATAGATGAGGAACTCCCGTCAGAGTTAGATGCCCTAATTAGATTCATGCCTTCACGGGGAGCAAAGTCGCAATCAGGAAGCGTAGGCTTGATGGTCGCTGATTCCGAATATAATTACCAGCTAAAAGCCTTTGGTAAATTACCGGTACAGCTCGGAGTAGCCACACAATACATAGGAATAAACAACTCCACCAGCGTCGCTCTTCCCGCGCATTTGACCACGGTCAGCTTCGGAGGAAACGTCACCTTTCCATTTTTTAACCTAAATAAGGCTTATCTTCGGCTGGAAGCTGCGCCTTCATTCTATACGGACGACTGGAGAATCAATTCCAAGACTTTCCGCATCCCCATAAATATTTTCGGCATCTACCAGCCGGATGATGTGTGGACGTTTATCCTGGGAGTACACGTTTTTCCCAGTGGAGTCTTAAACAGTAAAGTCGGCCCCATAGCCGGGCTTATTTATAAACCCAACGACAACTTGATTTTTAACATTGTGCCTCCTAAACCCAATATTTTATATATGGTGAATAAAAAATTAGGAGTATTCGGCGAATTCGGCATGACTGACGAACAATTCTTAGTCACAAAAGATGGCCAAAAAAATGTAGTTTTACTTTACAACGAGAACCGCGTAGGCACCGGGGTATTGTACAAATTCAACAAATTTATGGAGAGCACTTTTTCCGTAGGAGCTGTTTTTAACGGCTATCTGAAATATAAGGAAAGCCTGGGTAAAGTTGTCCTCAAAAACGGATTATATACTGAAGTCAGAACAGAATTATACTGGTAAAAGGGAGGATGAGTGAAAAAATCATTGCGGGTATTGTTATTTCTTCTAAGCGCGGTCCTGTTAACAGCTCAATTGAATGCCTTTGCCGAAAATGCCAAAGGAGAGAGTAAAATAACAATTGTAGATTTCAAGGCGATATACAATAAGGCGTTTAATCAACTGGACACCAACAATGACGGAGTAATCACTCCGGATGAATACCTTATTAAAGTAACGGCTTATAACAAGGACGTTGACGCTAACGGCGATGGAATAGTAACCGAAGAAGAAGATATCGTTTACAAGGCAGGAAAAGGCGCAAAGCCGGCTTCTAAAGAAAAAAAAGATGCCGCGAAAAAAGCTAATAAGGGCGCCAATAAGCCTATTTTTAACCAGATGGATACCAATGATGACGGCGTTATCGTCGTAGAGGAATATGTGGTCTATTACGGCAACTTGTTTGATTCCGCCGACCTGAATGGCGATAAAAAAATAACTGCCGAAGAATCAACCGGTAAAGCAAAAGATAAATTTAATAAAATGGATACCAATAAGGATAAGAAGATTACCAGAGATGAATATATCATTTACTGGATCGGCGTGCAAAAATAACCGGTTGATAAAAAACGGGCAGCATATTTACCCCCTGCGGCAGGACTGTCGCAGGGGTTTTTATTGGAAGGAGGAAAAACCATGGCAAGAGAAGAGCATGAGATGACAGAGAAAAAGTATTTTGCGAACATCGAGGGAAAAGAGTACCCCTGGGATAAAGAGACTATCTCGGTCGGGG
>CAYPRG010000105.1:0-3765 GCA_964413025.1 uncultured Planctomycetales bacterium
TGTAATAATCCAGGCCTATCTCGCCTATTGCCACAACTTTCTTTTCCTTTGCCAGCCCTTGTATCTGATTTTTTACCTGGTCATTAAAACTGTCTGCTTCATGCGGATGGATACCTACCGTGGCGTAAACCTGGGCGTACTGACGGGCTAAATCCAGGGATCTTAACGAGCCTTCAAGGCTGGAGCCTATATTGATGATATATTCTACTCCCTGGGCCCTGGCATTTTTGATAACTTCATCCCTGTCCCGGTCAAATTCGGGGAAGTCTAAATGACAATGAGTATCTATAAACATAACCATGCCTTTTTAGGCATTGCTTTTCTTAACATCTATGCGGGGGAATAAAGGAACGCCTTTTTTGATCTTCTCCGAACCTATCTGTTCCTTTATGGATTCGGCGGTTTGAGGCATAAATGGCGCTATTGCCCCGGCAACTTCCCTTATCACTTCCACAAGCAAACGGATAAACTGCTTAAGCTCTTCCGCTTTATTCTCTTTGGCTAAATTCCAAGGCTTTATTTCTTCCACATATTTATTAGCCGAATTTATCAGCCCCCAGATATTCTCTAGCACAGAACCGAAATTAAAATCAAAACTTCCGGTTAAACGGAGGTTGTTTTCAATAGGCAAAGTCTCCATCCTTTTGATTATAGCTTTTGCCCGTTCGTCCTGGATATTATCGATATCGATATCAGGGATATTCCCCTGGTAATATTTTTCCACCATGGTCAGCGTCCGGTAAACAAGGTTGCCCAAATCATTCGCCAGGTCGCCGTTAAACCTTTTGATAATCGCTTCTTCCGAAAAATTCCCGTCCATGCCAAAAGGCACATCGCGCAGGAGAAAATAGCGGTATGTGTCTATGCCGAATTTATCCACCATATCCAGGGGCGAAACCACATTTCCTTTTGACTTGGACATCTTGGAGTCGGCAATCAACCACCAGCCGTGGGCAAATATAGCCATCTCTTTGGGCAAATCTATATCCAGGGCATGCAGTATGATCGGCCAATAAACCGCGTGCTGCCTTAAAATATCCTTTCCGATTAGATGCACGATATTTACATCCTGCCCCCACCAGACAGAAGAATATTTTCCTTTTGCGTCAAAAGACCCGACCGCGCTGATATAATTTATCAAAGCGTCAAACCAGACATAAGTCACATGCTCCGGGCTGAAAGGCAAAGGTATCCCCCAACCAAAGCGCTCTTTGGGGCGGGAAACACATAAATCAGCCAACTCATTCAACCTCAGGAAGCTTAAAACTTCATTGCGCCTGATTTCCGGAAGAATGAATCCCGGGTTTTGTTCTATATAACTAATCAACCATTCCTGATATTTTTTTAATTTAAAAAAATAATTCGTCTCGCTTATCTTTTCAACCGGCCTGTCGCAATCAGGGCATTTCCCGTCTTTTAGCTGTAATTCTGTCCAAAAGGTTTCGCAGGGCGTGCAATACCATCCCTCATATTTATCCTGGTATATATCGCCTTTTTCATAAAGGATCTCCAAAATCTTCTGAACCGTCTTTATATGCCTATCCTCAGTGGTGCGGATGAAATCATTGTTGGAAATATTCAATTTTTTCCAAAGGCCCTTAAACTGAACTACTACCTTATCCACGAATTCCTGGGGGCTTAATTTCGCCTCGTCCGCGGCCTTCTGGATTTTTTGGCCGTGCTCGTCGCTGCCGGTCAAAAACCAAACTTCGCTATCCCCTAATTTCTGGCGCTTGTGCCTGGCCAGGGTATCCGCGGCGATACAGGTATAAGAATGCCCGATATGCGGAGCGGCATTTACATAATATATGGGAGTAGTAATATAAAATTTATTTGCCATGTTATTTTTCTTTTTCTTTATAGCTTACTTCCACCTGCGCGCCGTCTTCCATCTCAACAGTAACCAAGCGCTTAAAAACATTTATTCCTATGACTTTACCTTTACCCTGCGGGGTATGCACGTGCTCTCCCTCGCGGGGCAGGCCCTTGGAAAGTATCTTATAAGTTTCGTATTCAAAATAAAGGCAGCACATCAGCCTTCCGCACAATCCGGAAATCTTGGGCGGGTTTAAAGATAAACCTTCTTCTTTGGCCATCTTTATGGTCACCGGCTCAAAATCTCTCAGGAATTTCGCGCAGCAAAGCTCCCTGCCGCATGAACCAAAGCCGCCGAAAAGGCGGGCTTCATCCCTAACGCCTATCTGCCTTAATTCGATCCTGGCCTTAAAAATCTTGGCCAAATCCTTTACCAGGTTTCTAAAGTCCACCCTGCCGCTGGCGGTAAAATAAAATATGATTTTTGTGCGGTCGAAGGAATACTCTGCCTCGACCAGCTTCATATCCAGCTTATGCTCGGTTATTTTTTTGACGCACGAACTAAAAGCGTCTTTCGCCTTGGCCCTATTGTCGGCGATTTGCTTTAAATCCCTGGCTTCCGCGACACGGATAATCTTTTTCGGCGCTTCTTTTGACTGGCTATCCGCTACCTTCGGGTCCTTAGGAGAAACAATCTGGCCGTAATCCAGGCCCCGGTCATGTTCGATAATCACATAATCTCCGTCTTTACAAGTTATATTACCGGCATTATATGAGAAAATCTGCCCCGAATCCCTTAATCTTACAAAAATCATCCCTTCCATATTTCCGCCTTCAAGTTAGATTTTAAAAGCTTAATATTGATGTTCTGGCCTACATACAATAATGAACCTGAAATAGAATTCAATATCTCATCCAATTCAAAAAAAGAAAATTGATGCATGGATTTTAACAGCTCGCTTTTGCGGTCAAGGTTAATCAGCTCGGAATAAGGCATGCCTGTCTTTATTAAATACAGGTCCCTGAACCAAGAGGCCAGTATATTCAGGCTCTCCCTGGTTTCTTCCCTCTTCTGCGGCTTCATTCTTTCCAGGCCCGCGCCCCCCTGAAAAACAAACTCATCTATTATGCTGTTTTTTTCTTTTAGTATACCGGCATCCTTTAACCTCAGGGCGTGCCCTAATCTCCCCTCGCAGAAATAAGCCAGGAAGTGTGCCAAGTCAGCCTCCAGAGAATAATCCCCGGTTAAAATCGCTTCCAGTTCCGGCCGGGCCAGAGGATTGAACTTCAAAAGCCGGCAGCGCGAAATAATAGTCTGCAATAATAGTGCCGGTTTTTCGCTGACTAAAATAATCAGGCTCTCACCCGGAGCCTCTTCAAGGGTCTTTAAGAACGCATTAGAAGATGCCAGGTTTAAATGATGCGCGTTGTTGATGATAAATACTTTCTTCTTTCCTTCGTACGGCCTTAAGGCTATCTGGCTTTGCAATTGCCTGATATTCTCTATTTTTATTTCAGCCCCTTCGCTGTCAATAATATGCACGTCGGGATGCTGGGCCTTATCTATTTTTAAACACGAGTTACACCTCCCGCAAGCCTCAAAATTTCCCTCTTGGCAATTGACCGCTTTAGCCAGAGTCTTAGCTGTCAGGCTTTTCCCCACCCCTTCAGGCCCGGTAAACAGGTATGCCCCTGCCAGCCGGCCCTGCTTCATGTGATCTTCCAGTATTTGGATAGGCTTATCCTGGCCCCGGATATCTTTGAAAGACATAGTTAACAAACCCCTGACTTTAACAACTTATCTACCCGGCATCTTATTGCCTGCTGGGTCTTATTCTTATCTTTGTTTACTTTTACTATTTTTATTCTATCCGGTTCAAGACGGGCAAGTTTTAAATATCCTCTTCTTACTTTTGAATGATATGCCAACGAACGCTGCTCAATGCGATC
>CAYPRG010000106.1:0-3724 GCA_964413025.1 uncultured Planctomycetales bacterium
ATCCTCCAGCATTTTATTTATTAAATGCTCATGGAATACGCCGACATCGCGGTAAAATATAGTGTACATCTTTAAAGACTTCAGCTCTATGCAGAGCTTTTCAGGCGAGTACTCGATTTTTATCAGCGCGAAATCCGGCAATCCTGTCTTTGGGCAGATACAAGTAAACTCCGGGATGTCCAGCGCCACGGTATAAAACTTATCGGGATACTGATTTTCCCAGGCCTCAATCTTTGGCGTTTTTAAATTCCTGATATTTTTCTGCAGCCCTTCGTAACTGGATTTCGTTTTCATCTTACCCCCAATACCCTGTGCATCTGCGGAATAACGCAGGTAGTCACATGTTCTTTTTTGCAAAGCTCTCTAAAATTATCGCATTTCTCTTTCAATTCCCCGGCCTCATTCTCAAAGCTGTTAGGCTGCAAGACCAGAATCACCGGCTTGGGCATCTCTTTTATCAGGCTGACTACCTCTCTTACATCTTCTTCCCGCGTGGATTGACAGATGATTGCTTTGATAAAAGTTTCTTTTCTTGAGGCGACTTTTAAAAAACCGCGGTGGTTTTTCCACAAATCGCCCATCCCTGTGGAACTGGGTAGTTTTACATCCATTGCCACGATATCTAAATAATCTATCACTTCTTCCAGTTCTTCAACCAGCGTGCCGTTTGTCTCCAGGTAATTTTTGTGGCCATTGTCGCTGGTCAACCTCAACATTTCTTTTAAGAAATCCTTCTGTAAAAGAGGCTCCCCGCCGGTAAATGATATAGAATGGAATCTTTTCTTGTGTGAAGCTATCTCCTTAAATATCTCATGCGGCTCATACTCGCTGAAGCGCCGGAACTTTGTGTCGCAGAATTTACATTCCAGGTTGCAGCCGAAGAAACGCACAAAAAACTGCCTCTCGCCCAAATACAGGCCTTCTCCCTGGACACTGCTGAAGATTTCGCTTATTCTTGCTTTCATTTTAGTAATGGGTCGAAGGATTTAGCTTCGCGGAAGCCCTTCTCGCGGTAATGACAACTGTCGCACTCTCCGCAGGGGCGTTTTCCCCCCTGATAACAAGACCAGGTTTCCCCGAAAGGAACACCTAACCTGTTGCCCAGACGGATAATTTCTGCCTTGCCTTTATTAATCAGGGGAGTAATGATTTTAACCCCTTTTTTCTCTACCCCGGACTTTGTTCCGCAGGCGTCAACTTTTCTAAAGGCCTGGTAAAATTCCGGGCGGCAATCCGGATAGCCGGAATAATCCTGGGAATGCGCGCCGATAAATATCGCTTCTGCCTTCATTGCCTCGGCGCAGGAAAGGGCAAAACTTAAAAAAATTATATTACGCGCCGGCACATAAGTAGTGGGAATCCCGCTTGTGCCGTCAGACGCTGCGTTAGGAATATTGATATTCTTGTCCAGAAGCGACGAACCCTTCCAGGGCAGGCTGACTTTTACCACCTGAAATTTAGAACCCGCGCTTTGGGCTATTTTTTTGGCGCTTGAGATTTCTTTACGGTGGCGCTGGCCATAGTCAAAAATAAGGCAAAAACACTTAAATCCCTGCTTTCTGGCAAGATATAAAGTGGTCGCCGAATCCAGGCCGCCGGATAATAAAACTATCGCTTCTTTTTTATTCCTCATAAGTAGCAGAACTGGTACTATTTTCCCAGACGGTTACCGACTCAACGCAAGATATCCTGCGCTTGATATTGTCATAAATATATTTGGCAATATTCTCGGATGTAGGGTTAACTCTTGCAAAATATGGTATCTTATTCAGGTATTTATGGTCTAATCTTTCCAATATTTTTTTTAATTCCGCTTTCAAATATTTAAAATCCAGGACCATGCCGGCCTTATCTAACTTTTCACTTGAGGCCACCAGTTCTATTTTCCAATTATGGCCGTGGAGTTCTTCGCACTTGCCCTTGTAGCCTCTTAGATTATGGGCGGAGCTAAAATCCGCTTCTATTTTAACGCTAAACATGATTCATCCTCTTTACGTTACTCAGGGACCGGCCTAAAAACCTCTCGGCTAAACCGCTGAACCATTCGGGGTTGTCGCTGACATAAAACCTGTGTTTTCCCCGGCGGCTTTTATTCAGCTCTCCCTCTGTGGCTAAGATTTTTTTTACTTCGATTGCCACCTGCTTGGCAGAATCTATTAAGTTGATTTCTTTTCCCAAAACTTCTTTGATTACCGGTTTAAGCAGCGGATAATGCGTGCAACCCAGGATAACCGTATCCACCCGGGCGTCTTTTAAGGGCTTCAGATAATTTCGCGCTACTTCTAAAACTACATCTCCGGAAAGCCAGCCCTCTTCCACGAAAGGCACAAACAATGGACAAGCCACGGCAGTGACTTTTACTTTCGGATCAAGCTGCTTTATCTCATTTTCGTAAGCCAGGCTTTTGATGGTGCCCTTTGTGCCAATGACCCCGATGCGCTTATTCTGGGTGGCGTAAACCGCTTCCCTTACTCCGGGAGTAAGCACGCCTACAATCGGCACCTTGAAATGATTCATAATCACCGGCAATGCCATACTTGAGACGGTGTTACAGGCAACACAAATCAACTTTACATCCTGTTTAAGTAAAAACAAAATATTCTCTATGGAGAAACGGATGATCGTCTCTCTAGATTTGATCCCGTAAGGCACCCGCGCCGTATCTCCGAAATAAACAATATCTTCGGAGGGCAGCTGGCGGATCAACTCTTTAACCACGGTCAAGCCGCCTACCCCTGAATCAAACACCCCTATCGGCCTCATTTTATCTTGCCTCCGTTAGGACTAACTCCCGCGCATAGTCATTTATCCCCTCGGCAATATTCTCGGCTATCTTCTGACGAGAATAATTATTCTTTAACATGCGTTCCTCCGCGGCATTAGACAAAAAAGCTACTTCCACTAATACCGCGGGTGTACGTACCCCTTTTAAAACATAAAAACGCGCGCCCTTTATCCCTAATATCCTGGTATCCGAATTACGGTCTGTGGTTTTGCATAATGCACGGGCCAGTTCTATGGATTCTGCCCGGTTACTGGTATAAATCATATCCCAAAGTATTACCTTTGTATTCATGGAAGAATCGGCAAAACATCTGCTGTCTATATCCAAAGCCGCATTCTTGGCCGCGCTTAAAGCCCGCTTGGAATCATCGGCGCTAGGCGAAATATAATATACCTCAAACCCATTTAAGCTCCTTACCCGGTTGGCATTGGCATGAATACTTAAGAAAAGGTCGGCGTTGGAACGATTGGCTATATCCACCCGCGAGGCAAGAGGAACAAATCTGTCCGAAGAACGGGTAGTAATTACTTCAATGCCCTCTGCCTTTAAAATCTTACTCAATCTTTTGACAATGTCCAGGGTTACATCTTTTTCCCTTAAACCGCTCCTGCCGACTGCCCCGGGGTCTTCTCCGCCGTGCCCGGCATCAAGCACTATCTTTTTAATTTTAGAGAGGGAAGGAATTTGCGCCTGACGGGACGATGTATCCCTGAACAAAACATCCAGCACCTGCTCTTTGAATTTATAAGGTACGACTATCAAACCCTGATAAATATCCACCGGGTCTTTCAGGCGCACAGGGCTTTCATCCACCAGCACTAACGACTCTCCGACCATCAGGTTTATCCTGTGCGAATTTTTATTTAAAACGATTGTCCTGGCGAAAGAATCATATTCCCAGCCAATCCCTTTCAAATCGCAAAGCGCCTGCAGGGATAC
>CAYPRG010000107.1:0-3621 GCA_964413025.1 uncultured Planctomycetales bacterium
TCAGTAGCCCAGGCCAAAAGGAGTTCCGAGAGGCAATCAAAAACATAGTAGGCGCCTTCGCCCTCATGGGTGATGATGTTGTTTACCTTAGCGGCAAAAAACTCAAAACCGGCATAAGCGTTCAGTTCATAGCGCTTTATCCCTTTTGCGGGTTTAAGCAGCTCTTTGTGCGTTGCGAATCTGATATATATGACTTTTTTGTCCTCCTCCAGCGCCTGCTGCACAAAAGGCTTTACCAGGTTAATATAATCTTCTATATCGTCTATCTGCCAAACCACATTATCCCCGGCCCTCAGGCCAGTAATCACGCCATCTAAACCCTTCACCCCTGTGCTTGTCATCTTTTTACCCCCCTACATAACTGCCAGATTACTTTCGCCCATCAAGTATTTGTCCATAAAATAGGCTGCCCGCCTTCCCTCTGCAATAGCCCAAACTACCAATGACTGCCCGCGCCTCATATCTCCCGCAGAAAATACTTTTTCAATTGAAGTCATGTAATTACCGTCTGTCGATACATTACCCCGCTGGTCAAACCCGACTTTTAAGCCGGCAAGCAAACCCGAATGCTCAGGATGCAGAAAGCCCAAAGCAAGAATGATTAAATCCGCATCGATTTCAAATTCGCTTCCGGCAATCTCTTTCATAAACTCCACCTTTACGCAGGAAAGCTTATTTACGCGGCCTTTTTCCCCGAGAAAACTCTTTGTCAACACTGCCCAGTGGCGCTCTCCCCCCTCTTCGTGGCTGGACGATGTCTTAAGCAGTAAGGGATATTTTGGCCAAGGGTATGCGCTGGTCCTGCATTCATCGGGCCTGGGCATCACTTCGATCTGCACTACGCACGATGCGCCCTGGCGATGCGCTGTACCTACACAATCGGAGCCGGTATCTCCTCCTCCGATTACTACCACCCTCTTACCCTTCACATCAATCAATGCCTCTTGAGGAATTTTTTCACCGTTAACCCGCCTGTTTGCCTGAATCAGATAATCCATAGCAAAATATATACCCTTTAAATTTCTACCTTCTATATTTACATCCCGCGGGACACGGGAACCGCCGGCTAAACAAAGCGCATCAAACTCGGCCAATATTTTATCCGTCGGATAATCTGCGCCTATATTTACTCCTGTCTTAAAAATAATGCCTTCCTCTTTCCAGATACCGATCCGCCGGTCTAGAAGATATTTTTCTAATTTAAAATCGGGAATGCCGTAGCGTAATATTCCACCGGCTAAATTATCCCGCTCAAAAATAGTTACGCAGTGGCCTGCTTTATTTAACTCTGCGGCGCAAGATAATCCGGCCGGGCCTGAGCCGATAACCGCTATTTTTTTCCCTGTGCGCTGTGTAACCGGCCTTGGTTTAATCCAGCCATTTTTAAAAGCAAGCTCTATGATTGCCAGCTCATTCTCGCGGATAGCTACCGCATCGTCATTTAAGCTTAATACGCAGGAATGCTCGCATAATGCGGGGCATACCCTGCCGGTAATCTCTGGAAGATTATTGGTAGCATCCAATAACGCCAGTGCTTCTTTCCAATTGCCACGAAACATATGATCATTCCACTCAGGGATATAATTACCTATCGGACAACCCCAATGACAAAACGGCGTTCCGCAATCCATGCAGCGCGAGGCCTGCTCCTGGGATTGTTTTTCTAAGGGGAGCCTGGTAACTTCTTTAAAATCTTTGACCCGCTCGCAGACTTCCCGGGAAGTGCTGCCCTGCCTGGGTAATTTTAAAAATCCTCTCTGGTCACCCATCTAATGCCTCCGCAACTTCCAGCTTTTCCTCTATCTTTGCCCCATCTAAAATGCGTTTATATTCTATCGGCATCACCCTGATGAATTGTTTCAGCTCTTCATGTATATTATCAATAACTCTTTTAGCTTTCTTACTCTTTGTATATTTATAGTGGTTTTGTAATAAATGGTATATCACATCTTTATCTTCTTCTTCGGCCATCCCTAGTTCCACCATATCAATATTGCATCTCTCTTTAAATTTTTTATCCTCATCGTATACATAAGCTACCCCTCCGGACATACCGGCAGCGAAGTTTCTCCCGGTCTTTCCTAAAACAATCACCCTTCCTCCGGTCATATACTCGCAGCCATGGTCTCCCACGCCCTCTACCACCGCATACAACCCTGAATTCCTGATACAGAATCTTTCTCCGGCAACGCCATTAATGTATGCCTCGCCGGATATCGCCCCGTAAAAAGTAGTATTACCTATAATAATATTTTCATCGGCTTGGTAGCATGCTCTTTTATCGGGATAAATAATAATTTTCCCTCCGGAGATACCCTTCCCTACATAATCGTTGCTCATCCCCTCTAATTCAAAGGTAATTCCTTTTACTAAAAATGCGCCGAAACTCTGGCCGGCGATTCCTTTAAATTTACAGGTGATGGTATCTTCTAAAAGTACCCCATCGCCGCATCTTCTGCAGACTTCACCGCTTAACATGGTGCCCACAGCCCTGTTGGTATTATTAATTTCCGTAAAAATTTTCACCGGCTTGTTCTTCTGCAGGCCTTCCTCGCAAAGCTTAATCAGTTTTTTGTCCAGTACCGTATCCAGCCAGTTATATTGCTTAGAATGGCAGAAACGGCCCACCTCATCGGGAAGGTCCGGCTTATAAAGAATACGGGAATAATCTACTCCCTGAGCCTTTAAAGGAACGATTTCTTTATTAAGCTCCAGTAAATCGGTCCTGCCGATCATATCGTTGATAGTCCTTAAGCCTAAACTCGCCATTATCTCGCGCAACTCCTGGGCTACAAAACGAAAATAACTCACGATAAATTCCGGCCTGCCCCTGAACCTCTTCTCTAAAATATCATCCTGAGTAGCCACGCCGACTGAACAATTATTCAAATGGCAATGCCTTAACATCACACAACCGATCACAACTAATACCGCGGAGCAAAATCCGTATTCTTCGGCCCCCAATAAAGCGGCAATAGCCACATCGCGGCCGGTACGCATTTGGCCGTCGGTTTGTATGCGCACCCTGGAACGTAAATTATTCAACATCAGCGTCTGATGCGTTTCAGAAAGCCCTAATTCCCAGGGTAGGCCGGCATATCTGATAGAACTGCGCGGTGAAGCGCCTGTGCCCCCGTCTCCTCCGGAAATAAGAATCACATCTGCATGGCCCTTTGCCACGCCCGCGGCAACTGTCCCTACTCCGATTTCTGAAACCAGTTTAACGCTGATGCGCGCGCGCGGATTGGCATTCTTTAAATCAAATATCAGCTGGGCAAGGTCCTCAATAGAATAAATATCATGGTGCGGCGGAGGCGATATCAAAGTCACCCCGGGGGTAGTATACCTGGTGCGGGCAATTGCTTCGCTCACCTTATGCCCCGGCAACTGGCCTCCCTCGCCTGGCTTTGCGCCCTGAGCAATTTTGATCTGTATTTCATCGGCATTCACCAGATAATTTATGGTGACCCCGAATCTCCCCGAAGCAACTTGTTTAATGGCGCTTCTACGGGAATCTCCGTTAGGCAAAGTAATAAATCTATTGGGGTCCTCGCCGCCCTCTCCGGTATTAGACTTTCCGCCGATACGGTTCATGGCGATGGCAATAGTCTCATGCGCAGC
>CAYPRG010000108.1:0-3577 GCA_964413025.1 uncultured Planctomycetales bacterium
AAATAAATTGTTTGACAAATCAGCTGAAAAATTATACTATAGATAAATCGTTTTATCCATTGAACAGGAGAGTCAGTTAGATGAAAGAAATACGAATTCACGCCCGCGCAGGACAAGGGGCAATCACCACCGCGACTTTATTAGGTTACGCCTATTTTTTAAAGGGGATGTATCCCTATGCCTTCCCGCATTTCGGGGCAGCCCGCATGGGCGCGCCGATGAATGCTTTTGTGCGTGTGGACTCGAAAGCAGTGCGCCTGAGGAGCCAGATTTACGAACCGGATTACCTTATTATTGTTGACGCCACGCTGATGCGCGGTTTTAACTGTTTCTCCGGGCTCCAGGATAACGGCATAGCTATTATAAACGAAAAAGAAGGTATAGAATTACCTAAGATAAAAGCAGGGCAAAAAGTGTATACTGTCCCGGCGAATGATATTGCTATGAAGACCATCGGCCGGCCGTTGGGCAATACCGCCTTATTGGGCGCGTTTTCCGCGGCTACCGGAGAATTAGACGTAGACCACCTTTTTGAGGCAATTAAGAAGAGATTCTCAGGAAAGGCCCAGGAGGGCAATATCCAGGCGATTAAAGATGGTTTTGAGTTTGTCAAAAACAAGATGAAAGGTTAAATAATGTTTGGGCCGTTAGTAGTCAAGCCAGGGTCAAGCAGAAATAATAAGACAGGTTCATGGCGGGTTGAGTCCAGGCCGAAATTCCTGCAGAAAGATTGTATCGGCTGCAAGATGTGCCTGTCGATCTGCCCGGAAGGCTGCATCGAGGGCGCCGAGAAGAATACTTACTTTTGCGATTACTCTTTTTGCAAGGGCTGCGGTGATTGCGCGGCAATTTGCCCTAAAAAGGACATAATTATGGTCAAGGAAGATACATCTTCCGAGACGCATTAAGGATTAAGATATGAAAGAATTTTTTGAAGGTTCTCACGCAGTAGCAGATATAGTCAGATTGTGCAAGCCCGGAGTAATATCGGCTTATCCGATTACCCCCCAAACGCATATCGTGGAAGACCTGGCCCAGATGGTCGCCAACGGTGATTTAAATTCCCAATGCATCAATGTGGAATCAGAGCATTCCGCGGCATCAGCGGTTTTAGGCGGGTCAGCTGCCGGAGTGCGGGTTTATACCGCTACCAGTTCGCAAGGGCTATTTTATATGCAGGAGGTAATCTTTAATATCGCCGGGATGCGTTTGCCTGTGATATTGACCTGCGCCAACCGCGCCATATCCGCTCCGATTAACATCTGGAATGACCAGCAGGATTCGCTATCCTTGCGCGACGCCGGCTGGATACAGTTGTATGCCGAAGATATCCAGGAGACAGTAGATCTGCACCTGATGGCCTACCGGATAGGCGAAGATAAGAGCATGATGCTGCCGGTGATGGTCTGCATGGACGGTTTTATCCTTACCCACGGTATAGAGACAGTGGATATGCCCAGCCAGGAGCAGGTAGATAAATTTTTACCGCCATATAAGCCTCTTTATAAATTAGATGTAGCAAACCCCATAACAATGGGTCCTTTAGTTGACCCGGATGCCTATATGGAGGCGCGTTTTGCCCTGCATAAGACCCTTGAAGAATCACTTGAGTTGATTCCTAAGGTTTGTTCAGAATTTTCCAAGGTTTTTGGCCGCAATTATAACGGCTTAATTGAGAAATACCGCGTTGAAGACGCCGAGCGGGTGATTGTGGCTATGGGTTCGGTTTGCGGCACAATAAAAGATGTGGTTGATGAGTTAAGGGCTAAAGGTAAAAAAGTAGGATTGTTGAAGATTACTTGCTTCAGGCCCTTCCCCAGCCAGGCAATATACGACGCATTGAAAAATATTCCCAAGGTGGCGGTTTTGGACAAGGCGTTGTCTTTAGGGTCTTATGCCCCCATAGCCGCGGATATCAAGGCCGCGTTTTTTGGCAAGAAAAAAGCGCCAAAGGTCATCAGCAGTTTTGTCGCCGGCCTTGGCGGGCGTGATATTACCAAGCATTCAGTCAGGGAAATTTACCGGATGCTCACCACGAAAGAATTAAACAACGAGTTTATTGATTTAAAACCCGAACTTTTAAAGGAAAAATATGAGTAAAAACTTGTTTAATCCCGGGCATACCGCTTGCGCCGGTTGCGGCCAGTCATTGGCAGCGCGTTTAGTAATCGAGGCCAGCGGGCCCAATACAATAATAGTAAATAATACCGGGTGCCTGGAAGTTTTTTCCACCAAATATCCTGAATCCGCCTGGGGTGTGCCTTTTATACATTCTTTATTTGAGAATGCCGCGGCGGTTGCCTCCGGAGTAGAAGCTGCTTTGAAATACGAAGGCAAAAAAGAGGGGATTAACGTGATTGCTCAGGCCGGCGATGGCGGCACTGCCGATATCGGGCTGCAGGCACTGTCAGGAATGTTAGAGCGCGGCCACGATATATTATATGTTTGTTATGATAATGAAGCTTATATGAACACCGGCATACAGCGCAGCGGCCTTACTCCTTTTGATACCAATACTACCACCAGCCCCATAGGGAAAAATTCAACAGGAAATATCCGGCCTAAAAAACCCATGCCGGAGATTGCCTTGGCCCACGGGATACCTTATGTGGCGACTTGCTCAGCGGCGTTTGCCCAGGATTTACAGCGCAAAGTAAAGAAAGCCCATTCTATCAAAGGCCCTAAGTATATACAGATCCATGTCCCTTGTCCCCTGGGATGGCGTTACGAGTCAGCGCTTACCACTGAGGTGGGAAAATTAGCGGTTGAGACCGGGCTTTATCCTTTGTTTGAGTATGAAAACGGCGTGCTTGCTTCCAGGAAAATTACCCCTAAACCGGTAGAAGAATATCTTAAGGCACAAGGCAGGTATAAGCATCTATTGAATAACCCCGAGGAGATAAAAAAGATCCAGGATATAGCGGATAATAATATCAAGAAGTACGGCTTGAAAGCGGAAGTTCAGGCTGGCAGTTAGAATAAGGGGGTGCGTATGGGAAAACAGGCAAGAGCGATTGTGGATTTAAGCTTAAAAGATTTAGTGAAGGACCTGAATAAGGCCTATGCTGACGAGTGGTTGGCATTTTATCTTTATTGGTATATGGCCCAGGTTGTTTCAGGTAAGGCATATGAGGATATCGCGGAATTCTTAAACAAGATTGCCAAAGATGAATTGGAACATGCCCAGGAATTAGCCGATTTAATTACTAAATTGGGAGATGTGCCTATCGCCAACCCGATGGAATTAGAAAAGCACGCCAATGCGCCTTATATGATGCCGCCCAAGAACACCGCGGACATTAACAGGATAATCCGCATAGTCACCGAAGCAGAGGCATCGGCGATTGATGTATATAATAAGATCGCCAAGAAGACATTCGGCAAGGATCATGTTACCTATCAATTGGTGACCCATATATTGTCAGAGGAAGTAGGCCACGAAGAGACATTTGAAAACCTGTTAGAAAGATAGGAGGCTTTTTAAAATGGCGAAAGTTACGGTAGATGCTTCAACTTGTGTAGGGTGCGGTTTATGCGAACAGTCTTGTCCTGACGTATTCCAGATTCAGGGCGATGG
>CAYPRG010000109.1:0-3504 GCA_964413025.1 uncultured Planctomycetales bacterium
ATAGTGGAAGGATGGTCAAATTCCGCGTTGGCATCAGGCGGATCTCCCTTTTTAAAGGCATAATCGCTTTTTAAATCGTATGTTAAACCTACTATTTTCATTTTAAGTTAAAAAAGAAGGGCTCTACACCAAAAGAGCCCTTTAATCAATCGCCTAGTTTTTCAATTTAGTCTTTCTAACCTCCTAAAAACCTGCAAACCTTCTCCTACATATTGTATTTATACTATTTTTTTATCACAATATGTAGTCCTTGTCAAGTATTTTTTGTTTTTGAAAAATTTTTATTATTTATTTTTTGCCGACGGAGAAATGGCATACCCGGCTAGGCAAGAGAGGATAAAAAGTAGGTGAGATTAATTAGTTCCGTAGATAAATCTACATTACGCAATTTAACATTTCTGGGGACATTTAATTTAGCCGGGGCAAAATTCAAAATCGCCCTTACCCCGGCCTTGATCAGGTTATCGGCTATTTTTTGAGCCGATGTCAGGGGAACGGCGATAATAGCTATATCGATATTCAATCTTTCTGCCACAGAGCTTATGCTTTCCGGGCTGTATACTTTAACCCCCTGGACGGTTTTCCCGATTTTTTCGGGGCTATTGTCAAATATAGCCACTATATCCAGGTGCATCTGTTTAAAACCCCGGTAGGCAAGAAGGGCCGAACCAAGATTACCCGCCCCGCAAAGGCAGAGATTCCATTTTTTGCTTAGGCCCAGTATCCGGATAATCTTATCTCTTAATTCTTCGGTGCGGTAACCTACTCCCCGTTCGCCGAATTTTCCGAAATAAGAAAGGTCTTTC
The DNA here is from genome assembly GCA_964413025.1 of uncultured Planctomycetales bacterium. Classification (GTDB taxonomy): domain Bacteria; phylum Omnitrophota; class Gorgyraeia; order Gygaellales; family Profunditerraquicolaceae; genus CAYPRG01. The sequence continues at coordinate 807 of CAYPRG010000109.1, forward strand.
CTTATCTGATGGGGATTAATATCCAAAAATTGGGCCAGCTCCGTAGAATTAATGGTAGATTGCGGGCCCTCCTCTTTTATATAATCCTCTAAGAACCGCAAATACAACGCCAGCCTGCTTATGGATATTTCCGGAGCCCGTTTCATCTTATAAATTCAAATGCGCTTCCCCAGCTGACCAGGTCATTTTTTAATATAATCACTACGCCCGATACGCCTCTTATGGAACGGGCAAAATCCAGGGCGAACGCTAAATCCTGTTTAGTCCTTGCCAGGTTAGCCGTAGCAGTAGCTACGGCATCTGCCAAAGACGCGTTTTTAGAAAGTATTACCACGCTGTCCGCGCAGCCAAAGCTTAAAGAATGCCCGACATTACCGGAAGAGGTACATATGCCTACGGGAGTATCTTTTGCTTTTATTTTTAAACTAAGTTTGTTCCATTGCCTGGACTTCCCGGCATAAATCCCTATTGCCCTGGCTTTGCGTGTCTTTAAGAAAATGTCTCCGCCGTTCTCAATAATCACATCTTTATATCCGCTCTTTAATAAATCTTTCCCCACAAATTCCGCGATAGCGCCGGCCACTGCCGCCATAGGGCCGACATTAGCTTTTTCTGCCGCACGGGCCATTTCTTTTACAATTAACGGCGCGTTCAATTCTACCGATATCGGCTTGAGGCTGGTTAAAAATCTGTTTTCTCTTGTTATATAGTTTTCTATCTGCCAGCGGTATAAACGTATTCTTTCCTCAACGAATTTTTTGTCCAGAGGCTTATTGGTAAGGATCTCCAAATCCGTCTCTTTGGTGACCACCCGCGCCAGATGCAAATCCTTATGCTTAGCCCAATCCCGGTAGAATCTTTTTTGATATCTATTAGTTTTCATTTAACAAATCCTCGGCAGCGGCTCGCTGGTCAGCATATCCACAATGCGCTGCGTGCCAAGAACAGTATTTATTATAACCTGCCCTCCAGGCCCCCGCTTAATCACTCCTATTTCCCTGGCATTCCTGCCTAAAGGATGTTTTTTCAATAAAGTTAAAATTTTTCCCGCGCTTTTTTTATCCACCACTAATATCGCAATCCCCTCGTTAGCGATATACAGCGGGTCAATGCCCAATAATTCAGAGGCCGCCCTTACCTTCCCGGATACGGGTATATTTTTTTCTTCAATAGTAATGCCGAGGCGGGCGCCTTCGGCGATTTCATTTAAGGTGGTAGCCACCCCTCCCCGGGTAGGGTCGCGCATGAATTTTATAGCCCCGGTTTTTTTAAGAACAGGGATGATCAGGCTGTTTAATGCCGCGCAATCGCTTTTTATGTTTAATCCAAAGCTCAATTCTTTCCTTTTGGCTAATACCGCCAAGCCATGCCTGCCGATTTCTCCGGTAACAATGATTTTATCCCCGGGCTCAATGCTTCTCAAATACAGTTTCCTGTTTTTCACCACCCTGCCGATGCCGGAAGTATTAATAAAGATTTTATCGCAGGCGCCCTTCTCAACTACTTTTGTGTCTCCGGTAACAAAATCCACGCCGCTCTTTTTGGCATTCAAGGAAATAGAATCAACTATCTCCTCTAAAATACCGAAGTCCAGGCCCTCTTCCACAATCAATGCCAGGGAAAGATATTCCGGAACTGCTCCCATCATTACTAGATCATTGACCGTGCCGCAGACTGCCAGCTTCCCGATGTCGCCTCCGGGAAATTTTATCGGGCTGACCACGAATGAATCGGTAGAAAAAACGATTTTTTCTTTGTAGTTTATGCGGGCGGCGTCAGAAAGCTCTCTCAATATGGGATTATTAAGTTTTCTGAGCAGCAGCCCGCTGATAAGGTTATGCATCAACCTGCCGCCGCTTCCGTGCCCGAGCAATATTTTTTTAAATGCCATTTTATTTAACTTAAGTTTACTCCAACAGCCCGGAGGTCGTTGCGAAGTTGTTCTGCCCCGGTAAAAACAAAACTCCGAATACCCAGCTCTTTTGCCTTTTCGGTAAGCTCCGCCCTGTCGTCGGTGTAAAAGGTACTCCCCGCCTCCACCCCTAATATTTCCAGCGCCTTTTTGTAAATCGCGGGGTCCGGTTTTTTAAAACCCAATTCGCAGGAAGTAATCACATTATCAAAAGCATCAAAAATTGAGAACTCTTTCTTTATATACTCCAGGTGCAAAAAATTAACATTGGATAAAACAGAAAGTTTATACCGCTTTTTCAGCGATTTAGCCAGATCGTATACCGCGCGGTTCTTTTCGCTTAAAAAGAATATCTCGTTCCAAATCAACACAAACCGGTGATAGCCTAATTTTAGATTTAATTTCTTTTTTACTTCGGAAAAAAAATCCCGGGGAGAGATCCTGCCTTCTTCAAAAGCCGCGGTCAATGGCGAATCAAAAAAAAGATTGAAGATATCTTCTGCCGCCATATCTGTGAATCCGGAAATTTTGCGCGCCGCGATCATATGGTCAAAATCCACCAGCACATTTCCCAGGTCAAATATAATGGCTTTTATTTTATCCGTATCGCTCAATTATCTTTATCCTTTGATTTCTTGAACAAATCCAGGAACCTGTCTTCGTAATCTTTATATACATTCCATTTATCCAGCTCCGCCTTTAATTCATTAGCTTTTAAGATATCCACACTCGATTGTTCAAAGAGTTTCTCGATCTTATCTTTTATGGAAAGCGGCAGCTTGGTCA
>CAYPRG010000110.1:0-3468 GCA_964413025.1 uncultured Planctomycetales bacterium
TCCTCTGAAACAAAAGGGGTAAAAGTAGAGAGCACCCCCAATTCGGTATTCAAAGTCAACGCGGTATTTAAATCGCCCTGGTATTCCCCTTCCCATCTGAAAGTCTTACCTTCATCCTGGATGAGCGAAGTCAAAATTATCCCTTTTTGCCTCAAAAAATCAATGTATTTTTTGGGGAAGTCTTTCCCGACGATAGCCACCAGGTTCACCTTGGTGAATAACCGCGCGGCCATGGCAAAATGCACTGCCGAACCTCCCAGCATATGTTTTTTCAGGCCGAAAGGCGTTTTTACCGTATCAAGGGCTACTGTCCCTAAAACAATTATACTCATTTTAATTGGCCTCTGGTTTTGAGATTCTTAAAATATTTTATAACCAAACAGGCTATGGTTACCGGGATGATAGAAATCAGCATGCTTGCTATGACATCTACTATGTGATGCACGCCGGTATACGCCCTGGAAAAACCCGCCAGTATCGTCAAAATCCACAACAACAGGCCTATGCGCCGGCTGAAGAGAAGGATTATCGCGGAAATAGCAGAAAGCAACAAAACATGATGAGAGGGAAAACCGTTATTCGCCTTATGAGGTATCAACGGTTGGAAGCCCTCTACAACGAACGGCCGGGGATTATAATAAAGGTGCCCGGCAATAATAGAAATGACGAAGATCAAAGGCAAACAGATACAGGCCAAAATCAGGATTTCTTTTTGTTTGGGCCTGGGCTGCCTCAAAAACCAGACAGCAGCAATAATGATTACAACCAGATACAGGTATTTTGCTCCAAAAATAGAAAATAAATCAACGGGATTGTGCATAATATTTAAGCGTGGTTATCTAAAAAATCATTTAAATCCTGGGGTAAATCGACGGATAAACGCACGGTTTTTTTTGTCACAGGGTGCAGGAACTCCAGGTCCCGGGCGTGCAGGCACAGCCTTTTAGCGCGAAGCAAAAAATCTTTGCGAAAGGCAAACTTAGTTTCCCCGACTATGGGGTGGCCTATCGCCTTAAAATGTATCCTTATCTGATTGGTGCGCCCGGTTAAAGGGGTTATTTCAACAACAGTAAAATCTTTCCTTCTCTGGCTAACCCTATATTTGGTTATCGCCGGCCGGCACTCAATGGGCCTGTTTATTTCACCCTGCTCCTTAACCACCGCGCCCTGCACAAAAGCAATGTATTTCTTGCCGATATTCTTATTCTGAAATTCATCCATCATCTTTTTCTGGATGGACTTGCCTTTGGCGTAAATAATTAAACCCGAGGTTTCTCTATCTAAACGGTGGCAGGGGTGCAGACGATACAACTTGCCTCTTTCTTCCAAGTCGTCGTTAAGGATACTGGTCAGCGTCCGCTTTTCGTTGCGGGGCGTAGGTATAGTCAAAAGCCCGGCAGGTTTATCCACCACCACTAAGCATTCGTCCTCATAAACTACCGGAATGTTCATTTAAACTATTTCCATCATCCTGTCTATCGCTTTTCTAGCGGCCGCGCGGATCGCGTCAGAGACTTTGACCTCGTCTTTTAACTCTTCCAGCGCCCAGTATATTTTTTCCTGGGTAGTGCGCTTCATATTCGGGCAAACCGCTCTCTCCGAAGCAGGATAAAATTCTTTACTGGGATTATCGTTCTTAAGGCGGTGGATGATCCCGACTTCCGTACCTACAATAAATTCTCTTGCCTCGGTTTCTTTGGCGAATTTAGACATCTGGCTGGTAGAAAGCGCGGCGTCAGCCAAAGCCACCACTGAGGGCAGGCATTCAGGATGGACCATGACTTTAGCCCGGGGATGAAACTTCTTTTCCCGTAATACATCTTCGGGCATTATCTTTACGTGGGTCGGGCAAAAACCATTCCAAGAAATAAGTTTTCTCCCGGTTTTTTTAGAGACATAATCTGCCAGGTATTTATCGGGTACAAAAATAATTTCCTCTTTATTGCAAAGGGCGTTGACTACGGCTACGGCATTAGTGGAAGTACAGCAATAATCCAATTCCGCCTTAACTTCCGCCGAGGTATTTACATACCCTACCGCTACCGCTTTAGGGTGTTCCTTTTTTAGTTTTTTTAAATCGGCGGCGGTAATCATATTGGCCATGGGGCAGCCGGCAATTATATCCGGCATAATAACTTTTTTATCCGGAGAAAGGATGGAAGCGGTCTCGGCCATAAAATGCACGCCGCAGAAGACAATGACCTTGGCCTCGGTCTTAGCGGCAATCCGGCTTAATTCCAAAGAATCCCCCCGGAAGTCCGCCACATCCTGGACCTCGGGAAGCTGGTAATTGTGAGCCAGAATCACGGCGTTACGCTTCTTTTTTAATTCTCTGATTTTTCCTTCTAATTCCCTGAATTCTTTTTTTATCATTTTAATCTGACACCTTATCAATTATACCCCCGCCCAATAACATATCATTATCATAAAAAACCGCGGACTGGCCCGGGGTGATGGCAAATTGCGGCTGGCTGAATTTTACCATGATTTTATTTTTAATCGGCAGGATCTCCGCCAAAGCTTCTTTGTGATTATACCTTATCCTTACCTTAAGAGCAACTTTCTTTTTTATGGGCTTAAGGACAAACTGTAAATCTTTAACCAAAAATTCTCTTTTATAAACATCGCCTTTGGCCCCCACAATTATCCGGTTATTCCTGGAGTCTATTTCAGTTATGTATATGGGGTAACCTTTGGCAATACCCAGGCCTTCACGCTGGCCTATGGTGTAAAAAGCGATTCCCCTATGCTGCCCTAATATATTCCCTTCCTTATCCATAACCTGGCCCGGCTTTATCAAGGCATTGCGCTGCCTTTTTAAGAACCCCCGGTAGTCATTATCAGGCAGAAAGCAGATCTCCTGGCTGTCTAATTTATCGGCAACCGGTAAATCGAATTTTCTGGCAATTTCCCTCACTTCACTCTTTAGATAATCGCCTAAAGGAAAAACCGCGCGCTTGACCTGATTCTGATTAAGCCGGTATAAAAAATATGATTGGTCCTTAGACATGTCCCTGGCTTTTTTTAAACTGTACCCTTCTTTTGCCTTTACTACCCGGGCATAGTGGCCGGTAGCAAGAAACCTGGCATCCAGAGAAAGTGCTTTTTTTAATAAAACATCGAACTTCAAATACTGGTTGCATCTCACGCAGGGATTGGGAGTTTTCCCTCTCAAATACTGCCGGCAGAAATCATCAATAACAAATTCCTTAAGGGCCTTTTGCATATTGATGGAATAATGCCTGATGCCCAATTTATGCGCCACCCGCCGGGCATCCTCTATCCCCTGGAGGCTGCAACACCCGGGCCTTTTCCCCGATGAATCGCCGAGGTTAAAACACATGGTTATCCCGATAACTTCGTAACCCTCATTTTTTAACAGGGCAGCTGCTACCGAAGAATCCACTCCTCCGCTCATTGCCACGACTACACGTTTTCTCATCATCTTAAATTAAATATTATACCAGC
>CAYPRG010000111.1:0-3268 GCA_964413025.1 uncultured Planctomycetales bacterium
AGATTGTTTTATTTTTTGATACTAAAAGGCAGGAATCACGGCTGATATAGCCGGTGAGGTAAGATATATTGGCCTGTTTTGAAATAATCAGCCCGTCTATATTTTCTTTTTTTAGTTTTGTATGAATGGTCCTTATTCGTGGATTCATCTAACATGAAATTAGGTCTACCAACGCCAGAAGGCCCAGGGTGTAACTCTTGGGGCCAAAGCCTAATACTGTGCCTTTTGCTACCGGGCTGATTAGGGATTTTTGCCTGAATTCCTCCCGGGAGTAAATATTGGAAAGGTGTACTTCAACCGTTAATAATCCTGAAGCGGCGATGGCATCTCTGATCGCCACGCTGGTGTGGGTGTAAGCCGCGGGGTTGATCAATAGCCCGGCGTATGTATTTTTTCCCTTACCGATAAGGTCTACGATCTTTCCTTCATGATTGGACTGTACGATTTTAAGGGCCAGCCCGTTTTTCTTGGCTATTTTTTCCAGGCTGGTATTTATTTCTTTCAGGGTGGTTTTGCCGTATATTCCGGGCTCTCTCTGTCCCAGCAGGTCAAGGTTCGGGCCGTGTATTACCAGTATTTTTTTCATCTTTTATCCTTCCGCCTCATCAATGAGCATTACCGGTATCCCGTCTTTTACAGGGTATTTCTTCCCGCATTTTTTACAGATTATTTTATTATCTTTAAATTCTACGTCCCCTTTGCAGGCCGGGCAGGCCAGGATATCCAGCAATTCTTTGTCTATCATTTTACCTCTCCCTTTGTTTTAGAGACATACTGTAACCTTAGTTCATAAAGCAGGTTTTCCAGAAGGCTTGTTTCATCCGGGTTCAGGTTCCCCTTGGTTTTTTCTTTTAACATCCCCAGGGTATCAATAATGAACTTTGCCTGGGTAAGGTCTTCTTCTTTTTTATTGGTCACCGGGTTGGGCATATTGCCTAATCCGATAGATGCCTGAAGGGAAAGAGTGGTGACAAAAAAACTGAAATCAGGTTCCGGAGGGACAAACTTGTTTTCTTTCTTCAGGTTTTCTTTTTCTTTGTCGACTGTTTCTTTCCAGCTTTCGTCACTGTTCTTTTTTAACTCGTCCATAGGTTTTAATTGATTATGATACCGGCGTAGCCCACAACGCTGTTATTGTCCCGGGTTATCTCGCCGCTGGTTTGATATTTGATTAATTTTCCGCCTGTGGCTCCTAACGCTTTGGCCGCGGCAATCAGGGTTATAATAGGGGCATAGCCGCACATGGTTATATTCAATTTTCTGACCTTCTCCATAAGTTTTTCTTCGTTTAATTCCAGTATTGCCTCTATCGCTTCTTTATCTTTTTTTTGGGCTTGAGCCAGAGGCTCGTAATGAGTCATGTCAGAACTGGCAATAATCAGGGTTGAGCCCTGTATTCCCGCTTGTTTGATAGCCGAGGCAATTTCCTTCCCGGCCTCTTTCAGCGCCTCGCAGTCGTCAGACAGGATGGTGATGGGCACCATTTTAAAATCATCCTTAAAGTATTGCAGAAAAGGCAATTCTACTTCCAGTGAATGTTCAAACTGATGGGCAAGCTGGTCGTTTTCAAGATGGCTGGAACTGCTTAACAGCTGTTTTGCCAGCGTGCTGTCAATTTTTATTTCGCCCAAAGGCGTCTGCCATGACCCTTCCGCCATAATGCTAAAACCCGGCCCATAACCGGTATGATTGGGCCCCAAAAGTATTATTCTATCTTTAATCTTGATGCGGGATACGGTTTGTCCGGCTACCAACCCTGAATAAACATAGCCCGCGTGGGGAAGTACGCATGCAACAGCATCCTGCGGCGTTGCTTTCTTATCGATAAATGCGGTTATTTGCTCCCTTAACTCCTGGCTGGATGAAGGGTAAAACTGGCCGGCTACCGTGGGTTTTCGTATCTTAAATTTTTCCATCTAATACTGTTTCCAGGAATTCTTTGCTCTTTTTTATATCAGTGCCTGTAGCAGGGTGATGAGCTTCAATTACTTTCAGGGTTTTTTTCTTCAGATAGGGTTTTAAAATGCTGAAATCAAATTCTCCCAGAGAAGGCGCCATATGGTCCCGGCATCCGCAGATATCATGTAGATGGATGCCGATCATGGATTTGCCGTATGATTCCAGGTATTCTTTGTGCCTGGCAAGCCCCAGGTTATCCATGATCTGCGCGTGCCCTGTGTCATGCCAGTAAAACAAATTTGACCCTTTAAATTTATTAAGGATAATCCTTATTTCGTCAAAAGAAGGGATCTCTCGATAATAAAAACGATTCTCTATTCCCAGGGAAATCCCTTTATTCCGCGCGTAACGGTTTAATTCTTCCAGGCTTCTAAGGGTGTTCTCGAAGAACGGCTTGGCCGCGCTGGCCCTTTCTCTGATAGCCTTATCTTTAAGGGCTTTAAATTCTCGGGTTTCTTTCAGGCCGTCAGCGAAAAGTTTTATTAATCCTCTGGTCTTGTCCGCGATTTCTACTCTGCCGGAATGCAGGACTACGGTTTTGGCTCCCATTTTTTCCGCGGTATCTATGGTGTTTTTTGTCTGCCTTACAGAGGCTTTTCTTTCCTCTTCATTCAGGGATGCCATAGAATAGAAATCAGGCAGGGCAATTTCTCGTTTTAGCCTGTCGGGTATAGGGCAGAAATTATGCAGGCTTCTGATTTTTACCTGTTTTTCTTTTACCAGCTTCTCAATGTTCCTTACCATAGAGCCGGTGAGGTTGAAGCTTAGCTCTATTTCTTCGAACCCCAAGGATTTTATTTCAAAGATCAACTTCTTGCCATCAAGATAGCGGAATGCGTTCCATGACGTAGAAAGCGTCAATCCCATCTCTTATCTTTTCTTCGCCCTTTTTCTTTTGCGTTCGCTGGGTTTCTCGTAATGCTTGCGGTCTCTTACTTCTCTTAAGATGCCCTCCTGTTCGATTTTCTTCTTGAAGCGGCGAAGCGCTGATTCAAATGACTCGTCTTTCCTTATTTCAATTTCCGGCACTAGTATCATCCCCTTTCTATGTAAATTTGATGGTACAGGAAAGAAAACACTTTCCCATACCACCCTGGCCTGCCAGAATACCAAGCCAGGGCAGGCTGCGAAAATCGCATAAAGTTATCACTAAAGGCGATTTTCTTGTTGTAAACAGCTAAATCAGAAAGATAATATAGCATTGATTTTAACAGGTGTCAACTCTATTCCACTTCGAAGGAGATGACAACGTTGAAGGTGAGCTGGGGGTAATCCAGCTCTTTGGGAAAGACAGGGAAAGGCGAGGCTT
>CAYPRG010000112.1:0-3253 GCA_964413025.1 uncultured Planctomycetales bacterium
TTAGTCCTCTCTGAAACTTTGGCGCTTTTAAAAGTAGCCATCTGGGTCAAAATTTTTGTTGCTGCCTCGGCTATGTTTATTCCTAGCGCCGCACCTGTCCCCTCTCCCAGCCGCAGGTTTAAGTCTAGTAAAGGTTTGAGGCCGATATATTCCAGGATGATCTTATGCCCCTTTTCCACTGAACAATGGGCGGCGATCATATAATCTTTGGTTTTAGGCTCTATCGCGTAGGCAATCAATGCCGCTGACCCGGATATGAAGCCGTCAATTACTACCGGGACCTTTCTGGACGCGGCGGCTAAAATTATTCCGGCTAATCCCCCTATTTCAAAACCGCCTACTTTTGAAAGGACGTCTATGGGGTCGCTGGAATCAGGGTTATTGATGGCCAGCGATTTTTTTATTACCCGGATTTTATGATTCAACCCTTCATCGTTAAGCCCTGCTCCCTTTCCGGTAATCTCTTCAACCGGTTTTTGGGTGATACTTGCGGTTATGGCGCTTGCGGCGGTGGTATTGCCTATACCCATTTCTCCGGTACCGATAATATCAACGCCTTTTTTAAATTCAGATTCGAATATCTCAATTCCTGTTTCAATCGCCTTGATTGTCTCTTCTCTTGTCATTGCCGGGCCTTTGCTCATATTCTTGGTGCCGTAATTTATTTTTTTGACAATTAAATCCGGGCCGGGCTTGAGTTCAGATGCCACCCCGATATCTACGACTATGACCTTTACTCCTACATGTTTTGCCAGGACGTTTATTCCGGCGCCCCTTCCTAAAAAATTATAAACCATTTGGGCGGTAACTTCTTTAGGGTAAGCGCTGATACCTTCCTCGGTTACTCCGTGGTCGGCGGCCAAGGTAAAAATAACTTTATTCTCTAATACAGGATTTTCTTTTCCTGTGATGCCGGCAATCTGTTTCGCCAGCTCTTCTAATCTTCCCAGGCTTCCCAATGGCTTAGTAAGGTTATCCAGCCTCAGCTGTGTGGCTTCCATGAGTTTATAATCGGGCTCAGTAATTTTTTCGACCGTTGCACTTAGTTTCTTCATTTTTCCTTTTCTTCGCTTGCGCGGCCGTTAAGATTATATTCGTATTTAAGATTATTCAACGGCTCATCACGCAAGAGATATTTCGTTTTCCCTTGGGATATCATTTTAAAAGCGTATTGAATAACCTGTTTGTAAAAATCACAGAATACGGATTTCTGATACATTTGGCCAAGCGAGTGGAGTTCTGCCGGACAAGGCGCGCCGCAGATATTCCTCAATACACATCGGGCGCATTCATCAATCTTCTCTACTGTCCTTGCGCGTACAGAAGCAAAAGCAGGCGACCCCATTGCCTTATCTATACCATCCTTGAAAATATTACCTCCGGAAAATCCCTCAATTCCGGAAAACTCGCCACAGGGGACCATCTCTCCTGCCGCGGTGATGGTAAAAAAACACCTTCCTCCGCCGCATGGTGAAATATCGCACATCAGCCTGCGGGCTTGAGGCGAAACTATGGCAAGGATAGTATTAGAAAAATTCCCAACGATAATCTTACGGTTGGTGCCAGAGGTTAATTTAACTGCCGTTTCTACGGCTTGGATAAAATATTTCACGAAATCATTTTCATCGGGTTTTAAAAGAGAAACCGGAACGCGCGTAAACCTCGCCGGGTTTAGAAGGACGCAGGGAACTTTCTTTTTATGTAAAAATCGCACTAACCCTGGCAGGTCTTTTACGTTGTGTTTAGTCACCGTCGCGATAACATTGAGGCCGTTATAACCATCAAACCAATCAAGCGCCTTAACGGCTTGAGAGAAATTACTCCCTTTTAGCCCGGAAGGCCTCTGGCGCTGATTGACCGAAGGCCGGTAAGAATCAAGAGAAATACCCACCCCTACAAAATTTTCTTTTAAAAATTCCACGTCTTTTCTTTCTAAAAGAAGAGCGTTTGTTTGCAGGCCAAACTTAAAAATATTATTGTATTTCTTTATTGCCTGAAAAATTATATCTTTTACTAAAAGGGGTTCGCTGGCGTGAAAAATAATAACCTGTTTTTTCGCGCTGCCCTTAAAATACCGCGCCAGCTTATTAAGGATAAAATCCAGCTCTTTATCTGTCATCGAACGGCCGCTTTTTCTTGATTTGACCGGAAGATAACAATAGGAGCAATTGGCATTACACTTATCCGTAGGGTCAATATAAATAGCGGTAAGCTCTTTGCTTGAGCGGAAATCGTCCATCCGCTCAAGGAGCCCAGCTTTGTGTTTCTGGTATAGGGCCAGGATATCATCGGGGATAAAAATCGAATCAGGGGAAGTTTTTTTTACCTGGGCCCAAAAAAGGCTATCCGCATCCACAATGACAGACCGGCCATTGTTTTCCCATATATCTAAACCTTTAGCCATCATTTTCTTATGTTTTAAAGCAGCGCTTTATCCTTGCGTACGTCTCCATACATCACAAAGTGTGAAAGGCCATTAGCGGTTTTAGCGCATTTAAGGCGATAAGCAATACTGCCTGCCTGCGATTGAGTATTACGATTACTCTTTGAAGCGCTCTTTTTCTTCTTTGTATCCACGGCGTTCTCCTTTTTTTATTGCACCTTCTTTTTTAATATTCATTGGCAGCCCCGCTACCATGAAAAAAACTTCATTAGCCCTGCTTGCGACAATCTGGTTTATTCTGCCCGCGATATCCCGGAATTCACGGCCGAGCTTATTCCCGGGGACAATCCCCAGGCCTACTTCATTGGAAACAATAATGGCGTTGGCATTAGTTTTATCCAGCGTGTTTAGCATATCCTTTAATTTTTTTTCAACAGCGGCTTCACCCTGATTATCCATCATCAGATTGCAAACCATTAGGGTCAGGCAGTCTATGATTATGGTGTCGAATTTCGCGCCTATCTTTTTTAATAATGAAGCCGCATCTTTGGGTTCTTCAAAAGTCTGCCATTGGGTTGGCCTTGATTTTTTATGCAGCCCGATGCGTTTTTTCATCTCGGCGTCAAGTGGCTGGCAGGTAGCAATAAATGCTACTCTCCCGCCGTATTCGCGGGCCAATTTAAGAGCGTAGGAACTTTTTCCGCTCCTTGCCCCGCCAAGAATGAATGTTATTTTTGCCATAGCGCCCTCAACTTAAATGCCGAGTGTCGTTGAATAATTTTATCTTCGGCCTGTCTTTTTTAAACTCAATTACACTCAGGCTGCTTGATTTAGGTATATGCCCCCAGAAGTCTTTGGATTTTAAAATAT
>CAYPRG010000113.1:0-3205 GCA_964413025.1 uncultured Planctomycetales bacterium
TTAAAAAGGGAGATCCGCCTGATGCCAACGCGGAATTTGACCATCCTTCCACTATAGAGGTGATAGCCGCGGCTATTGAATCCCAGGGTTTTAAAGTAAAGAAAATCGGCAATGTTTCGCGCCTGCTGGAAACTATAGATAAGCTGGGCGTAGATATAGTTTTTAATATTTCCGAAGGCACAACCGGCAGGAACAGGGAATCTCAAGTCCCGGTATTATTAGAAATGGCCGGGATCCCATTTGTCGGCGCCGATGCCCTGACTTTGGCCTTAACCCTGGATAAATTTATGGCGAAAAAGATTTTTGTCGCCGAGAAAATCCCCACCCCGAAATTCTTTGAACTAAAATCTATCGATGCCCTGGTGAATACCGACCATTTGAAATTTCCCCTTATCGTAAAGCCGCGTTTCGAGGGGTCCTCTAAGGGCATGAGCGAGAATTCCCGCGTAGAAAATAAAGAGGAATTAAAGAAACAGGCGGAATATATAATTAAAACTTATAAACAGCCCGCGCTGGTGGAAGAGTTCATCTCCGGCCAGGAATTTACCGTGGTAGTAATGGGCAATAACCCTCCTGAGGCGATGCCTATTGTCCAGATAAAAATAGACGGCCGCCTCAAACTTAATGATAAATTTTATACCTTCGCGCGCATCACTTCCAACAGGCTGGAATATATCTGCCCGGCGAAGATAAACCAGGAATTAAAGAACAGGATTTCCGAACTGGCGTTGAAGACATACGAGGCGGTAGAATGCCGGGATTTCGGCAGGGTTGATTTTAGGGTTGATAACGAAGGCAACGTCTATGTGCTGGAGATAAATCCCTTGCCTTCCCTGTCTACCGAGGATGTTTTCCCGTTGGTGGCGAAAGAAACAGGGATCACTTACGAAAAAATAATCGGCAACATTTTAAAGGCCGCTTCTAAAAGATACCCCTTAAATTAGATGAAGATCACTTTAGCTTTTAATCTTAAGAAAAAAGACGAGACTAAGCCCGCGGATTATTGTTCAGAGTTTGACTCCGAAGAGACCATAAACGCGATTACCTGCGCCCTCCAGAGAAAGGGCCACATCGTCAACCACGTGGAGGTAGGCCAGCCGAACCTGTTTTCCTATTTCAGGAATAACCGGGTGGATATGGTCTTTAATATCGCTGAAGGCCGTTCGGGTAAATTCCGCGAATCAGAAATACCCGCCATGCTGGATTATTTGGACATACCTTACACCGGCTCCAATACTTTTTCCCTGGCCCTGGCGCTTAATAAAGCCCTGACCAAAAAAATACTGATTGCCGAGAATATTTCTACTCCCCGCTTCCAGGTTTTTGTAAAAGGAAACGAGGAATTAAACCCTGAATTGAAATTTCCGCTTATCGTAAAACCAAATTGTGAAGGTTCGGCAAAAGGGATAAGCGCTTCCAATGTGGTAGGCAGCAAAGACGAACTTTTTAAGAGGATCAAAGAATTAAAAGATATCTACCGGCAGGAGATGTTAGTGGAGGAGTTTATCGAGGGGAAAGAGCTGACCGTGGGAATTTTAGAGAACGGCAAGACCACGATATTACCGATCCTGGAGATAGATTTCTCAACCTGCAAAAACAGCGGAGAATATTTTTACTCCTGGAGGATGAAGGAATATCAGGGCAACCAGGAGCTGGGCCTTACCCCTACTTTTCATTGTCCTGCCCGGCTGGATAAAGAAGTGGAAAGAAAAGTAAAAGAGGTAGCTTTAAAAACTCATCATGCCGTGGGTTGTTTTGATATATCGCGCACGGATATACGTTTGAACAAAGACAATATTCCTTATGTGCTGGAGATAAATCCCTTGCCCGGGCTTGACCCCAGGGAATCAAATTTTCCGGTAATGGCTTATGCCGCCGGGATGAAATATGATGATCTTATTGAGGCAATATTAATGAGCGCAACTAAAAGAAGAGAGGAGCAAATTGAATAACAATACTGTTACAGCTGATAGCCAAAAGTTGCAGCAGGAAGCGTCACAGCAGGTTCGTCCGTCAAGGAGGTCCGCGGATTACCAGCAGATAGCCTTGTACAAAGATGTAAACCCGCTGGATTGGGAAGATTGGCACTGGCAATTAAAGCACAGAATCCGCTCAAAAGATGAGCTCAGCCAGATTATCAAGTTAGTTCCCGATGAGGAAGCGGGGATGAAGAAGGCTGCCGGCCGCCTCTCCCTGGCAATAACTCCTTATTGGGCGACATTGATGGATCCCGATGACGCTACTTGCCCCATCAGGCGCCAGGCTGTACCGGTGGCCCAGGAATTTATGGTTTCTCCTCATGAGATGACCGACCCTTGCGCGGAAGACAGGGATTCACCCGCGCCGCATCTGGTGCATCGCTATCCTGACAGGGTATTGTTGTTAGCTACCGAGCATTGCGCCATGTATTGCCGCCATTGCACAAGAAGAAGATTGGTGGGGGATAACGAAAAAGAAATCGGTGATCCCGCGCAGAGATTTGATGCCGCGATCGAGTATATAAAATCAAACAGAAAAATAAGGGATGTGCTTATCTCCGGAGGGGACCCTCTTACTCTGGAAGATGAGGAGTTGGAGAATTTGATCCAGAAGATACGCTCTATTTCGCATGTAGAATTTTTACGCCTGGGGACCCGCGTTCCGGTGACCTTGCCCCAGCGCATCAGCGAAAATTTGGTGAACATGTTGAAGAAGTACGCGCCAATATGGATCAGCATACATTTTAACCATCCCAGAGAGATTACCAGGCGCTGTAAAAATGCCTGCGATATGCTGGCGGATGTCGGGTTACCTTTAGGCAGCCAGACAGTACTTTTGAAAGGCATAAACGACCGGCCCTATATTATGAGAAAACTTATGCATGACCTTCTGAAAATCAGGGTCAGGCCGTATTATATCTATCAGTGCGACCCGGTAAAAGGCACCCAGCATTTCAGGACTCCGGTGGCGGTAGGGATAAACATTATGGAGAAGCTGCGCGGCCACACCTCGGGTTATGCCGTGCCGGTCTATGTCATAGACGGGCCAGGCGGAGGCGGTAAAATTCCCGTGGGCCCGAATTACATCCTTTCCCAGGCAAAGGGTAAATATGTTTTGCGTAATTACAAAGGGAAAATCTATACCTATTTGGAATGATGACAAATATTAGGGCAAAAGTAATTCTAGTTCTCGCCGCATTTTTTATCTTGCCGGTTATTTTATTTGC
>CAYPRG010000114.1:0-3125 GCA_964413025.1 uncultured Planctomycetales bacterium
TATGTTCCTGCCGCTCTCGGAATCCAGGTTCCCGGTCGGCTCGTCGCAAAGCAAAAGCTGCGGTTTATTTATCAATGCCCTGGCTATCGCTACCCGCTGCTGCTCTCCTCCCGATAACTGATTAGGGTGATGATGCAGGCGGCCGGATAAACCCAGCTTATCCAATAATGATTTCGCGTAAAGAGAAGCTTTATTTTTCGCCCACCAGGATCTTATCAGGCTGGGAAGAATGACATTTTCCAATACATTAAACTCAGGCAACAAATGATAGAACTGAAAAACAAAACCGACTTTCCTGTTCCTAAACATCGCCAGCTCGTTTTCTTTTAGGCCGTACAAATCCTGGCCCTCAAACTCTACCATTCCCGCGCTGGGATAATCTAAACCGCCTAATATATGCAAAAGCGTGGATTTACCGGCGCCCGAAGGCCCCTGTATCGCCAGGAATTCTTTTTTGGCTACCCGTAAATCTATGCCTTTTAACACCTCTGTCGGGCTTATCCCGTTCTTATAACTTTTGCCCAGCCCTTTGGCCTCAATAATAAAACTACTCATGCCTTATCGCCTCGTTAGGATTGATCCTGGCGGCATAATAAGCCGGGTAGATACTGGCTATAAGGCTTATTGCCAAGGCGCAAACCACAATCATGGTCACATCCTGGGCATTGATGTTAGTAGGAATACGGTCAAAGTAATATATGTCCGCGGGGATAAGCCTTCTGCCTATTAATTTAGAGATGAAATCAATTATTCCGTTAAGAGAACTTGCCAGAGACACGCCCCCGATTATCCCCAGGATAATCCCGCAGACCCCGATGCTCAAGCCCTGAAAGATAAATATCGAGACTATGCCTTTTGCCCTCTCTCCCACTGCCCTTAATATCCCGATATCCTTTATCTTACTCATTACCGACATGATCAATGTGCTGACTATGCCGAACGCCGCCACTACCGTAGTCATAGTCACCACGATAAACATCACAGCTTTCTCTAATTTTAAGGCGTTCAAAAAATTTTTATTTGCGTCAACCCAGGTAGAAACCTCATACATCCCCGGGAGTTTTATATTCTGGTATACCTGTTCT
Source organism: uncultured Planctomycetales bacterium (assembly GCA_964413025.1). Classification (GTDB taxonomy): domain Bacteria; phylum Omnitrophota; class Gorgyraeia; order Gygaellales; family Profunditerraquicolaceae; genus CAYPRG01. The sequence continues at coordinate 1,086 of CAYPRG010000114.1, forward strand.
TTTATCTGGCCTACCCTGTAGATATCATCTACTTTTATGGCTATGCCGCTGACCACTTCACCTGTCTTAAAAAAATCCTGAGCCCCTTTTATGCTGGTCATGATAAGGCCGGAGTCGTAAAGATACATCCCGCTGTTAAACATCCCCTTAATCGTGAAATCTACCGGAGCCAGAGTAACCGGGGATATCAAGCTGACCTTCTCTCCCAGCCCCACCCCCAGCCTGAAAGCCAGTTCCTCCCCCAGGATTATCTGGTTGCCTTCTATATTCATAGTGCCCTGGCGCATATATTCTTTCATTTTGGAAATCTCAGGCTGCAACCGAGGGTCGATCCCGCGCATATCCACCCCGATAATATTGCCGTCTTTCTTTATAAAACCCTGCCCGGCGACAAAAGGTGAACATGCCACGATATGGGGCATCTTCTTCAAATCATCTATCAAAGCATACGGCTGGCTGTAACCTCGGTAGAACTGTATAAATAGGTGCGAATTGGTGCCTACCATCTTATCCTGCAGGTAAATATCAAAACCGCTCATCACCGAGATTACTACGATTAACACCATTACCCCGATGGCAATGCCGATGATAGAAATAAGCGCGGTAAGGGAAATAATCCTTTCTTTCCGCCCTGATTTCTTCAGGTAACGCTTACTTATCCATAACTCGGTTAACATGGGCTTTTTATTCCTGCGGCCTGAGCAAGGGGAACAAGATCACATCCCTGATCGAAGGCTGGTCAGTAAGCAACATCACCAACCTGTCTATGCCGATGCCCAACCCGCCGGCCGGAGGCATGCCATGCTCTAAAGCCAGGACATAATCATCATCAACCTGCTTCTTTTCATCCGCGTTTAATTCCTTGATCTCTTCTTCAAAACGTTTCTTTTGTTCAATAGGGTCATTTAACTCCGAATAGGCGTTGCCTATTTCCATCCCGGCGACATACAATTCAAACCTCTCGGAGACCGAAGGGTTATCTTTTTTAGTCTTTGCCAAAGGGCATAAGCTGGTGAAATAATCGGTGACAAAAGTTGGGTTCAAATTCATATCCTGCTCCAGGGTATCCTCGATTATTGAATTTATCTGCGAACGGCTAAGGCGGTTCTTATCCTTGGCAAGCCCCTTGTCCTGAAGTTTCTTCAACATTACCCCCACCTCATCCGCAGGCTCAATATCAAATTTAGTTTTGACCATATCGGCAAAAGAACGCCTCTGCCAGGGAGCAACCAGGGAAATTGCCTTACCCTGATAAACAAATTCCTCTTTACCGAATACCTCCTTGGCTACTGAGATTATTAAGTCCTGGCTTAGCTGCATCATGTCTTCATAATTGGCGTAAGCGCTATAAACCTCCAGCATGGTAAATTCAGGATTATGCCTTGTGGATACGCCCTCGTTACGGAAACTCCGGTTTATTTCATAGACTTTTTCTAAGCCCCCGACTAAAAGGCGCTTGAGGTACAACTCCGGGGCAATTCTCAGGTATAAATCCAAATGATATTCGTTATGATGGGTTTTAAAAGGCCTGCCGGCGGCGCCTCCGGCGATATCATGCATCATGGGAGTCTCTACTTCCTGGAAACCCCGGCTATCCAAAAATCCCCTGATGGCTTTTATGATGCGCGAGCGCAAAATAAAAACTTTCCTCACCTCTTCATTAACAATCAAATCTAAATAACGCTGGCGATAGCGCACGTCCACGTCTTTTAGGCCATGCCACTTCTCCGGCAGCGGCCTTAAAGCCTTGGCCAAAAAGGTGAATTTTTCCACTTTGACTGTGGGCTCGCCGGTGTGGGTCATAAAAAGTTCGCCTTCAACAGCGATAATGTCAGCGATATCTATATTCTCAAAAAGGGCGAAATTTTCCGCGCCCACGATATCCGATTTGAAGTAAAGCTGTATCTTTGCCCCGGAATCTCTCAGGTCTAAAAAAGCCGCCTTGCCGTGCAAGCGCTTAGCCATAATCCGGCCGCAAATGCTGACCTTTTGGCCTTCTTTAAAATCTTTCAGTATATCGGCAATATTAGCAGCTTGAGC
>CAYPRG010000115.1:0-3118 GCA_964413025.1 uncultured Planctomycetales bacterium
GGAAACCAATACAATATAAGAAAACACCGCTAAAAGCGGGGCGCAGGGAAGCAGGCCGGCTATCAGGCCAAGTGTGATAATACTTTTTTTATCGCGCGCCAAGATATGTTCCCGCAAGAATCCGCAAAATTTCAAGTTTGCATTTTTATCTATTGCCATAAGCGCGCCTATTAATACAAGGAATGCACCTCCGCCGATAAATAAATACCGGGAGTATCCGGAAATGAATCTTTCCAGCACAAACTTCCCCAAAATAAAAACCAGCAGGCTTAAAACAAGATATACACATATCCTGGCAAGGGAAAATAGAATATAAGCCATCAAACTCTTTAAAATACCCTTCCCGCCTCCGGCTATATAAGAAATAAATAACGGCCCGCAGCTTGCCATGCAGGGGCCGGCGCCAAACGATAAACCCAGAATAAAAAAACTAGTGGCTATTTCATTCACCAGCTATGATATCCTTCTCAGAAAATACCTCAGCGCTGAATTTATAAATCTCGGTGTTTTTATCCTGCCAGGCTAAGGCAGGAAGCCCGGCCTTGTGAGCGCAAAGGTTTGACAAAAATTCTTCTTTTGTCCATCCGGTTTCGGTGGCTACCTGGGGAAGAAACACCCCGCTGTTAAAACCTTTTTTTACCAGCACCCCATGTGTCCCCATTTTGATTTCATCAATGCTATTCACCCTCTCTAAAGGAGAAAGTACGGATATTTCTATTTCGATGTTTTTAAGCCCGGCTAATACTACCGGCGAGAAGCGGGGGTCTCCGGTTGCTGCCTCAACAGCCATATCCCTGATGGTAAGATACAATGGCTGGCTTCCGGTAAGGCTTCCAATACACCCTTTTAATTCGCCATGCTCATGCAGGGTAACAAAGGCCCCGTTTTCTTTAAGCAACGCGGGGTCTGTTTCGATGACTTCTAGTTTCTTGCCTGTCTTTAAATATGCCTGTATGGAATTACGGGCTATCTCAAGCAGCTTTTTCTTTTGATTTATATTTAACATAGCGGTTTCTCCTTTTTTCTCCTGGTCAATCACACAGCTAGTATACCCTACGGTCCAGGTGCCTTTATTTTTATTGCCGGTCACGATAGCTGAATTTGTATAGCTCAAGACTTTCAGTTTATTATGCCCTGATTCTTTGGCTAACATAATCGTTGTAACAACAGGCAGCATCCCGCACATCTCTAACCTCTGTTCCCTGAAACCGTAATAAAGGCCTTCGCCGTCCATCTTCTCCAAGGAAGATAAGGCCAGCTTATCGGCCTTTTCTACCTCTTCGTAATCATAACGATGGGCCATATCGCTGGAGGCAACTACTAAAACATCTTTACGTTCTCCAATGGCCTCTTTTAACAAGTCTGCTAATTTTTGGCACTCTGACAAAGTGCAATCCCCCATAACAACGGGGACAATCTTGAAGCCAAAGATAACCTTTTGCAAAAAAGGCAATTGCACTTCAACTGAATGTTCTTTTTCAAAAGCCCTGGGTTCAAAAAAAATATTACTGTCCTTGTTTAATAATTTTTGCGCGAAAATCTTATCTACCTCTAAATCTCCCAGGGGAGTACGGAATGCGCCTTGCGGATACACGGAAACCCCGGAAAATCCGAAACTATGGCTTGGGCCGATTATGACAACAGTCTTGTATTCCCTGCCTTTTATAAGCTTATACCCTAAGCTTGCGGTCTGGCCGGAATACCCGTAGCCGGCGTGCGGAGAGATAAGCGAAAAAATATCGCCTTGTACAGGTTCTGGTTTCGCGGCTTCCAGGAAACCGTCTATCATCCGCGATAATCCAACGGCATCCTCCGGATAGAAAGTACCGGCGGCGTTAGGATACTTGACATTTTCGGAAAAACAACTGACAAACGATAGCTGCCAAATAAAAGTAAAAATAATCAAGATCCTGCTAAAACCAGACCCCTTTGATTTCTTCTCCACAGAACTTACACCTTCCTTTCTCTATATTATTTTCCTCCACAAAATAACCTGAGCGTTTAATAATAACTTTTTTACATCCGGTGCAATAAGTACTCTCAGCCGGATGGCCTACTACATTACCTATATATACATACTTTAAACCGCAGTCAATAGCGATTTTTCTCATTTTTTCAAGCGTCTCAACAGGCGTAGGATTTATTGCGGTAAGTTTATACATAGGGAAAGCCCGGGAAAAATGCAGCGGCGTATCTACCCCCAGATTGTCTTTTATCCAAAGGCACATCTTGATCACCGAATCATCGTCGTCATTATAGCCGGAGAGGACTAAATTGGTTATCTCCAAATGCACGCCTTCACTTTTAAGTACTTTCAGTGATAAAAGTACAGGGTCCAAAGTGCCCTGCGTCATCTTAGTATAGTAATCATTGGTAAAACCCTTTAAATCTATATTTGCCGCGTCCAGGTATTTGGCCAGCGCCCTGAGCGGTTCTTCATTTATGTATCCATTAGAATGCATGATATTTCTTATGCCCTGTTCTTTGGCTAATTTCGCGGTTTCAAACATATACTCGTAAAATATGGTAGGTTCGCTATAAGTATAGGCAATTGTAGGGCGGCCCGAGGCCTTGACTTTTTTAACTAATTCCGCCGGCTCAAGATAATCATAGGCAACCTCTTCGGGAAGTTTTTGAGAAATTTCCCAATTCTGGCAAAATTTACATTTCAGGTTACAACCGGCAGTAGCGATAGAAAAAGTCCGGGTAGAAGGCAAAAAATGAAACAGCGGTTTCTTTTCAATGGGGTCTATGTCATTACTGGAAACCAACTTGGCATAAGAAAGAGTATAGAGTATACCTCCGCGATTTTCCCTAATCCCGCAAAACCCCCTTGCCCCATCCCCCGCAAAACAACGCCGAGGGCACAACTGGCACTGAACCGCCTTATTTCCGAGTTTCTCATAAAAAAGAGCCTCTTTTGACGGTTGCTGAGCGGTAATTTGCGGCAGAAAAAAACAGGCGGCAATCAAAGCAGAAAAAGATAACAAACCTAAAATGAATTTTAAATTATTTTTCATGGTAAGTGGAGGCCGAATTATGGTGGAGCAGATGGGATTCGAACCCACGGCCTTCGCGATGCGAACGCGACGCTCTCCCAGCTGAGCTACTGCCCCAA
>CAYPRG010000116.1:0-1546 GCA_964413025.1 uncultured Planctomycetales bacterium
ACCTCTTGCTCCCAAAGCAAGCGCTCTAGCCAAACTGAGCCACGCCCCGTATTACCTTTTGCGTGGCGAAATCCTCAAGCTATATCATTCTATCGAGGATGACCACGCCCCGTTTTCAATCTATTAGTTCCTAGAAAACGGTACCACCAGCAATATCATAGTCAGTGGTACTCCACGAGGACTACCACGCCCCGCTAATTTACTAAACCTAAAGTATACCAACTATTCTATGTTTCACAATATATTTCTGGATAATCTTTTTGGCCTTCTTTAAAGCATGGTAGCGGTGGCTCATTTTGTGTTTTATCCGCAGGCCCAACTGGGCAAAGGTCTTTTTGTATCTGGGTATAACAAATAACGGGTCGTAACCAAAACCGGAACTACCTTTCGGCGTAAACCCGATTACCCCCGGACACCTACCCTCTACTACTGCCAGCAATCCATCGCTGCCTGCCAAAGCCACAGCACAAACATAATAAGCTTTTCTCTTAGAAAGCTGCAACTTCTCCAGTAACCGCAATAATTTCAAATTATTTTTTTCGTCGCTTTTATCCTTGCCGGAAAAACGCGAAGAATAAACTCCCGGAGCGCCTCCTAAAGCATCCACGCAAAGCCCGGAATCTTCACCCAGGGTCAACTTACCCGTAAAACGGGCGACTTTAACCGCTTTCTTTACCGCATTTTCCTTAAAGGTTTTTCCGTTTTCAATTATCCGCGGGGCCCCGGAGTAATCTGCCAGAGAAGTTATTTTTAAACCCCGGCACTTTAAGATATCTTTAATCTCCCCGAGTTTCTTCTTATTCTTAGTGGCGACGACTAATTCCATATCTACGAAAGAATATCCCCCACTAATTTTCTCTGAACGCTGAATAATTCATCAATGCCGATCTTAGCAAGGCCAAGCATCTTATCCATATCTTCTTTGGCAAAAGGCTGCCGCTCGGCTGTCCCCTGGATCTCAATGAATTTTCCGCTGCCGGTCATAATCACATTCATATCCACTTCCGCCTTGGAATCTTCATCATAGCATAAATCTAAAAGCAGGCTTCCGTTTACTATGCCCACGCTGGTAGCGGCAACATAATCTTTTATGGGAATTTTGCTTATTAATCCTTTCTTCTTTGTTTTAGCCAAAGCATCCACCAACGCCACAAAACTGCCGGTAATCGAAGCAGTGCGCGTGCCGCCGTCAGCTTCAATAACATCGCAGTCAATCCATATCGTGCGCTCGCCTATCTGCTTCATATCGGTGATTGTGCGTAATGACCTGCCTACCAGGCGCTGTATCTCATAAGTGCGCCCTGAATCCTTGTTCCTCTTTATGCGGGTGGCGCAGGAACGCGGCAGCATCCCGTATTCGGCAGTCACCCAGCCGGTGCCTGAACCTTTTAAAAAAGGCGGTACTGTTTCTTCAACCGATGCCGTGCAGATGACCCGGGTATTGCCTAATTCAATCAAACATGAACCTTCGGGATACTTGATAAAATCCCGGGTGAATTTTACTTTTCTTATTTTGTCCAGCCCTCTTCCGTCTTGCCTAGTCATA
>CAYPRG010000116.1:1646-3092 GCA_964413025.1 uncultured Planctomycetales bacterium
ATACCTACAATCAATGGAAAATCTTTTACTTCTAATTTTAAAATTGCCTCCGGGCCCAAATCCCGATAAGCCACCGGAGTTACTTTTTTAACATATTTTGAAATCAGCGCCCCGCATCCGGCATAAGCCAAAAAGTAAACTGCCTTATGTTTTTTTATTGCCGCTCTAACTTCTTTTGAACGAGCACCTTTACCAATCATCCCTTTTAGCCCGCGCCCCAAAAGAAACGGGGTGAATTCATCCATCCGGGAACTTGTGGTCGGGCCGCAGGAACCGATGATTTTCCCTTTTGGAGTTTTAGTCGGGCCGCAATAATAAATAACCGCGCCCTTTAAATCCAGAGGCAGGCGTTTACCGCTTTTAGCCGTATCCACCAATCTCTTATGCGCCTGGTCACGGACAGTATAAATTATCCCCGACAGCTTGATTTCATCACCGGCTTTTAAAGCTTTAATATATCTTTCGTTCATATTCACAAAATAGCTGTCGCGCTTCTTAAGGCATGGCAGCTTATATTTACCGCCACCGGCAGTCCGGCGATATGAGTTGGATGGGTTCCAATGTTTACACCCAGGCAGGTGGCCTTGCCGCCCAAGCCCATCGGCCCGATATTCAAACTGTTTATTTCTTTCAGTAAATCTTTTTCTAATTTTCCGGATTTACCGCCGACTTTCTTAAGCAGCGCCTTTTTAGCTAAAATACCGGCGTAATCCGCTGTACCGCCTATACCAACGCCCACTACATAAGGCGGGCAGGCATCCGCTCCGGCGCATTTAACCGCCTCAACAATAAATTTTTCAATCTCATCAATTTTAACCGTGGGGTTAAACATCCGAAGCTGAGATTTGTTTTCACATCCAAAACCTTTGGGAAGAACGGTAATTTTTAATCTGCTGCCCCGGACAATATCGGTATGGATAATTACCGGCTGATATCCCGGTTTTCCTCTATGAAGCGGGTCGCTGATCACCGAATTCCTGAATGAACCTTTTCTATATCCCAGCTCAACACCCTTATTTATCGCCGAATTCAAATCTCCGGTAATCCTTACCTCCTGGCCTATCTCCAAAAAAACTACCGGCAGCCCGGTGTCCTGACAGATGGCTAATTTTTCCCTGCGGGCTACTTCGGCATTTTTGATTATCGCTTCCAGGACGGCTTTTACCTTTTTATTGCCCTCTTTTTTACAGGCCTCTTTAAGCGATTGGTAAACATCGCTTCTTAAAACCTGGTTTGCCCGGATGCTTAACTCTGAAACCGCATCTTTAATTTTATCTGCAGATATTATTTTCATCTCTTATGTATTCCCTGCTGACCGTGGTTGTTATCCCGCCGCGGGGATTAAATTCCGCGCAAATCTTCAGCCAGCGCGGATGGCAGCACGCCACTAGATCCTCCAGCATTTTATTTATTAAATGCTCATGGAATACGCCGACATCGCGGTAA
>CAYPRG010000117.1:0-3089 GCA_964413025.1 uncultured Planctomycetales bacterium
ACAAGAAAAATACCTTAGATTAGGTGAGCTTCTTATCACAGAAGGCCTTATCAATGAAAGCCAGTTAGAGAAGGCCATTGCCGCGCAGAGGGCGGAAGGTATCCGCCTTGGCGAGGCGCTGGTTAAGTTAGGGATGGTCACCGAAGAGCAGATTGTGGTAGTGTTGGGCAGACAGTTGAACATTCCTTATTTTACCGTAGGCACGGGTATGTTAAAACCGGCTGCTGACCAGGACCTGCAACAACTTATCCCTCAGGACTTCGCGTTAAAAAATTCAGTCCTTCCTTTATCCCGTACTTTAAGGTCGCTTACAGTAGCGATGAGGGATCCTTTAGACCTGGTCCTTATAGATAACTTAAGAAAAATCACCGGCTGCGAGATCAACCCGGTAATCGCCACAAAGGCAGATATATCCAAGACGATAGAAGAATTTTATGGAAAGTCTAAACTGCTTTCAGACGCGGTAGAAGCCTCCTATGATATCGCTACTCCCGCCGGAGGCCCGGGAGTAATGAAGGAAGCCGATGTTCACGATGAAGAATTAAGCCTGGATAAGCTTATTGCCCGGGCAGAAGAGGCGCCGGTAGTAAAGCTGGTAGATCTTATTATCCGCCAGGCAATAAATGAGCGCGCCTCAGATATCCACCTTGAGCCTTTTAAAGAAACGATATGTTTAAGGTATCGTATTGATGGCAGGCTATATGAGATACCGCCGCCTGCCAGGCATTTGCATCTGCCGATTATCTCCCGTATAAAAATTTTAGCTAAATTGGATATCGCGGAAAAGCGCCTTCCTCAGGACGGCGCTATAATGATAAAGATGGATAACCGTCCCATAGATATACGTGTTTCTATCATGCCTACTATCTATGGAGAGAAAGGGGTTTTAAGAATTCTGGACCGTTCCAGTATCGTTCTGGAGCTTGGGCAGATGGGGTTTGACCCGAAACAGCTTGAGCTTTTGCGTAAGGCAATGGCAGCGCCATACGGCCTGATTTTTTTAACCGGCCCGACCGGAAGCGGAAAGACTACTTCCCTGGCTGCCATTTTGACAGAAATAAGAAGCCCTTCAAAAAATATCCTGACTACTGAAGACCCGGTTGAGTACAAGATAGAAGGTATAAATCAGGTGCAGGTAAGGCCGGAAATAGGCTTGACTTTCGCTAATGCCTTGCGCGCTTTTTTAAGGCAGGACCCTGATATAATGCTCGTCGGTGAAGTCAGAGACTTAGAAACTGCCCAGATTTGTATCCGTTCTGCGTTAACCGGGCATTTAGTGTTGAGTACTCTGCACACTAATGACGCGCCTACGGCGGTAACCCGTCTTATAGATATTGGCATAGAGCCTTTTATGTTAGCTCCTTCTTTATTGTGCGTGGTGGGCCAGCGCCTCTTAAGAAAGTTATGCCCTGAGTGTAAGCAGGCTTATGAACCGACAAAAGAACAGATAAAAAGTTTTAAATTAACCGCGGAGCTGCTTTATAAACCTGTTGGCTGTGCTAAATGCAACCAGTTGGGATATAAAGGCAGGACCGTTATAGCTGAAGTAATGGCCGTGAATGAGGAACTGCAGATTCTCATCAACCAGGGCGCTTCGTTCCAAAAGATAAGAGAGGCAGCCCGCGTGAATGGAATGGCATCGCTTTATGATTCAGCAATTAAGAAAGTTGAAGCAGGTGTTACTTCGCTTGAAGAAGCATTGTCAACCACTATCGGGATAGAAGCATCGTAGAATATGCCAAGATACTATTATGAAGTAAGGGATTTGGCCGCCGGCCATAAGGCCACGGGGTCCGATGAGGCAGCCAATCAGGAAGATTTGATTGTAAGATTGCAGTCAAAAGGCCTGATTGTGCTTAGTGTTACCACGGATTCCAGGGGGTTTGAAAAATCTCAAAAATCTGAACAGGTATCCAGCAGCTCCAGTAAGCCGCGCCATTACCGTATCAGCGGCGATGATATAGTGCTTTTGTGCCGGCATTTGGCTACTCTCCTCGGCGCGGGCGTAACTATCCTGAAGAGCCTGGATGTAATCTCAAAACAGGTTGCCAGCCGTAAACTTTATCTTGTCTTGAAAGATTTGGAAAAAAACATGGAAGCGGGCTTAAGTTTCCATGAGGCTATGGCAAAGCATCCTTCCGTGTTTTCCGATTTATGGGTCAACATCGTGGAAAGCGGTGAGGCATCAGGAAGCTTAGCAGTAGTCTTAAACCGTTTAGCTACTTACCTGGAAAGAAACGCCGCATTTAAGCGAAAAGTTATATCCGCGCTTATTTATCCTTTTATACTTATGTTTGCCGGTACGGGCGCCCTTTTATTTTTAACCATTAAGATTATCCCTACTTTCGCGCAACTTTTTGAAGGGTTTAAGGTGGAGCTTCCTTATCTTACCAAGCTGCTTCTGGCAATAAGCCTTTTCATGCGCACCAAGTTTCTTTTAATTATAGTCGTAATCGCGACCGTGGTGATTTTAACAAAAAAATATATTTCTACAACCGATGGCCGCAGGAAATTTGAGAAATTCAGGTTCAAGCTGCCGGTACTCGGCGAATTTTTCCGGGTAATCGTCGTGGAAAGATTCTCATCAGAAATGTCCACATTAGTTGAAAGCGGGGTCCCTATCCTTTATTCGTTAGAGATCGCCGAACATAGCGTGGGCAGTGTAATTATGGCCGATGTTATCCGTAAAATCAAGGAGGATGTGCGGGAAGGTAAATCCTTGAGCGCCGCTTTAGAGAAATACGGTTTTTTTGACCCGATGGTAGTGCAGATGATCAGTATTGGCGAGGAAATCGGGGAACTCTCCAATATGTTCAGGAGGTTGAATTTATTTTACCAGGAATACGTAGAGACATTCTTAGTCAGGTTCACCGCTATGTTTGAGCCGATTATGCTCCTTTTTATGGCATTTGTAATAGGCGCTATGGTCGTGGGTATGTTTTTGCCCATATTCCAGATCGCCCAACTTGGAGGCGGTTAGGAAAAAATAATATTGACTTAATTTATTTAATTATATATAATAATTACAGATCTTTGAAAGATAATTTATGGTCTTTATACATAATTTATTAAAAGGAGGTGAAAACGGA
>CAYPRG010000118.1:0-3048 GCA_964413025.1 uncultured Planctomycetales bacterium
AAAACAGGAAACTGCCTGGTATCTATCGGTTTTGCGACATAATCGTCTACGCCCAAGGCAATGATTTTCTCCCTGTCGCCTTTCATGGCAAGGCTGGTTACCACAATCACCTTTATATCTTTGGTCAAAGGGCCGTTTTTAAGCATTTTTACCGCTTCAAATCCGTCTATCCCCGGCATCTGCATATCTAAAAGGATCAAATCCGGTTTGAGCTCACAGGCCATGCTCACGCCCTTTCCTCCGTCCTCTGCCTGCAAAATTTCATAGCCGCGGTATTGCAGGATATCCGACATCAATAACCGGTTGTCTTTGTTGTCATCAATAATGAGTATTTTTTTAGCCATTGACGATGCGCTATGATTTAAAGGGTATTATAAATATAAACTTAGAGCCCTTGCCGAATTCACTCTCTACCCAGATTTTCCCTTTGTGCAGCTCGACTAATTTTTTGGTCAAGGCCAGGCCTAAGCCCGTGCCTTCAACAGTCTTGGTATAGCAGGATTCGATCTGGCTAAAGGTTTGAAAGAGTTTTGAAAGGTCTTCGGGTTTTATCCCGATACCGGTGTCTTTTACGGAAATCTCTATAAAATCCACCGCCTCTGCGGAGCGTTTCGCGCCTACCTCAACGCTGCCGTTGTCCGGAGTAAACTTCACGGCATTGCTTAAAAGATTAAACATTATCTGCTTAAGCTTCTTTTTATCCGCTGTTATGTCGATATCTACCTGAGGTTCGACGCTTAGAGTCAAATTAATATTGTGCTTGAGGCATTTCTCTTGAAGCAGGGTCAGCGCCGGCTCAAGGACGTCTTTTTTTAAAGATATGTTTTCCGGCTCAAGCTCCATTTTCCCGGCTTCTACTTTGGAGAGGTCCAATATGTCATTGATCAGACCTAAAAGATGCCTGCCGCTGGTATTAATGTTATCCACGTATTGTTTCTGCTTTTCATTTAACTGGCCAAAAAATTGGTCCTGCAGGACCTCGGAAAAACCAATGATGGCGTTAAGGGGCGTCCTTAACTCATGGGACATATTAGCCAAAAAGTCGGATTTTGCGCGATTGGCGGCATCTGCCTGAAGTTTTGCTGTTTCAAGTTCGCGCTTCTGTTCAAAGAACCGGCTGATTATACGGGTGATATCGCCGAATTCGGTTTTATCTTTTTGCAAAGCAGCCGCGCATTCGGCATTCTCGTTTTTTAAAGCGCTGGATATTAACTGAAGCGGGGTCTTGACCCACCTGGTCAGCAAAACTATAAAAATTATTAAAAATATTCCAAGGAACGCCGTGATTATAAAGAAAAAATTTTTGTAATTGAGGTTAAAATCCTTAATCAGCTGGGATTCTTTCCAGATGGTTACTTCAAACCCCGGCTTTGCATCCGGCCCCATAAGGACCAGGCTAAAAGTGGTTATCCCCTTTTCCGGATTTGAGGCAACGGAGAATTCTTTTTTGTCCGAAAGCACAGACAAGGTTATATTGTATCCGCATAACTTGGCAATTTCATCGATATAAGCCTTATCCCAAAGGCGGCCGGCCAAAAAATATCCTTTCGCGGGAGTCTTCCTCTCTACATCTTTGCTTGGGTGGATACTGGCGCCGCGGATTTCAAAAATACCTGTCGGGGTTTTAATATAAAAATGGCAAAAAGGCTGGTTGGTAAAAAGGCCGCTTATTTTATTCTTGGGAAAAGGCAGCTCTTTAAAACCGGGGTCTTTAAGATTATTTATGGAATAGACAGGGGAACCATCGGGCCCGTATATCCATATTGCATCCGTATTGAAAGTGGATAATGCGGTATTGATATTTTGAGCAGCCCAGGTTTTATCGCCGCTAGTTACAAAACTGGCCATCTCATCCCAATAAGTATAATCGCAGACTAAGGTATCAAGCGCTTTGCCTTTAAGTTCAAGTATTTTTTCAAAAACCAGCTGCATCTGTTTTTCTTCATTGGAGAATAAGGTGATCAGCCTTTGCTTCTCAAACACCTTCTGCAAGAGAACCGAAGAAGCAAACACCATGACAATCAATAAAAGTAAAAATATTATTTTTGTTTGTACCTTCATATTTTCCTTACTATTTACTATCGGCAGACAGGACTTCTTTTATCCTCTTGACAAGCTCTGCCCGATTAGAAGATTTGGAGATAATAAACCTGCCGGAAGATTTTCCGTTTTGCGCCTTAACCTCTTCCTCGGAGATTATGCTGGTGAGATATATTACCGGTATATTTTTGGTCTTATTATTCCCCAATAGATCACGAGACACCTCATTGCCCTTTTTATTCGGCATCATTACATCGAGAAGTATCAGGTCAGGGATATTTTTAATGGCGAGTTTCAGGCCTTCATCACCGCTAGCGGCGGTCAAAACCTCAAATCCCTCGCTCAATAACATATCCTGATAGAGCATGCGCTCTTTGTCGTCATCATCCACGATCAAGATCTTAACCATAGCTATCCTCCTTATTAGATTTTGAGAATTTGTTCAAGGGCTTTGGGATCGTTAGCCTTGAGCATCGCTTCTTCCAGAGAAATCAACCCATCCTGGCACAAACTCTTTAAAGACTGCTCCAGGGCCTGCATCCCCTCTTGACGCCCGGTCTGGATGGAAGAATATATCTGATGAGTATTCCCTTCTTTGATCAAATGCTTTATTGCAGAGTTAGCTACCATTATTTCATAGGCAGCGATCCGGCCGGAGCCGTCCTTCTTGCGCAGCAACTTTTGGGCAATGACTGCTTTTAGGCTGGAGGCTAATTGAGTGCGGATCTGGGGCTGTTGATGGGTCGGGAAAACATCAATCATCCTATCCACTGTCTGCGCCGCATCGTTTGTGTGCAGGGTGGCAAATACCAAGTGCCCGGTTTCAGCGGCAGTAATGGCATTGGAAATGGTTTCCAGATCCCGCATCTCGCCGACCAGAATAACATTGGGATCCTCTCTCAGCGTATCCCTTAAAGCATTAGCAAAAGAATCGGTATCTATGCCTACTTCCCTCTGGTTAATTTCGCAGAGTTTGTTTTGGTGGAGAAATTCCAGGGGGTCCTCTAT
>CAYPRG010000119.1:0-3022 GCA_964413025.1 uncultured Planctomycetales bacterium
GAAGGCTCCTGGGAAAGATAACCTATGCCGTAACGGGCACGCTCATGTATCGGCAGGTTTGTAATATCATAATTATCAAAGACGATTTTGCCGCGGTTCGGAGGGATAACCCCTACCACCATATAAAAAGTAGTAGTTTTACCTGCCCCATTGGGCCCGAGAAGCCCGACGATCTCGCCGCGCTTCACCGAAATGTCCACGCCCTTGACCACTTCCCTGCCGTCGTAAACCTTAGATAGCCCTTTTATCTCTAGAAGATGCATTTAAGCCTTTTCTTTTTTATTCGCCTGTCATTACACCCTTAAGATCGTCTGTCGAATAAAGCACCAGCCTGGGTTTGCCGGTAAGAATGATTTTTTTATCGGCGGACAGGTAAGTCGCCTCATCGCTGTAAGATGTATTTTCGCCTTTAACGATCTTTACATTACCGCGGGCAACCAGCTTTTCTATTTTAGACCCCATGAGTGAAGGAGCTGCCCCGGTCCCGGCTGCGTCTTTTTTCGGAGGCTCTTTCACAGGAGCATCTTTACCCGGCTTGGCAAAATAGACATCCATTATATCGCTGTAAATTAAGGCGTCTTTATTATCAACCTTAACGTTGTTCCTGAAAGTGGCGATGTTATTCTGATAATCCACCTCCAGCGGGCCGTCGCAGGTGATAATGATCTTACTCTTGGAGCTGTCGCTGGATTCCCCCTCTTTTTTCGCGGATTCAATTTCTACCTGGACATCTTTTACTAAATTGACTTTATTAAGGCTGGGCTGGCCGATAGCCCCCAAGGCCGTAGCGATCATATTTTCTCTTTCTATATTAACTTTCTGATCGGTCGAAACAACCTGGTTCTTCCTGTCCCAGTCCAAGGATTCGGTAGTAAGTTTAGCGCCCGAAGAAGTGGTAATAACCACCTTGTCTTCTAAATGCACTTTGCCTTCTGTCTTGTCAAAATCCCCTTTGTTCGCGGTAAGCTTGATGTTTTCGCTTTCCCCGTACATATTGCCCACCACATCTTTAAGCTTTATCACATTATCAAAAATGTCGGCGGTCTTTCCGGCAAGATCCCAGCTTTTTTTGCCCTTATCCGCGAAACCGGCCAGAGAAAAATCGCTGATCTGCTGGTCTGATTCGGCTTCCGGCTTTGTTTCCTCGGCGAACAAGGATGAGCTTAAAAACATTAAACCAAAAATAAGGGCTAATCTTTTATACATCATAAAGCTTCACAATCTCCTGCCATTTACCCTGTGCTTTAAGGATTAATTCCGCCACCTCGCGCACAGCGCCACGGCCGCCTTGCCTCAGGGTGATATACGCAGAAGCCTGTTTTATTTCGGAACAGGCGTTAAATACCGAAACCGGAAAGCCTACTTTTTTCATAAGGCAAAGGTCTACCAGGTCATCGCCGACGAAACAGACCTCGTCCTTGTCAATTTTGTATTTCTTTAAAATCTTATCCAGTATCGCGCTCTTGGGAGAGATATTTTCAAAGACCGCCTCAACCTGCATATCCCTGGCCCGGGGCTTTATCGCCCGCGAACCCTTAGCGGTAATAAGTATGGTCGGGATACCCGCCCTCTTTAAGGCATAAACCCCCATGCCGTCGTGGACATCAAAGAATTTCATATCGTGGCCGCGCGAATCATAAATTATCCTGCCGTCGGTCAAGACCCCATCGACATCAAGCAGTAATAATTTTATTCTCTTGGCCTGCTCTTTTAAATCTTCTTTAAGCTCAAACATAAAAACCTTTGCTAAACCAATCCTGCCCTTAAGAGGTCCTGAACATCCAACAGCCCTACCGGATGCTTCTTCTTATCTATCACCGGGACCTCATCTATCTTTTTTTCTTTTAATATCCGCATCGCCTCCTGGGCCAGCATATCAGCGGTTACGGTCCTGGGATTCTTAGTCATTACCTCTTTTACCTTGCGCTCTGAAAGATTATGGTCCAACTCAAGGTGCCGGCGCAAATCGCCGTCAGTAAAGATACCTACTAATACCCCTTTTTTATTGATTACGGATGCGCTGCCTGCGCGGGCTTTGGTAATCTTAAACAAAACCTCGGAAATTTTTTTATCTTCGTTGACTACCGGATTAGCTTCACCCCGGCGCATAATATCCTGGACTTTTAACAGCAATCTCCTGCCCAGTAACCCTCCGGGATGATAAAAAGCGAAATCTTTCTCTTTAAAACCTTTTAGCTCCAAAAGACAGACTGCCAGGGCATCGGCCATGGCCAAATTTGCGGTAGTAGAAGCGGTAGGAGCAAGGTTTAAAGGGCAGGCTTCTTTTTTTACCGATACGTCTAAAACTACATCGCTGTATTCAGCCAGGATAGAGCCGGTACTGCCGGTCAAGGAAATAACCTTTGTGCCGATTTCTTTTAATAAAGGTAAAAGGTGTTTCATCTCCTCTCCGGAGCCGCTGTTAGAAATAATGATTACCACGTCATCGCTAGTCACCTTCCCCAGGTCTCCGTGGATGGCCTCGGTAGTATGCAAGAACAAACTCGGGGTCCCGGTAGAAGCTAAGGTCGCGGAAAATTTCTGGGCGATTATGCCGGTCTTGCCCATTCCGCTGACCACTACCCTGCCTTTTATTTTTAAAATCATCTCCAGGGCTTTCTTAAAATCTTTCCCTATCCTGGGTTTTAAAGCTTTTATAGCAGCAGCCTCGATATCCAAAACCTGCCTGGCCCGTTTTAAAACATCCATCTTCATAAGGCTGCCTCGATTTTTTTAATCTGCTTCAGAAGGCTTTCCAGGTTTTTCAGGTCGATCATGTTCGGCCCGTCGCATGGGGCTTTATCCGGCCGGGGATGCACCTCTAAAAATAAACCGTCACAGCCAAAACTGGCCGCGGCCCGCGAAAGCCCTGCCACAAACTGACGCTGGCCGCCTGAAGAATTTCCGCAGCCTCCGGGTAACTGCACACTGTGGGTAGCATCATAAATAACCGGATACCCTAAGTCACGCATTATCTTTAAACTCCTGAAATCCGAAACTAAATTATTGTAACCAAAACAAA
>CAYPRG010000120.1:0-2936 GCA_964413025.1 uncultured Planctomycetales bacterium
GTAAAATGGACTGTTTGTAAATCCGGCAGCCGATAAAAGTTAAGCGGATCTCATCCATGAAATCTTTATTCTTATCTACAAAATCTACGGTCTTTTCAAAATCAACGGTTGTTTCAGTAGGGAATCCGACCATGATGTTAACCGAGGTAAAAATACCCGCTTCGTGGGTATTCCTGATAACTTCGCTGGCCAGGGCCGAAGAGGACTTTTTACCTATATCTTTTAAGACTTTATCTGAGGCGCTTTCCAAGCCATATCCCAACCCTCTGCATCCTGCCGCGTACATCTTAAAAATTAACTCCCTTGTCATTTCAGCCCTGATCATGGCATCGCCGGACCATTCCATCAGAGGAAAATTATTTTTATAAATCCCCAGCATTGAATCACAAAATTCCCCCATTGCCGCGATATCGCCGTTAATAGTCTTATCGCAGAAACGAAAATGTTTTATCCTGTATTTTCTGGCTTGAAACTGCAGTTCTTCTGCGATCCTTTTTCCGCTCATCATGCGGAATTTTTTTTCGGTGAGCCAGTCTATACAGAAGGCGCAATGCCAAGGGCATCCCCTGCTTATAAACATCTCCAGCCTATCGGGGAATTTGAACGTGCTCAGATCATAGTCCGAAAAATCGTAAAACGGCAGCAGATCCAGGTCTTCCTGTATCGGGCCCATCATACAATCAATGATTTTTCCTCTACGCTTAAGAGTCAATGAAGCATTAGCGCTCAAACACTTGACCAGTTCAGGCAATGCTACTTCGTCTTCCCCGCAGATAAGGTAATCCGCAGGCAGGCTATCCTGGCCGTTGACAAAAGAATCGACATC
This sequence comes from uncultured Planctomycetales bacterium, assembly GCA_964413025.1. Lineage (GTDB taxonomy): Bacteria > Omnitrophota > Gorgyraeia > Gygaellales > Profunditerraquicolaceae > CAYPRG01. The sequence continues at coordinate 827 of CAYPRG010000120.1, forward strand.
TTCCTGGTTGGAGACTAAAGCACCGGAAAAAATAATTACCTTACCCTCATCTTTCTCTTTGATAAGTTTTGCCAGGCGTTCCGAGTTAGGAAATGTTTTTCCGGTAATTTTGAAAATTACTGCCTCGGGTTTAGCCGATAAAATCTTTTCGGCATACTGGCTAAGGATATCTCCTGCCTCAGAAAAAAAATCATTCCTGGCTTCTTCCGGAGCGTCCAGTAAAAAATATTTCCAGTATTTTCGAAGCAGAAAGCTATCGTTAAATATGGCGTTGTTAATATCATATACCGTGACTTGATGGCCTTCTTTTCTTAATACTGAGGCAGCCATGACTAATTCAGGGGAAGGGCTCTCTCTCCTGTACCACGGCGCCAGGACTAAAGCGATTTTCATTTCAAAGCCTCTATCCTTTCAAACAATTTTTTAAAATGGCCGTTCTGCGGCTCATAACCCAGCAATATGTCGATATTCTCTCTTGCCAGCCTGTAATCTTTCTCCAGATAATAAACCCGGGCTTTTTCATAGATGGACCAGATTTTATCCTGGTAACTGTCATTCTCCTCCGCATATAATATGGCTTTATCCAGATAGCTCAGGCCTGAAGCGGCAATCTTTTTTCTTTCGGAAAGATCACCGCAGTCCCCGTATTCCGCTATATCCGAAGACAGCCTTCCCAGGCAGCGGTATATCCAAGCCAGGCATCCGGGCTCTTCGTTTTCTTTAAGAGCCCTCTGCAAGGCCTTTTCAGCGGCGGTAAATTCTTTTTTGCTCATGTAAATTTCGCCTAAAAGAGCAGATGCCTTGACGCTATTACGTTTTGACAAGAATGATTTTAATTCCTGCGCTGCCTGGTCTAATTTCGCCTGGTCGCGGAATACCTTGGCGCTATTGAGGACTTTTTCTTCTTCTGCATATTCAAGGACCCTCTTTACGTTTTTCCAGTGCCTTTGCCAATCCTTTTCCTCCCCTACAATCATTGCTTTATAGCAAACGCAGTCAGCGCAGTGGGTGCACGGCTTCGGGCTATCCAATAAGGCAAAAGTCCTATCAGCAATATTACCCAAGCCTCCCCAGCTTTCCCATGTTTTCCCGGGATTCCATACCGCCGCGCAGCACCTGAAAGCTTCGCCATCAGGTAAAATCTTTGCGTATCTCGAACCCATTCCGCACACCTTTTCCTGAGGCTGCCGCAAAGCTGGATTTTCATTTGACTCGCCGGCCGAAGTATATGAATCCATAAGCTCCTTACTGACCTTTTTTTCCGCCCCCATCAGCGCCAGCAGCTCCTTTTCTTGTTCATTATATTCTTTAGGCAGCGTCCTATTTTGATATGGGCCCCGGTAAGGGTAGACGATCAATTCTATCCCGGCTTTATAAAATATCTGCCGGTATTTTACCATCTCCTCTAAAAGAGGCGGATATCCCACGACTGTTACCACCCCCAATAAATAACCCTTATCTTTAAGGCTTAGGTACTTGCTTATAAACACATCCGCGTTTACAAACTCAGGATGAAAACTCGGGCTGAGCTTTACCCTGTCCGGCCTGATCTTTGCCGTAAATTTATCTACATCAAAAGAAAAATTCGTGGAAAATTCAAAGGTATGTATTTTTGACAGCTCAGAAATCAAATCAATAAAGCCCGGATAAGTAAACGGCTCTCCTCCGGTCACATGAATATGGCAAGGCCCGTATTTGGCGTAAACACCCTGCCAGATATCAACCCACTCTTGGGACTTTAGATAAACCGCCTTGACAGCGGCAGTATCCTTTTCGAAATGCAGGAAACAGTACGTGCAATGATAATCGCAGGCATAATGAATATCCCAGGTAAAATAAACACAAGAAGGATTTGTTTCTTTCATAATATTTTAAGAAATAAATTTATCAGGGCTGATCCAGTATTTACTCCAGTAATCCTCTTTGCCCGTAAGCATACATTTCCAGCAGGGGCAGTTGTCGCATTCGCAAGGCAGCGGCTTATCCGATAGCTTAAAGGAATTATCTAATAAGTTCCCTAGTTTTGACGCCCCGTTGCCGCAACAACGAAAGACCTCGGCATTGGGGTATATCCTGGCGTACATCTGCCCCATTCGGCATAGCTTGCCTT
>CAYPRG010000121.1:0-2931 GCA_964413025.1 uncultured Planctomycetales bacterium
GATCATTATTCTTTTCAAGCGCAGACAAAAATGCCTTGAACTCTTTTTTCTTTTCAGAATCAAACGAATCATATAAGGAATCGGTCCATGAAAACTTCATATCGAGATCCTTATAAAGAGCGAGAGACATGGCCGTTAAAGCCGCTAATAAAGGTTTGGCAGACGGTTTCTTGAGAGCCGCTGCGGCTTTATTATAATCGAAAAGCCCCTTTTCTGCGCTGGTGGCAAGCACAACAGGAAACCCTTCCCAGAAACGTAGATCCTTAGACTGCACAACATCCGCCAGAGTAAGATTAGCATCCACCGCTCCCTCTGTTTCAAATAGAGAGAATCCCATTTTTGTCAAACGCTTTAAAAGGTCTTTATCGTTCATGGCTCAAGCCTTTCCTTACTTCGTCTATTTGGTATTGAATACAATTAATTGTATGAATATATACAACTTTATGTATTAATGTATACAACACATATCTGATTTTGTCAAGTCCTGCCTCATTTTAAAACATTTCTTACCGCTTCGATCGTTCCTTTAACGGTGTCCTCCACAGAATAATCCTTAATCAGCTTTTTTGCCGCGGTGCCCATTTGAGCGAGCTTAGCTTTGTCTGAGGCGCATTTTAAGAGCGTGCTCGCAAGCATGCCGATATCTCCAAACGGAAAAACATAGCCTGTGACCCCATCCAAAACTAAATCCGGGCCGCAACCTACCCTATCACTGACGATTGCCGGCAGTCCGCATACATTAGCTTCATTAACCACCAGACCCCAGGTTTCTCCGTAATCTGAAGGAAGAACCAGGCAATCGGCTGCCGCGTAAGCCTTCACGATCTCTATCTGGTTAAGGAAACCCGCAAAAGTAACCGGCAGTCTCTTCTCCATAACAAAATCTTTCGCCTGCTGCATGAACTCTCCATCACCGGCGATCAAGAGATGTATGGAGGGATTTTTATGTAATGCCATTTCAAAAGCGCTCAATAGGTCAAAGATTCTTTTCTTTTCTTGAAGCTTTCCTGCGAAAAGAAAACATGTGGCGCTTTCCGGAATATTCCATCCGGCCCTGATCGCCGGCCTTGTCTCTTTAACTTCATTCAACCGCGCCTCAAAAAAACCATTATCCACAAAATGTAGTGCCTGAAAGATAGCCTCTGCCGGGACTCCGTAATTCAGATAAAATTGCCTGTTCAATTTCCCTACGACCAGGAAAGCGTCATACTTAGGCAGCAGGTTGCGGTGTATAAGCTTAATCAGAAAATTTCTTTTCTTCAGGTTATTTGAGTCTCCCCTTACTATCGCAGGAATATGCAGTTTACGGCAAGCCCTTAATGCTTGGAGTAGAGGCAAGAACGACCAGCCAATTAGGATAATCGCATCCGGCCTGTCTTTTGCAAGTACCTCCCCTATTCCGGGGGTGCTGCTTGCGAAGAAACTGTTGAAACCGGGGTACTTCCTCGCATTGGGCACAGCTTCCCATTTGTATCCATCAAGCATCGGTATATCCCACTTGAAGGAGGTATTGAACCCATAGCCCTGCTGATCCTCGCCCGGAATGAATCCATAATAGACTTTCAGGTCAACCCCTTCCTGCCGGGCAAGCCCCCTAAACCACGGACTGTAATATTGAATGGGGTACGGCGAAAAAACTGCCAGTTTTATTTTTCCATTCTCCATAAGGACAGGCCGTCTTATCAAGCGCGGGCCCTGTAAATATAATGCTACCCCCCAAAAGAAACCACAAGTCTCCGCAATCAGGGTAACCGGTATCCACCAGGGCCTTTGTAAGTGGTGCTTCGTGCAGACTGATCCGAATAGTCGGCGAAAAGAGCTCATCAGCTTATGCTTAATTTTCTTAGAACGGAAGAAATAGTAATATTCTCCTACGCTATGATACGGCAAGAAAGATTTCCCGTGCATGCCGGCAAACCGAACGCCGCCCCTTGCCGCTTGCAGGTGCTGTATTCCTGCCAGCGGATCAAACAAAATCTTCCCGCCGCGCCCAGTCAGCCTCTCGGCAAATTCCTCCTCAAACCTATAAGCAACCCCCCTGAAATTTTCATCAAAACCGCCTGATTCAATAAATCTTTGTTTAATAACAGACAGATTGCAACCTATGGCAGTTTTAATAAATTGCCTTTGAGTTGAATTAAAATCTCCGCTCCTAGGTATTATTAAACCGGAAGTATTATTATCGGAATTTGACTGCCAGGGCTGCGTTACCCGGCCCACCACCGCCCAGGTATTGCTGTCTTCCGCGTCGTGATATGCTTTTTTGTACGATCCTACTAATCCGCTAACCGGCACTATATCGTCATCCAGAAAAAGCAGAAGATCGTTTTTTGCCTGAATAGCTCCAAGGTTCATCGACTTTGTAATAGACGGCTCTGGCAAACGTATCCACCTGATCGCACAACTTGCATTCCATGCAGCCAGCTGCGCCTCTATCCCGGGCTCATGGGCTTGCGTCTGATCCATAACCAGAATCTCATCCCCCGGCTTAATCTGTTTAATAAGAAGGCTCAGCGTATCGAGCAATACCTGCTCCCGTTTAAAAGTAGGGATGATTACTGAAATACTTTTTATCATATCAATAAAGAAATCCAGGCTTTAATGTGAAAATGGTTGAGTTTGATACATTGCCACAGATAATACTTGCAGCGCGGGTTACCCTGCGACTTCAAACAGCGGCCTAAGAAATACATTTGTTCGGCTTTTCTAAATCTTGAAACTTCCTTTTTTCCTTTTGGCCTGATTAAACTTGCCTTATGCAGCAATTGTCTATATTTTTGGCCTTCGGGCTTCAAATCGCGCAGGGCATATATGATCTTTGTCAATACGGCCTGCTCCTTACGGTAAATCCCGCTTATGTCGCCTTTCTGAACCCTTGCCTCATAAAGGACTTCTGGGCAGTCTGAGACTTTGCCGTATTTCGCAAGCCTG
>CAYPRG010000122.1:0-1544 GCA_964413025.1 uncultured Planctomycetales bacterium
CTTGATTAAATAAACATTTGGACTTATAATATAGTTTGTACTGAGGAGATATTTTTTGATGCCAACGCAAAAAGTTACCTTTAATTTTCCCACACCAGGAGTGCTTCGAATCAAGCTAAACGGAGACTGGCAAATGGCCTCCGGCCTGCCCGCAGCAGGTGAGGTTAGCTCGCAGCTTGTCAGCCATAGCGATATCAGGCAAATCACCTTTGATGTCTCAGAAATAGATAAATGGGACAGCGGCCTAGTTTCTTTTTTACTGCGTATAATCAGGGAATGTGAGCATAAAGATATTCATGTCAGCCTTGAAGAGCTGCCGCAGGGAGCGCAGAAGTTGTTGGCGCTGGCTTTGAAAGTGAATGAAAGAGCTGCGCCGGGCCCAAGGGCCCGCGAATCAATCTTTGAAAAAGTGGGGGGCAAGGTTATACAGATTAACCAAGGTATAAATTCTCTGCTCGATTTCTTAGGCGAGATCGCCGTTAGCCTCGGCCGTTTGATTACCGGTAAAGCTTATTTTCGCCGCGATGATTTTATGTATATTACGCAGAAATGCGGGGCTTCTGCTTTCGGGCTTGTTTCTTTAATCAGTTTATTAGTAGGGATGATCCTTGCTTTTGTCGGAGCGATACAGCTGAAATTGCTGGGAGCCCAGATTTATATCGCCGATATCGTAGGGATTGCCATGGTCCGGATGATGGGGGCAGTGATGACCGGAATTCTTATGTCAGGCCGTACCGGCGCGTCTTTCGCTGCGGAACTTGGGATTATGCAGGCGAACGAAGAAATAGATGCTTTAAAGACCCTGGGAGTTTCTCCTGTTGAATTTTTAGTTATACCGCGGGTCCTGGCATTGGTTATTATGATGCCGCTTTTAACTCTCTATGCGGACCTTATGGGTGTATTAGGCGGTTTTGTTATTAGCGTAGGCATGCTCGGCCTCAATCCGATTGAATATCTTAACCATACCCAAGACGCGGTGAAGCTTAGCTATCTCTGGATCGGGCTGATTCACAGTTTTGTTTTTGGTATAATTGTAGCGATCGTAGGTTGTTTCCGCGGCATCAAGTGCGAAAGGAATGCTGCGGCGGTAGGAGAGGCGACTACTTCGGCGGTGGTTACCGCAATCACCGCTATTGTTATTGCTACTGCGATTATCACGTTTATTTGCCAGATACTGGGGGTTTAGATGGCCGAAAATTTTTCACAGCCGGTTATAGAGGTGCGTAATCTTGATTTAAGTTATGATGATTATGTGGTTATGCGTAATCTTAATTTTAGCGTGCAAAAAGGCAATATTTTCCTGGTTATGGGAGGGAGCGGGTGCGGCAAAAGCACTTTACTTAAAGCCCTCATCGGCCTCAATGAACCGGCAGGAGGAGAAGTTTTATACAGCGGGAAGAACTTTTGGCAGGCAGACGATACAGAACGACAGATGATGATGCGGCGTTTCGGGGTCCTTTACCAGGGCGGGGCGTTATGGAGTTCTTTTACGTTAGAGGAGAACGTCGCGCTTCCTTTGCAGTTGTATTCTAATTTGTCCGCCC
>CAYPRG010000122.1:1644-2909 GCA_964413025.1 uncultured Planctomycetales bacterium
ACCCATGAGCTTGCCAGTATTTTTGCCATTGGGGATAACGCGGTATTTCTTGATACCCAAACCAAGGCCATGATTGCCGAGGGGAACCCCAAGGATTTATTGGTTAATTCTAAAGACCCCAGGGTCATTCAGTTTCTGACCAGGGGAGAGAAACAAGGAGTCGCATAATGGCTAGAAAAGCGAATAAAACGGTAATCGGTATATTTGTGGTGGGAGCAGTGGCGTTGTTGGTGCTAGGGGTCACGGTTTTCGGTTCAGGTGTATTTTTGAAACGCTCGGATAAATACGTGTTGTTCTTTGACGGCTCTATCAAGGGCCTTTCTGTGGGGGCGCCGGTAAATTTTCGGGGAGTAAAAATCGGTAATGTTTCCGATATTAGCCTGCTCTATGACTCGAACAGTAAAAATGTGCTTATCCCGGTAATTATTGACGTAGAGTTAGCCCGGGTGAAGGGAGCGCCTGATAAGTTGGGGTACCCTGATTATAAAAAGTTGATTGATGAAGGGCTGCGGGCGCGGCTTGAAATACAGAATTTTATTACCAGCCAGCTTATGTTGACATTTGATTTTTATCCGGATAAGCCGGCAAAAATGTATGATATTATAAGAGATTACCCGGAATTGCCCACTCTTCCCATATCCCCGGATATTTTTGAAGTTATGGATGAAATTCCGGTAAAGGAGATCGCGGAAGACTTAAGGCAGGCAGTCTCCGGTATTAACAGGTTGGTAAATTCTAAAGGTATCTCTGAGTTGGATAAAACACTCAGCGAGGTAACTCAGGCAGCGCGTTCAATACGTTTATTCGTAGAGTACCTGGAACAGCATCCGGAAGCGCTTTTAAAAGGAAAACCAATTCCCAAAGGAGAGTAAAATGAAACAGGCGAACTTTTTCTTGTATGGTAAAGTTATGGCTTGCGCGTTTTTAACTCTGATTGCAGGCGGGTGCGTATCTGTGCCGGACAGCCCAAACCCGAAGTTTTATATGCTCCGGGCGATAGATGAAGGCCAGGCAACCCAGAAGTTCACCGTTGCTCCTAATATGATCATCGGCATAGGCCCGGTCAAGATACCCGAATACCTGAACCGGCCGCAGATTGTCACCCGGGATAAAAATAATATGCTAATCTTTGCGCAATTCGACCGCTGGGGAGAGTCCCTTGACATAGGGCTAGGCCGCCTGATCAGGGAGAATCTTATTGTCATGCTTCCGGGGGCTACCCTGGAGATGTTCCCTTGGGGGCTGGATGTCCCGGTTAAATATCA
>CAYPRG010000123.1:0-2847 GCA_964413025.1 uncultured Planctomycetales bacterium
ACCGCTATGGTCATTACGATAAAATCCCTGTTTACTATATGGCCCAATTCGTGGGCGAATACCGCTTTTTGCTCTTCAATGTCTAGATATTTAAAAATCCCGCTGCTGACAACCAACCTGGAGTTGCCGGGATACGAACCGTAACAATAAGCCGTAGGATTAGCGTCGTCAATGATTCTTAAAGCGGGAATCTTTATTTTATTCTTTTCGGAAACTCCCTTTATGAAAATCGCGGCTTCTGCATGCTCCTGGCTGAACTCTTCAAAAGTGACCCATCTGACTTTATAAAATGTCCTCTGAATCCAATCTGTTATAAAAGGGCTTACCCACCAGAGGATAAGATTTGTCGCCACCGTCAACACAATCAATAATTCTACATCTACCAGATGGGCCCAGAAAGCTAACAGGTAGAAAACAAAAAACACAAAACTCAAAAGCATTCCCAGGGTGGCAAAAGAGGCGAACAACAGTTTGCTTTTCATAAATTTATCCCTTTTGAAATATCTCCAGCGCTTTCTTGTTGTCGGTAGTCGAAAATACTATCCTTGCCGGGCACTTCGCTGGACAAGCCGTGCCGTAGACATAAATTAAGTCTACGCCCTCGGCGGCCAACTTGGCGGTAATATATTTTAGCGCGCCAGGTTTATTCTCCAGGTCCACCATAATCACTTCATTCTCTTTAAAAGCCTTGTAACCCGCTTTTTTTAACGACTCTGCAGTGCGGCCGGGATCGCTTGTCACCAGCATAATATCCGCGGTATTATCTCCTTTAGCATACCCTACTACCGCCTCAATATTCACCCCGCGGCCGGATACCACCTCAGACATATCCGCCAGCACGCCAATCTTATTTACCACGCTGACTACAATCTCCTTGGCCAAACATGCATTCTTTATCATCCCTATTCCTCCTTAGGTTTTAAACAGCCTATTCGTTACGCACCTCTTCATAACGGATTAAATCATTCTTTTGCATAATATGGGCCAGCTTCTCTTCGTCAGTCAAATGAGCGGTATCTTTATCATTTTTATTATATGTAATCCAGATAAACTTGGGAAATGCGCTGTATCTATTATCCGCGTTCACCAGCCTGTAACCCTTTAACCTGTAGATATCATAAGTAAAATAGTTGTGTTTGTTCCCTGAATAAAAACCCGTGATAATCACTTCATATTTACCGTCCCGGTCCAGATCAACAAAATCCTCCAGGCCCGCGGAAAGGGTATCAAAAGAAATTTTCTGGTAAGAGCCTCCCTTATTCTTTAAGAATATATCCACCCTGTCTTTCTGGGAAGCCAGGCCGCTTCCCCTGTAATTATAGAAGACTATAAAATCCTTTACACCATTGGCGTCAAGATCAACCTGGTAAACGGAATTAGGCAAAGGGACTTTATCATCCGTCAAGCGGGCCAAAACAAACTTCCCGTCTTTAAGAAGAAAATTAAAGCTTCCCGCGGTTTCTTTCAGCCTCACGAAGATTTTCCCATCCTTTGATTTGAATCTGGGCTTATCTGAATCTACCAGCAGCTTTGCTTCTATGTGCCTGGGGGAACCTTCTTTAAATTTATACGGCGGGTAATTGCTAAAATAGGCAAAGACGCTGCTAGCCGGGAAGAATAATATTATAGTAATCAGCGCTAAAAATGGTTTCATTGCAAATTAGATTATACCATTAAATAAAGATTAAGGAAATTTAAAAAATATTCCCAATCGCGGAATCTTTCAGGCCCTTGAATATATCTACAACCGCGGGCTTAAATTTATACTTTGGCTGCTGCAATGTCCCGGTAATCTTTATCAGGCCGAAGGCGTTAGACTGCCCTATTATGGTGGTAATGATATCCTTCAGATTATTCTGCAGCGGGACCATCTCATCTAAAATATGTATTTTTATGGAGGCGTCTATTGTGCTATCAAAGCCGATCTTGGCAGTGCCGTCTAGTTCCGCAAGATTACTTTTTAATTTGAAGCTATCGGTAAAAAATGACTTGTTCTGAATGACAAAACCGCAGTAGCCTTCGCTGAAGACTACCCTGGCAAGGTCCTCGGCAAAAATCAGCTTACCCATGCCTTTAAATAAATTCAGCTGCCAAAGTTTGCCACCGGTAATAAAGATATTCCCTGCCCCGCTTAACCTGGAAAGGTCGCCTGAGTATCCATTGATTTTAACATCTCCTCTAAGGATACCGGCAATATCATTATTTTTTGCCGGTGTGTCCATCTTTAACTTCTCAAGATTGACCCCCTGGATATCCGCGCTTACCCAAAAAGGAAGATTATCTGAGCCAAAATTCATCTTACCGGCGGCATTTATTATTCCGTCATATAACAACATCTGCATCTGCGCGATCTCGGCAATCCTGTTTTCCTGATTGTAACTCAAAAGAAAATCTCCGGATTTTAAACCATAAAAAGAAATGGAACCACCGGATAACCTCGCCTGAAGCGAGCACGACCTTATATCTTTAATATTTCCGCTAAGCTGGCCCTGGGCATGCACTATGCCGACAGGCTTTATCCGTTCCAGTTCGTTTTTAAATTTAACCAGGGGCACAGCCAAATCATTCAGGTCGATATCCAGGCTGCCTCCGATATCCGCGTTAACAGCTGATGAACCTGTCAGGTCAAGCTCCCCGGCTAAAGAAAATCTTGAATTAATATAGCTGCCATTGAGTTTAGAAAATTTAATCCTCTTTCCGCTGATTGCCAAAGCGGACTCAAGGTTCAGGTCCTTAGATGATATCTTGAATTCTACTGCCGGAGCGCCAAAATTAACCAGGGTTCCGTCTGTCTTATAGTTGATCCCGAGGTATTTAAAGTTTAAATCAGGCCAGGAAAGCTGGCTG
>CAYPRG010000124.1:0-1230 GCA_964413025.1 uncultured Planctomycetales bacterium
GCAAGGGTTAAATACGCTTCCCTGTAACCGGGCTGCAGAGCCAGGGCTCTATGGATAGCCCCTTCTGCTGCTTTATAATTCCCCATCCCATTGTAAGCATACGCCAGGCTGTTGATGGTAACGGCGCTATTAGGGCTGGTTAAAAGTTTCTTCTGTGAAATATTTATTTCTCCCTGATATGCCGCGAGGGCCTCATCTTTTCTGCCCAGTTCTTTATAGCTATCCGCCAGGTCATTATGCACATTGGGATAATCAGGCTTGCGCTGTAATATCTTTTCGTATTCACTCGCTGCCTGGCCGAACAACCCCATATCCTTATATACATTGGCAAGGCTGCATTGAATATCAATGCTTCCCGGCTGCAGCCTGAGGGCTTCTTTTAAATACCCGGCTGCTTCTTTGTAACGCTCCACCTGCATCAACGCCAGGCCTAAATCATTGTTAACGCTGGCGCTTTCACGGTTTAAATTTAAAGCCACGCTATATTTAGTGACCGCTTCATTGTAGTCCCTCTTTTCCATACATATATCGCCTAAAAGTTTATATGCCGGCCAATAACGAGAATCTGCCTGCAGCGCCCTATTTAACGCCTCTTCCGCTTCTTTATAATTATTTTCGGCGTAATAAAAGTAGCCCAATGTGTAGTGCGCATAAGCGAAATCCGGCCTTATCTCCAGCGCCTTATTCAACAAATCCCGGGCATTCTTTTGGTTGCCGGATAAAAACACATCTATGCCCTTATCCAAACAATAAGTCATATACTCGAAAGAAACGGCGTCGGATAATTTTTCGATTTCCTGGTTAAAAGGAAACTTGGCTGCCGCCTGCTTAAGCAGGGCTAAAGCTTCTTCGTGCCTCTTATCTTCCCAGTATAACTTGCTTAGCCCTATATAAGCGCGGCTATATTTGGGGTCGATGCGGATTGTATTCCGGTATTCCTCTATCGCCTTATCATCCATGCTGTTTTCCCTGTAGGCACAAGCTAAATTATAATGGACCATGGCGACGGAAGAATTAACCGCTAATGATTTTTCAAAAGACCTGGCCGCCTCTTGGTATGCGCCGCGGTTATAGTGATTGCTCCCCTGGTTACAATAATAGACCGCCAGCCAGTTGCGGCCGAAAAACAAACCCGCGGCCAGCAGCACTAAAAAAACTGCCAGCTTGATGATTTTTTCCATCTAGCCGCACCTTTTCTTAATAAGCACTTTCCGGGATTATTTCGGTCCT
>CAYPRG010000124.1:1330-2814 GCA_964413025.1 uncultured Planctomycetales bacterium
AAATTCCGCAGCATAATACCTCCTGTATCATTTTACAGCTAAACAAAAATGAACACAATTATATTTTAAACCCCCTGCATAGCATCGATGACCTTTTGGCTGACGCCTTGCTGCTTTAAGTTGTTAACCTGGGCCGGGCTTAAGCTAAAACGGGAATTACTCAAACGGATCTTTTCAATAATAGCATCATCGCTTACGCCCTGCCTGGCAAGGTCAACAACCTGCTGGGTTGTCATCTGGGTAGAACTAGCGGCCTGCCCTTCTGCATTAGCAGGCTTTTTTTCCATCTGGCTGCCGATTAACCCGCCGCCTAAGACACCGACTGCCGCGCCAATACCTGCGCCCGCGCCGGCATTACCGCTTAAGCTACCGAGGCCTGCGCCTGCCGCAGCACCCAATACGCCGCCGATAACCGACCCTTCGGCTACCCTAGTTTTATTAGTCTCGCAACCCGCGCCTAATAAGATTAGGCCCGCGCAAAAAATCAATGCGCATATCCTTTTCATGTTACCCTCCTTTTTTATCTGCCATTTTGCGTAAATTTTCCAAGCGCTGTTTTATCTTAGCCTCATGCCCGATATCCGTTGGTTCGTAATACCGCACTTTCTTTCTGGTATATTTTTGCTTTACATAATGGCCTTCGTAATCATGGGCATATTTATACCCCTTGCCATGCCCGAGTTTCTCTGCCCCGGAGTAAGATGTATCCTTAAGATGATCCGGTACTTCCTGTACCTTTTCGTTCTCAATATCCTGGTAGGCTTTCTCAATAGCGAGATAGCCGGCATTAGACTTAGGGGCGCAGGAGACATAAATCACCGCCTGGGCCAAAGGTATCCTGGCTTCCGGCATCCCGACAAATTCTGAAATCTGCATTGCCGCGTTAGCCAGAACCAGGGCTAAAGGATCGGCATTACCCACGTCTTCCGCGGCAAGGATACAGACCCGGCGGGCAATAAAACGGGGGTCTTCTCCGGCGCAGAGCATTTTTGCCATCCAGTATAAGGCCGCGTCGGGGTCTGAGCCGCGCATCGACTTTATAAAAGCCGAAGCAGTATCATAATGCCCATCTTCGTCTTTATCGTAAAGTATCGCCTTTTTTTGGATAGACTCTGAGGCGACCTCTAAATCAAAATTTATACAGCCATCTTTGGACTTGGGAGTAGTAAGCGCTCCCACTTCCAGGGCATTTAAAGCCCGGCGGGCATCGCCCTCGCAGGTCTTGGATAAAAAGACAAGCGCCTTTTTCTCTATTTTTATTTTTAAATTTCCCAGGCCCCTTTCTTTATCCGCCAACGCAGAAGAAAGGATCTCTGAGATCTCGTCTTCTTTGAGGAGCTTTAATTCGCAGACCAGCGACCGGGACACAAGCGGCGCGGCGATAGAAAAAAAGGGGCTATGCACGGTGGCGCCGATTAAGATGGGATTGCCTTCTTCGATATCAGGCAAAAGCACATCCTGCTGGGCCTTGTTAAAACGGTGTA
>CAYPRG010000125.1:0-2787 GCA_964413025.1 uncultured Planctomycetales bacterium
TCCCAAACCACTCTTCGTTCATATTTTTGTTGCCTTCCGCTTTTATATCAAAATAGTAGCTGCCGTTAGTCCAGTTTGATTCGGTATCATGCACCTTCCAGCTGTCAGGGCTGTTCTGGTCATGCTTCCACCATTCATCGCTCCATTCAAAGATTGTCCCGCCCAGGCAGTTTCCCGCGCCTTCTTTATTATTGGCTAGATTTTCATAAATCTGCCGCCACTGCGATTCCAGGAAAAAAGCCTGCATATTCTGGTCTTCTTTCTTTAGAAAAGCATCATAAGCGTCCGCGCCGAATTCCGCCAATAGAAGCGGCCGGTCAAAAGTCGCTTTTAAGGATTTAAAAAGATTGCCAAAAGTCTTACCTCTATAAATAATACAGGCCACCAAATCAACATCCGAACAAAATTCTTTGGCAAAATTCAGCCCAATCAACTCTCCGTTGCCTAAGGCAACCGGGTGGTTAGGGTCAAGCTTGTGTATCTCTTTAGACAACTCATTAATATAGGAATAATAAATCTTTGCCTTCATGGCTTTCTGCTTCTGGGGGTCGGGCTCTTTATCAATCTCATCGGTTGACCAGGGATTGACCTGGCCCAGGCAGGAATAATTATTTTCATTGCCTAAAATCCACATCAGGATTCCCGGCTCATCCTTGTAAAGATTAACCATATCCAGGACTTCTTTTCTAACCTTATCCTGGAAATCCTTATCCCCGTAAAAAGGGCAGGGATATTCCCAAAAGCCCAGCCAGCTCCCCATAATCGAGCGTATGCCGTAATTCTGGTATAAATCCCGGATCACTGTTTTAACTGCTTCCACGTTATCATGCCCCTGGTAAAACCTTACGGTGTTGATGCCCATTTCCTGCATAAGCTTACCGTCTACGAGCCAGGGCTTGTTCGGGTCAGACCACCAATCATATTCGTGATTACCGCCTATAGGAATAGGGCTATAACAAACTCCCTTTACAACGTAAGGCTTGCGGTTGACAATCAATTGGTAATGGCCATTCTTAAGTTTTTTAATGTGGATCTTATCCGGCTTAGGGGCTGCCCCTAAAAAACAGATTATAAAAAACAGGCTACAAGCCGCAAGCAGAAGCTTGCGGCCGGTAGCCCTCAAATCACTAACTAAATTATTCGTACTTAATTTCATCCAGGTAGAAAGTTGCTCCTTCGGGGTTGACATCAATATTGGTTGCCCAACAGAAACCGCCGATGATATAAGACAGGTCTTTACCTTTTAAGTCAATGGTATATTGTGTCCATTCCTTATTCAGTATGACCGGGCCGATACCCACAGTATCCGAATCAGAATATTCGCCCATAATTCCGCCTATCTTAAACTCTTCGATGCGCTCTCCGCCTTTTTCGCCACGGGCCCAAAAGGTAACCTTGGTGGCCTTGGAAAGGTCAAAACCCGCGTCTACATTACCCCAGTTATTGGGCGGATTCTGCCAATATATACCTGCCCAGCGGGCTCCCTGAGTTGCCTTGCCGTTGTAGATAACCTTAACGCAGGTATCGCCTAAATAAGGGTCTTCTTTTGATGCGCCGTCATATTTTATATCGCCGTAATCACCCATCCATCCTGAAGGAATGAAATGGTTGGAAGCCGATGAACGGTCCGCGAAAACATAAAAAGGCATAGCCTGCTGTTTCCTGCCTTCCGGCTTCATGGTGGCGTCAGATTCAAACTTTATATCATCCAGATAGAATGCCGCGCCATCCGGATTTAAATCGGCAGTAGTCACCCAGCTGAAACCTCCGCAGATATAGGAAAGATCCTTACCGGCCAGATTAACGGTATATTGTTTCCATGTATCGGTCAATTCTATCGGCCCCATCTCTACCGTTGCGGTATCTGAATAGGTGCCCTTTATGCCGCCGACCACAACTTTCTGAATTATTTCCCCGCCCTTTGCTCCCCGAGCCCAGAAAGTAAGTTTGGTCATTCCGGTCAGGTCAAAACCGCCCTTTTTTGAACCCCAGTTATTTGCCGGGTTCTGCCAATATACGCCTGCCCATCCCTGGTTCTGGCTCTTTTTGGCGCTATAGCTAAACTGAATGTTGGTTGTCCCGGAATGAGGATTTTCCGCGCATTGATCGTTTATCTTGATATCGCCGTAATCACCCATCCAGCCTGAAGGAATATAATGATTATCCCTGGCATTTCTGTCCAGATAAACCACAAACTCCTTAGGAGCTTCCTTAACTGCTTCCTTGACAGCAACAGCCGGCTCTTCGGCATACCCGCAAAACGGTATTGCCAGCATTAATGCCGCCAATATTACTAAAGTTTTTTTCATTTCCTATACCTCCCTTTTGTTTTCATATCGCCTATTTATATTTTGTGGAATAGTTCTTAAATTTTTGATTTTGATTTACTGCCTCCTTTCTACCTCCGATGAGCGTATAACTTATGGAGCGAAACGAACGTAAGTTATTACGCGAATTGGATCCTTGGCATCGAAGATGCCGAGGATCTCCCTAGTCTACTTCCAAATTTTCTTGTATGTATAATACGATTTGCGTAGTTGCCTTAAGAACGGACTCAATTTACCGTCACCCTGGCCGCAAACCCCCAGCCACTCTTCATGCATGGATCCGTCCGGAAACGGGCCGGTCCATAAACCTTTTGTATCATGAACTTTGGGTTCATATGCCTTCCACCATTCATCCAGCCATTCAAAAGCAACGCCGCCGATGGCATTACCCGCGCCGCCGTGAAAAGCCATATTGTTTTCAATATCTTCCCATGAACCGCGGTGATATTCCGCCTGCATC
>CAYPRG010000126.1:0-2681 GCA_964413025.1 uncultured Planctomycetales bacterium
CATTTCCCCGGGACTTAGACATTACTTCGCCGTCTTTTAAGACCATCCCCTGAGTGAGCAGGCGCTGGAACGGCTCATCAAAATCTATCATCCCCAAGTCTTTGAAGAACTTTGTAAAGAAACGGGAATACAATAAATGCAGAATGGCATGTTCAATCCCCCCGATATACTGGTCCACCGGCATCCAATACCTGGCTTTATTTTTATCAAAAGGTTCTTTATCAAATAGCGGCGAACAGAATCTCAGGAAATACCATGAAGAGTCAAAAAAAGTTGCCATGGTATCGGTTTCGCGGCGGCCAGGGCTTTTGCATTTCGGGCATTTCACATTGACAAACGACTCAACCTTCCCTAAAGGGCTGCCGCCTTCGCCGGTAAAAGGGGCATCCTGCGGTAATTCTACCGGCAGATCTTCATAAGGCACAGGCACTACCCCGCATTTCGGGCAATATATAAACGGAATGGGAGTACCCCAATAGCGCTGGCGGGAAATCAACCAATCGCGCAGCCGCCAATGAGTCTGGATCTTACCGATGCCTTCTTTTTCCATCCATTCGGCAATTTTAGTTTTGGCTTCCTGGTTAGATAAACCGTTAAATTTTCCTGAATTAACCTGGACTCCGTCGCCTTCATAAGCCTCGGATAATTCTTCTATTTTCTTTTCGGCTCCGGCAGGCTGGATCACTATCCTCATCGGAAGGCCATGTTCCTTAGCAAATAGAAAATCCCTCTGGTCGTGAGTGGGCACAGCCATAATCGCGCCGGTGCCGTATTCCATCAAAACATAATCAGCTACCCAAATCGGCACTTCTTCGTTATTTACCGGATTAACGGCATATGCGCCGGTAAACACCCCTTCTTTTTTTACATCGGAAGAGGTACGCACGATTTTGCTTTCTTTGCTTACCTTTTCAATAAATTTTAAAATTTCTTTTTCCTTCGGGCTGTTTTTGATTATCTCTTTGACAAAAGGATGCTCAGGGGCAAGGACAATATAGGTCGCCCCGAAAATCGTATCCACCCGGGTGGTAAAAACAGGGATTATTTTATCCGTGCCTCTTGTGCGGAAAAATATCTCCACGCCCTGGCTTTTGCCTATCCAGTTGGCTTGCATGGCAAGCACTCTTTCAGGCCAATCTTTCAGCTGCCCTAAATCTTCCAAAAGACGCTCTTTATAGGCGGTGATCTTTAAAAACCATTGCTCCAGGTCTTTTTGCTCCACCTTGCTATGGCAACGCCAACAGCCCCCTTCGATAACTTCTTCATTTGCCAGCGTGGTTTCGCAGGAAGGACACCAGTTGACTGAAGAGGCTTTTTTATAAGCTAAGCCCCTCTCAAACATCTTCAGGAATATCCACTGGTTCCACTTGTAATAAGTGCTGTCGCAGGTAGAAACCTCTCTCTCCCAGTCATAAGAAAAACCCATCCTGCGTAATTCAACCTTCATCCACTCTATACATTTATGGGTCCATATATCCGGCTTAGTTTTATTTTTTATGGCGGCATTTTCCGCCGGCTGGCCAAAGGCATCAAAACCCATAGGGTGCAGGACGCTGAAACCCTGCATCATTTTGTACCTGGCCGCGACATCACCGATGGTATAGTTCCTGACATGGCCCATATGGATTTTTCCCGACGGGTAAGGAAACATCTCCAGCAGGTAATACTTCTTTTTAGCCGGGTCATCCTGGGCGCTGAAGGCCTTATCCTTCTGCCAGGCCCTCTGCCATTTTTCTTCGATTTCTTTGAACGGGTACATATTTTTAGCCTTTACGCAGCTTTCTTACTAAACTTAAATTCATTATATCGTCTGTCTCGGTTTTTTTGGGCGTCTCTAAAATAAGGGGGATATTCTTAAGTTTCGGGTGGTTGATGATCCTCTTCATTCCATCCAGGCCGATAGTCCCCTTCCCGATATGGTCGTGCCGGTCATGCTTAGAGCCTAATTCGCCCTTGGCGTCATTTAAATGGATGAGCTTAATCAGGTTTATGCCGACTAACTCGTCTATCTCTTTTAACATCGCCTCCAGGCCTTCCTTTGAAGCGATATCATACCCGGCCAGATAAGCATGGGCAGTATCCAGGCAAAGCCCTACCCGCTCTTTTTGTTTTATGCCCTGGAGGATTTTTTTCTGGTGGCTGAATTTATAACCCAGCCATGACCCGGAACCGGAGGTATTCTCTAATAATATGCCAACCTCAGCACCTTTTGTCTTTTCTAAAATAATATTCAGGGCATCGGTCAGCCTTTTTATCCCGGCCTCTTCGGATGTCTCCTTGTGGCTGCCCATATGGGTAACGATATAATCCGCCCTTAAAACAAATGCCTCTAAAATATCCTCAATATACGCCTCTATCGAGTCTTCATATAATCCGGGCTCGGGCGAGGCAAGATTTATCAAGTATGGTATGTGGATAAAGAGGGGCTTTATCTTGAACTTATCCCGCCTGCGGATAAATTCATCCATATCCTCCGGGGCCAAGAAATCTTTCCGCCATCTCTGGGGGTTGCGCAGAAATATCTGCATAGTGTCGCAGCCTAACTGATGCGCAACCTCAACTGTCTCATAAATTTTACCTTCAACAGAAACATGGACTCCTAATAGCATGATGCCTTAAATTATACTCCTCTCGGTAATTAGCGTCAAGGTCATAAATAAAAAGGGCGGATATAATCCGCC
>CAYPRG010000127.1:0-1364 GCA_964413025.1 uncultured Planctomycetales bacterium
GTCTCTTTTTTTAATAACCACGGGGATGTTTTTATCCTCCGGGTAACCCAGGGCAATCAAACTTACTAATTTAAGGGAATCCGGGGCGCTCAATAATCCGGCTACTTCCCCACAATATGGTTTTTTATCTCCGGCAACCCAGCATGATCCGATACCTAAGGCAGCGGCCGCTATAAGTATATTCTCGGTAGCAGCGCAGCCGTCTTCAAGGTAATATTTGGTATCGCCGGAGAATACGGCAACGCAGGCCTTGGCGGAAGAGATAAATCTGGCGTTCTCAATTAATCCGCCAAGTTTTTTTAAAGTCTCGGGATTGGTGACAATTACAAACTCCCAGGCCTGCACTCCTCTTGCGCTAGGGGCAAACCTCGCCGCATCCACCAGTTCCTGAAGCATATCTTTGGAAATAGGCCTGTCTTTATAATTTCTTATGCTTTTTCTATTTTTTATGGCTTCCAGCGCATCCATTTATACCCACCCTCCCCTTTTAAGAAATAAGTTTACGTACCTGATCAGGTATGGCTTTTGGTTTTAGATTTGCGTCTACGCAGACTAAAATTGTTTTAGCCTTAGAATTAGTCTGGCCGTTCTGATTTTTTATCTCATATTCAAATTCAATCTTAGCTCCGCCGATATTAGTAATTTTTGAATTTATCTGAAGGGTATCCCCGTAAAAAGCAGGAAATTTGTAATCTATTTCCTGCCGCGCGACTACGAAAAGCGTGCCCTGATCAGCTAGCTCTTTAACCAAGACTCCTTTCTCCGCCAGATATTCGGTCCGTGCCTCTTCCAAAAAACTTAAGTAGTTGGCATAATAAACCACTCCCCCGCAATCAGTATGATGGTAATATATCTTTATCTTCATAAATCAAATCACCTCCTAAGAAAGCTAAAATGATATTCATTAAATATTAACTTGGGGTACGGATGACTACTGCAGGCGATATGATAACATTACTAATTACCTATGCTTGACTATTGTACTTTTCAATCTGCAGCCTTAATTCCTGGATCTGATCGGCCAATTCCTTATTTTCCCTTTTTAAAGTTTCAATTATCTCATCTCTTTCTTTACCCTCTCTATATAAATCCACATCTCCTGAGATCTCCTTTTCCAATTTGCTCTTAAGCGGCAGATAATCATTTTTAAGCTTATCCAGCTCTTCAACTTTTTTATCGTACCAATCCTTTTGCCTCATTAATTCTTCCCTTAAAGAGTCTTCTCTCTTCCTGGTTGCTTCCAATTCTTCTCTCAGGCCAACATCCTCTGCCCTAAGCTTCTCTGATTCATCCTTCTGGGAAAAAAGCTGCTCTTCAAGGCTTGAGATTAAAACAGTCTGCATATCCTGTTCCGACTTGCTCTG
>CAYPRG010000127.1:1464-2651 GCA_964413025.1 uncultured Planctomycetales bacterium
TCCCAATACCAGAAATAATATACCGGTGATTATCCCCCAGAATCTGGTATAGCTTTTTATAGTCTCGCCCTGCGCCTCCACGGTATCTAAATCAACTACCTGATAGGTACTCCTTCTGAACCACCCAGTGGCCTTAGAATACTGCCCGATCATTTTTCTGGCTCTCCCTAAACCAAAAATCAGGTTGCCCAAAATCGGTATTATAGATTCATAATTAAGATATATCAAACATCCGGATTTATCCTGCATCTTGACATCCTCACCCAGGTAACTTCCGGCATCTGCTTTGCCTATGACCTTGCCTTCAATCTCGACAAACCTTCCCTGGAGAGGATTCGCGTAAGGGTCCTGCATCAGCTCAAAAACAGATATCTTCTCCGGGGCGCCTTCCGGCCTGCGGTACTTATACAAACCCTGGATTAACAGGCTGGCCCCTACCACAAAAACCGACAAAGGATAATTTGCGCGGTCTCCCAAATAAATCAATATACCTGCCAGGGCGCCTATATAAGGCAAGGCATAGACACACAAACCTGTTGAAAAATCATTATATAACCTCGCCTTGTCCAGCCCCTTGCCTTCCTGGGTGATTTTCTCGAAATTGAATATTGAGGCCCTCCCTTTTTCTTTAGCGTATTCTGATAAAGCCCTGATTCTTTTACCGGTTAAAGGATGAGTAGAATTTATCTCCGAAAGCAGGCCCCAGGGGCTAAAGATATCAAACAGGAATACTTTAGTAAGTTCATCGGCAAACCGCGCCCTATCTTTTTCCATTGTCAATTTAAAAACTGTCCCTATGGAGTCTGCTGCCTTGAAATCGTAAATACCCATGGCCCGCGTGGAAGCCAGGAGCCGTTGAGTAGCTTCGCCATCTACCTCGGCTGCTATACCGTAAGCAATCTTTACCAGGGCCATAGAAAGGGCATCGGGATTATTAGTGTGTTCGGCCGAAAACCTGTCTGCCAGGTATTCCCTTGTCCGGGATAAATAAAGCACTATATACGAACCTATTATATAAAGCACATAGGATATCGCCCCTATTAACGGAGTAACATCCCCTTTTTTGCTCTTCGATGACCTCCTGCGCCTCAAAAAATTATAATATACTTCATAAAGAACCTGAAGCAAAGTAACCGCTATGGTCATTACGATAAAATCCCTGTTTACTATATGGCCCAATTCGTGGG
>CAYPRG010000128.1:0-2631 GCA_964413025.1 uncultured Planctomycetales bacterium
GCCGCAGGCGCGGAATTTTTCCAGACCCAGGCAATCTACGATCTCAAAATCTTTGAGAATTTCCTAAATAAAATAAAGCACCTTAAAGTCCCCATATTAGGCGGGATTGTTTTATTAAAATCCGCCGGGATGGCAAAATTCATGAATAAAAATGTCGCCGGCGTATTCGTTCCGGACAATCTGATAAAAGAGATGGAAGAGACCAAGGATAAAACCACGAAATCAGTGGAGATTGCCGCGCGTTTGATAAAGGAATTGAAACCAATGTGCCAGGGCATTCATATTATGCCGATTGGCTGGGATAAGGTAGTGCCGCGCGTTTTGGACGCGTCGGGCTTGTAAATATACGGAGGCAATAAATATGTCAGGCATGGAAAAGAAATCCATAGATTTAGCCACTCAGGAAATGTTACAGAAGGCCCAGGATGAGAATATTAAAACCAGCTGGGATAGATTGGAATCTCAGCAGCCGCAATGCGGTTTTGGGCAATTAGGAGTATGCTGCACGGTCTGCGACATGGGGCCTTGCAGGATCGATCCCTTTGGCGAGGGCGCGCAGGCTGGTGTCTGCGGCGCTTCTGCCGATACCATTGCCGCCAGAAACTTAGCCAGGAAAATTGCCGTAGGCGCTTCAGCCCACTCTGACCATGGCAGGGATGTGGCGCATACTTTGGCTTTAATAGCCGGGCATACGCATGCCAAGAGCGCTAGCCACTCGCATGAATATGGTATTGTGGATAAAGAAAAATTTAAAAAATTAGCCCAGGAGTTTGGCATTGATATAAATAAGCCGGAAGAACAAATCGCCAAAGAGCTCTCGCAGAAATTGCTCGCTGAATTCGGAAAACAAGAAGGACAGCTTGAATTTTGTAAACGCGCCCCTAAAAAAAGGCAGGAAATTTGGAAAAAATTAGGGATTACCCCGCGCGGCGTGGATAGGGAAGTTGTAGAGTTATTGCATACTACCCATATGGGCGTGGATAACGATTACAAGAATATTATCAATAACGGCATGCGCTGCGCGCTTTCCGACGGCTGGGGCGGTTCGATGATTGCCACCGATGCCCAGGATATTATTTTAGGCAGCCCCGAACCGGTAAGAGGAAAAGTCAATTTAGGGGTATTAAAAGAAAATTATGTGAATATCGTGGTGCATGGCCATGAGCCGATTTTATCCGAGATGGCGGTAAAAGCAGCCCAGGACCCGGAATTAATCAAACTGGCTAAAAGCAAGGGTGCCGAAGGAATAAATTTAGCCGGGATCTGCTGTACCGCTAACGAGGTTTTAATGCGCCACGGTATACCGGTTGCCGGGAACTTCCTGCAGCAGGAGTTAGCCATTGTCACCGGAGCGGTTGAGGTAATGATGGTGGATGTGCAGTGTATTATGCCGGCATTACAGGAGATTGCCGCTTGTTTTCATACCAAGCTGGTGACTACCAGTTCCAAGGCGCGTTTTCCGGGAGTGGCCCATATTGAATTCCAGACTGACGATGCATATAACGTAGCCAAGCAAATTATTAAATTGGGAGTGGAGAATTTCGCTAACAGGAATAAAAAGAGAGTGAATATCCCTAAACATGAAATGGATTTAGTGGCTGGGTTCACCAAAGATGTTGTTTTCCAAATCCTGGGCGGAAAATACCGCTCGACTTACCGGCCGTTAAACGAAGCGATTATCTCCGGCCGGCTGCGCGGCTTAGCCGGCGTGGTAGGCTGCAATAATCCCAAACAGACCCATGATTATTTTCATACTACCCTGGTAAAAGAATTGATTAAAAATGATGTTTTGGTTTTACAGACCGGGTGCTCCGCGATTGCCTGCGCCAAACAGGGCTTACTCATTCCTGAGGCAGCCAAGATTTACGCCGGGAAAGGTTTGCAGGAGATATGCGAAGCAGTAGGCATTCCGCCGGTGTTACATCTGGGCTCTTGCGTGGATAATTCCCGGATACTGACTGCCGCAGCTCATATTATAGAAGAAGGCGGTTTAGGCGAAGATTTATCCGATATCCCGGCAGCAGGCTGCGCCCCGGAATGGATGTCCGAGAAGGCGATTACCATCGGATTTTATTTTGTGGCTTCGGGAGTTTATACCGTATTCGGCTCAAACCCCTTTGCTACCCTGGGCAGCAAGAACCTGACCGATTATTTAACCCAGGGTTTAGAGGATGTGGTCGGCGGAAGATTTGAATTCTGCGATGACCCTATGAAAATGGCGGAGTTAATGATCAACCATATTGATAAGAAACGCGAGGCTTTGAAACTGCCGCCTGTGATGTATAAATCATGAAACAGCTTTATTACGATATAAAAAAATGCCTGGGTTGTAAATCCTGCGAGATTGCCTGCAGTGTAGCTCATTCGGCTGCGGGAGAATTATTCAAGTCGCTGCGCGAAGAATTTTTGTCTTTGCCTCGCAAGAAAGTCTTAACTTCCAATAAAAAAAATTACCCGGTTTCCTGCAGGCATTGTAAAGATGCCAAATGCGTTGATGCTTGTATGGCCGCGGCCCTGGCCTATGATAAAGAAAAAGGGATGGTTATCCACGATGATAAGCGCTGCATCGGATGCTGGATGTGCGTGATGGTTTGCCCATACGGCGCTATCCGGCCGAATAAGAAGGCCAAG
>CAYPRG010000129.1:0-2582 GCA_964413025.1 uncultured Planctomycetales bacterium
GAGAAATAGAAAAGGATTTTTGGCAGGCAGGCCTGGATTTCGGCTTAGATAATTTATTAGATTTGTCGTAGTTCCCTCCCTCTGATTTGCAAATCCTTTGCCACCCCAAAAAATGTTTGATTTATGGTTAGAAATTATATAAAATACTTCTATAAAGGCGCCTTATAAAGTAAATAAATATGTCCGAAAAAAGAGGATATACAAGATACAACATTAGCGGGGAAATAACCTTAAAAGCGGAGAACGGCGACCCCATTGTTTTTCAGGTTTCCGTTACCGATATAAGTTTTTTAGGGGTCTCCATATGTTTAGCAGAAAACGTAGATGACTTAATTGATAAGGTCATACTCTTTGATCTTACTACTGAACTAAACAGCCAATTCCTGTCAGGCAAAGGAAAAATCAAATATGCCAAAGAAGAGAAAAAAGGCGGCGATTCGTTTTACAGGATAGGGCTGGAATTTGTTGATGTAGATAAAAAGGCTCTTTTGTATTTTTTGCAAGCCGTCCAAGAAAGGCTCTCTGTCAAAAAAATGAAAAATCAGCCTTTCAGGCGGCCGGGACAGCACTTCGGCGCTTACTAATCTTTTCTTCTGTTAGATTTTCCCCCTTCTTGCGTCTATTAAAGCAGGAAGGGGGATTTTTATGTTTAACCTTACCCGCCAGGAAAAGCAGGCCAGCCTATTTTTAATCAGCGTGATACTACTGGGTTTAGGCATTGACTTTGTTGTAAAAACCAATTCCCGCGTTGGGAGAGTCCTAAAGACAGGCGCACACACCGCTAAACTGGATATTAATAAGGTAAGCCTGGATGAGTTAGCGGCCAGCCAATGTTTATCTCCAAAATTAGCAAAGAGCATAATTGAATACCGTAATAACTATGGCCTATTCAGGGGGCTCCAGGATTTAAAAGAGATAAAGGGAATCGGAGATTACCGGTTTGAAAAACTAAAGGATTTATTTTTTGTGGAATGAGGCGGCCTCTTTCCATTTTTACCCTGGTTTTCTGCCTGGGGATATTTACTGCCAGCAAAATTCATATTTTCTTCCTGGCCGGGTATTTCTTATCTATAGTAATATTGGCCTTTGCCTGGATTCTCCTTAATAAAAGATTAGTTTTTAATTGTTGGATATTTCCCCTGGTTTTTTTAGCAGGTGCCTTGTCTTTTGAAAATTCGAAAGTCCTGCCTGGTTGTCACATAGTAAATCAGGTCTATCTGAAAGGCGGTGAATATTACGCGGTAAGAGGCGTTATTGACAGCGAGCCTTCGGTCAAAATGGGCAGGAGATCTTTTATTTTTTCCGCAAGCCAGCTCCAATCCGATAGTTTAAAAAGCGCCTGCTGCGGTAAAATCCTGGTATCCCTTCAAGGAGATAAAAATCTGCTTTACGGAGATGAATTAATCCTTAAGGGAAAATTATACCGTCCTTTTAGCGGGAAACACGGCAGCCACAGTTACAGAGATTACCTCCACAATCAGGGGATATTCCTGCTTATGAATGCCAGGCTGGCGTTAAGGACTGATTCAAAGAACAAAGGTTTTCCGCTTAAAAGATTTGCCCTTTGGTTAAAATCCGGAATGGAAAAAATAATCTTCAGGCGGGTATCCTGGCCGGCCGCGGGCATACTGGACGCGATGATATTAGGAGAGAAGAGAAATATCCTGCCGCTGGTGAATAGCTCCATGATCAGGTCAGGCACTGTGCATATACTTGTGGTCAGCGGTTTTAATGTCGGAATAGTCGCTTTTATTGTAATTTTGATTTTAAGATTAATGCGCCTCTCCAGAAAATCGCGTTTTTATATCACTGTCGGCTGCCTGGTAATTTATTGCCTGATAACCGGCGCGACTCCCCCGGTAACCCGGGCAACGGTGATGTCGGCAGTCTTTCTGTCCGCCTATATGTTCAAAAGGGAACCGGATATTTACAATTCCTGCTCACTGGCCGCGTTTCTTATATTGCTGGTTAACCCGCGGCAGCTATTCAGCGTAAGTTTTCAGCTTTCCTTTGCCAGCGTGCTTTCCATAGTCTATCTCTACCCCAGGATAAAGTCGCTTCTGGGCCTTGGATCTTTGGAAATAAAATGCCTTAGCCCGGTTGTTGACGGCTGCCTGGTTTCTTTCTCCGCCTGGCTGGGCACGATGGGTTTTATCGCCTATTATTTTAAGGTTTTTTCTCCGGTAACCGTTTTAGCCAATATAATCATTGTGCCTATAGCGACTTTGATCACTTTGTGTGGTTTCAGCTTGGTTTTTATCAGCCTGGTCTGCCCTCCCTTGGCCGGTTTTTTTGCCATTGCCAGCGAATCACTGGTGGCGCTATTAATTAATCTTAATTCCCTTTTGATTAAGTTACCCGGCGCTTGTTTCCAATTATCCTGAATCTGAAATTGGCCTTTAGTCTTGACAAAAATAGCTCCTTGTGTTAATTTAGGAATATTATGAAGAGATTGGTTTTAATCATTTTTATGGCAGTTTTTTGGGGCGTATCAGCCGGAAGCGCTTATCCTTATTGGATATGGACTCCCAAGAGCGGAAAATGGGTCAACCCCAAAACTATGCCTAAACCGACTCCTAAAG
>CAYPRG010000130.1:0-2577 GCA_964413025.1 uncultured Planctomycetales bacterium
CGGATGATATTGTTATCGCCTATCTCTAAAAAACTTTTCTCGCCTTTGTATTTTAAATCCTGGGGCCTGCTTCCGATGACAGCGCCGGAGAAAATCTCGCAGTTGCTGCCGATAGTAGTGTTGCCCTCTATCAAACAATGCCCGCTGATTTTTACCTCAGGGCCTATTTTTACGCTGTCACCTATAATACAGAAAGGGCCGATTTTGATATCGTCGCTAAGTTTTGCCTTTTTAGAAACTATCGAGCTGGGATGTATGTCGGTCATTAATTCTCCACAAGCGCGCAGACAAAATCCGCTTCCGCGACAACTTTGCCGTCCACTAATGCCTTGGCGAAAACCTGGGCTGTCTTTGATTTTATTTTTCCCGCCTCCACCCGAAGCACAAGCTGGTCCCCGGGGACAACAGGCTTCCTGAATTTAACATTATTGGCAGCCATAAAGAAAGCCAGCTTGCCTCTATTCTCTTCCTGCGACAACATCATCACTCCGCCGACCTGCGCCATTGCCTCAAGTATCAAAACTCCCGGCATTACCGGCCTGCCGGGAAAATGCCCTTTAAAGAAATAGTCGTTTATGGTCACGTTCTTAATGCCGGTAGCATTTTTTGCCGGCTCAAGATAAATTATCCTGTCCACAAAAAGAAACGGCTCGCGGTGCGGCAATATTTTCATAATCGTGGCAATATCCAATTCCTTTGACTCTTCTTTATTGGAAAGATGCCCCGCGCTTATGCCTCCTGCCATTGATTTCTCTTTCTGCTCGTTTATTTTTTTGACCAGCTGTAAGTTCAGGGAATGGCCGCTCCTTAAAGCGATGAAGTGGCCTTTAATCGGGCAGCCCAGAAGATACAAGTCACCGATTAAATCCAGTATCTTGTGGCGGACAAACTCGTCGGGAAAACGTAATTTATTTTGTATTACCCCGCTCTTGCCTACGACCAGGGTATTTTCGTAATTGGCGCCCATGCCAAAACCCTTCCTGCGTAATTCATCGGCTTCGCTCTCAAGGCAGAAGGTGCGCGCCGGGGCGATTTCGTTCCTGAATATTCCGGCATCCATCTTTGCCTCAAAAAATCCTGTCGGCAGCATAGGATGCTTGTATTCTAAAGTGTAAGAAATCTTAAATTCCGGGGAAGGCAGGGCTATTATTGAAGCGCCGTCTTCTTCCACGAAAATAGGCTCTTTTATGGAGTAATACCGGCACTCTTTTTCCTGCTCTATAATACCCGCCTGGACTAATATCTCTAAAAATTTCAGGCCGCTGCCATCCATGCCGGGCAACTCAACATTATCAATCTCAATATTAATATTATTTATTCCCAGCCCTGATAACGCCGCCATAAGATGCTCGATAGTCTGCACCTCTACCCCGTCTTTGCTGATTAAGGTGCGCCGCGGTGAGCGGGTGGGCAGAGATACGCTATCAGCCGAAACCTTTATTACCGGCCTGTTAGGAAGGTCGACCCGGATAAAATTAACCCCGGCGTCTATCTCTGCCGGCTTAAACACCACCTTTACTTTATTGGCGGTATGCAAACCGATGCCGCTTAAGCTGACTTCTTTAGCGATTGATTTTTGTTTAGCCATAGTTGGTAACTACCTTTTTTTATCTTTTGCTTCCAGCTCCTCTATCTTCTTTTTAAGCTGGTTTACTGTTTCATATAGCCTGGGAAGATTCTGCACGCAGGCATTTACTTTTTTTGCTATATCGTGCGGCTTCGCCGGATACCCCGAAACCATGGTATTAGCCGGCACGGATTTGGTTACCCCTCCCTGCGCCGCTACTATCGCATTGTCTCCGACGGTAATATGCCCGACTAACCCGGCCTGGCCGGCTAAAGTAACATTATTGCCGATGACCGTGCTGCCGGAAATACCCGCCTGCGCCACGATAATGGAATTCTCTCCGATTACCACGTTATGGGCAATCTGGACCAGGTTATCTATTTTTGTGCCGCGGCCGATGATAGTTTTTTCAAAACGCGCCCGGTCTATGGTAACGTTGGCGCCTATCTCTACGTCATCGGCTATTTCTACGGTGCCTATCTGGGGAATCTTATGGTGCAGGCCGCTGATATTGGCAAAACCAAAACCGTCTGAACCCACTACCGTGCCGCTATGGATGATTACCCGGTCGCCGATACTTATCCGTTCGCGGATGGAAACATTGGCGTAAATCAGAGTGTCCTTGCCGATTACGGTATTGTTCCCGATAAAACATCCGGAGTAGATTATGCTATTGTCCCCGATTGAAACTTCGTCCTCTACCACGGCATAAGGGCCGATAGCTACGTTCTTGCCCAACTTTACGTTCTTGCCTAATACCGCGCTAGGGTGAATGCCTTTGGGGTGCTTTGTTTCGCAGGGGGCAAAAGAAGCCACTACTTTGGCAAATGCCAGAGAAGGATTATCGGTGAGGACTACAGGCTTGGAGGCGCTGCCGGCGTCTTTTGAAATGATGATTGCCGAGGCGCGTGTCTTATCTATAAGAGGAAAATATTTGGGATTGGCCAGAAAAGTAATATCGCCCTCGCGGGCCTCTTTTATCCCCGCCACTCCCGTAATTATAATCTTAC
>CAYPRG010000131.1:0-2508 GCA_964413025.1 uncultured Planctomycetales bacterium
TTTAGCCAGGAGGAAGTAATCAAGCGTAACCCTGACTGCATAATCATCGCTTACATGGGCCGGAAAAACCCCGCGAAACTTATGCTTGAGCGTTTCGCCTGGGACTCTATTTCAGCGGTAAAAAATAACCGCTTATACAATGATATCGACCCCGATACCTTGTTACGGCCCGGGCCAAGGGTAATCCTGGGCCTTAAAGAAATATACGCGAGGTTATATAACAAATGAATAGGCGGCTAAAAAGGAGGTTGCTCATTTTATCCGGAATATTAGCGATAGTGGCGCTATGCGGAATTTTAAAAGGCTCGGTCAACATTCCTTTTGATCAATTACTGCTTAAGGAAAACCAGCCAATCGTAAACTTGCGTATCATGCGCATCCTGGTAGCAATCGTAGCCGGAAGCGGGCTGGCCGTCTCAGGGATAGTGCTGCAGGCAATATTAAGGAATTCCCTGGCAGAACCATATCTGCTGGGGACCTCCAGCGGAGCGGGATTGGGAGCGGTAATCGCAATCATCATCGGAGCCTCCGGGCTTTATCTGCCGCTGGCGGCGTTCATAGGCGCCATATTAAGCATAATTTTAGTCTATAATATTGCCCGCCAGAATAATAAAATCCCTGAACAATCACTAATACTCTCCGGGGTGATTATTTCCGTGGCACTTTCCGCGATCATGGTGTTTTTGATCTCCATATCCAGCAATGAAGTATTACATAGTATTACCTGGTGGCTATGGGGAAACCTCCAGGTATATGACGTAGGGCTCCTGATTACAGCAGGTATAATAGTCTTTTCCGGTATCATCGCGATTTATATTTTCTCCCAGGATTTGAATGCTATCAGCCTGGGAGAAGAAGAGGCGATACATTTAGGCATAGATGTAGAAGCAACAAAAAAAATCCTGATTTTAATCACTTCGATAATCATCTCCAGCGTGGTCTGCATCTGCGGGATAATAGGTTTCGTGGGGCTGATGATACCGCATATGATGCGTTTAGTGGTCGGCCCGAATCACAGGGTCCTTATTCCGGCTACCTGCCTGGCGGCAGCGGTATTTATGGTTGCCTGCGATATTTTAGCGCGGACTATATTTCCCCCGTTAGAAATCCCCATAGGGGTAATCACGGCGATACTGGGCGCGCCGACATTTATCTTTTTACTGAAACGCAGCCAGAGGGCCAGATGAACACTGATACCTTATTGAAGATAAACGGCCTTAGCGGAGGCTACAATCGCGAAGCAATAGTAAAAGATATCTCATTAGATATAAAAAAGGGCGATTTTTTAGGCATCATCGGGCCAAACGGCTCAGGAAAGACTACCCTGCTGCGCCTGCTTAGCCGGATTTTAGCCCCCCAGAAAGGGAATATACTGCTTGAAGGAAACGATATAAAAAGTATGGATTTAAAGAAATTCTGCCAAAAAGCCGCTTTTGTCTCGGAAGACAACGGGATCAACTTCTCGTTTTCTGTTTTAGAGGTGGTATTGATGGGCAGGATCCCCCACCTGGCCAGGCTCCAGGTTGAGACTAAAGAAGATTTCGCGATAGCCGAAAAATCCCTGGATATAACAGACGCCCTGGGATTAAAAGAAAAAATGATCGATGAACTCAGCGCCGGAGAACGCCAGCGGGTAATTATCGCCAAAGCCCTCGCCCAGCAGCCCGCGCTGTTATTTTTGGATGAGCCGACTTCACATCTGGATATCGGGCACAAAATTCAGGTATTGGATTTATTAAAGAGGCTCAACCGCCAGGACAGCCTTACCATAGTAATGGTCCTGCACGATTTGAATTTGGCCAGCGAATATTGCAACCGCATTGTTTTATTAGACCAGGGAAGGATTTTTAAGCAAGGCTCTCCCCGGGAAGTATTGACTTACCAGAATATAGAAGCGGTATATAAAACAGTAGTGGTAGTAAACGATAACCCGATTAACTCTAAACCCTATGTAGTCCTGGTCTCAAAGGAAAAATAAATGCCCGCTAAATTGATTTTAATCAGGCACGGAGAAACCGATTTAAACTTAAAAAAGAGGTACTGCGGCTTTCTGGATATAGATATCAATGCCAGGGGCAGAAAACAGGCGAGTAAGCTTTGCAAGAGATTAAGAGGAGAGAAAATTGACAAGGTCTACTCCAGCGACAGAAAACGCGCGCTGCATACCGCTAAAATAATCTTTAAGAAAACAAAGATTGAGAAAATACCCGGGTTAAGGGAAATGCATTTCGGTATCTTTGAAGGCCTGACCTATAAACAAATCATGAAAAAGTATCCGCTGGTCTACACAAGATGGCTTAAACAACCTTATGGCCTGACAATACCGAAAGGTGAAGGTTTACCGGGATTTAAAAGAAGGGTGATCGCGTCCTTAACAAAAGTTATCCGGCTCAATAAAAATAAAACTATAGCTGTAGTAGCGCACGGTGGGGTAATCAGCGCGTTCCTAAACCATATTTTAAAATCCAAAGACTTCTGGGGGCATATACCTAAATCAAGCAGCCTGAG